>JBOHKK010000106.1:0-16787 GCA_050729115.1 Geminicoccaceae bacterium | reverse complement strand
GGCGTCGGCCTGTCGGCGGTGCAGATCGCGAATGCGCTCGGCGCCAACGTCATCGGCGTCGACATCGACGGCGGCAAGCTCGCCGCCGCCAGGCAGCAGGGCGCGGTCGAGACGGTGCACGCCGGCGATGCCGATGCCGCCCGGGCGGTGCGCGAGATCACCAAGGGCGGCGCGCAGGTTGCGATCGACGCGCTCGGCATCGAAGCGACCTGCGTGGGCGCCATCCGCAGCCTGCGCGCCCGCGGCCGCCATCTGCAGATCGGCCTGACCAGCGGGGCCGAGCGTGGCAAGGTGGCGCTGCCGATCGACCTGATCGTGGGCAAGGAGCTGAGTGTGGTCGGCTCCCACGGCATGCACGTGCCGCGCTACGCCTCGATGCTCGCCATGATCGAGACCGGCAAGCTCGATCCGCGCGCGCTGGTCAGCCGCACCATCGCCCTCGAGGAGACGGCGGCGGTTCTCGCTTCGATGGGCGACTACGCCACCCTCGGGGTCCCGGTCATCGACCGCTATTAGGGCACAGACGCATTCGCTTGATTCCCTTGTCATTGCCGGGCTTGACCCGGCAATCCACTCTGGCGCCCGCGCCGGCTTTGCGGATGGATGCCCGGATCAGGTCCGGGCATGACAAAGAATGGTACGTTCTGTTTGCGTCAATGCACCAGGCCCGCGCCGATGGCTCTGCGCTGGCCGGCGCAACGCATTCCGGAGCGCCGATTGCGGCTTGACTGTCACGCCGCGTGGTCGTTGGATCGTCGCCAATCGACAATGGGGGCAACCCGGAGGACGACAAAGATGAGGAAACTGGCCACTGGCTTGATCGCGGCAGCGGCGATTGCCGTGCTCGCGACCGGCGCGCAGGCGCAGGACAAGCGCCAGGTCAAGATCGGCACCGAGGGTGCCTATCCGCCGTTCAACTCCATCGATACCGACGGAAAGCTGGTCGGCTTCGATATCGACATCGCCAATGCCCTGTGCGCGGCGGCGAACTTCGAGTGCGAGTTCGTCATCCAGGATTGGGACGGCATCATCCCGGGCCTGATCGCCAAGAAGTACGACGCCATCGTCGCCTCGATGTCGATCACCGAGCAGCGCAAGGAGGTCGTCGACTTCACCGACAAGTATTACAACACGCCGGCCAAGTTCGTCGCGCCGAAGGGCGCCGGCTTGGACATCTCGCCCGAGGGGCTCGCGGGCAAGGCGGTCGGCGTGCAGCGGGCCACGATCCACGAGAATTTCCTGCGCGGCGAGTTCCCCGAGGTCGACGTCCGGGCCTACGCCACCCAGGACGAGGCCAACGCCGACCTCGTCTCCGGCCGCGTCGACCTGATCATGGCCGACTCGGTCGCGCTGCTCGAAGGCTTCCTCAAGACCGACGCCGGCCAGGACTTCGAGTTCGTCGGCCCGGACTATTCCGATCCGAAGTATCACGGCGAGGGCGCTGGCATCGCGATCCGCAAGGGCGAGGACGACCTGCGCGCGACCTTCAACGAGGCAATCGACAAGATCCGCGCCGACGGCACCTATGAGGCGATCGCCGAGAAGTACTTCGAGTTCGACGTCTACGGGCCGATCTCGTAAAGCGCCGCGCGCCGCGCCGGCCAGGTTCTGACGGCAGCCTGTCGGCGTGCTGGACTTTCAGGGCTACGGCTGGGTCTTCTGGGCCGGGGCGAAGGTCACGCTCCTGGTCGGCCTGTCGGCGGTGCCGCTGGCGCTCCTCCTCGGGCTGCTCGGGGCCTGGGGCAAGCTCGGCGGCAACCCGATCGCCCGGAGCCTCGCGGGCGCCTACACGACGATCGTGCGCGGCGTGCCCGAGCTGGTGCTGATCCTGCTGGTCTACTATGGCGTCACGATCCTGCTACAGCGCCTGCTCAGCCTGGCGACGGGCGGCGACGTGATCATCGACATCGATCCGTTCACGGCCGGCACGTTGACGCTCGGCGTGATCTACGGCGCGTTCACGACCGAGGTGTTTCGCGGCGCCTTCCAGGCGCTCGATCGCGGCCAGATCGAGGCGGCCTACGCCGCCGGCATGAGCCGGACGCTGGCGTTTCGCCGCATCATGCTGCCCCAGGTCTGGCGCTTCGCCATACCGGGGCTGGGGAACGTCTGGCTGGTGCTGATCAAGGCGACCGCGCTGATGTCGGTGGTGCAGCTGCCGGAGTTGATGCGCATGACCGACATCGCCGCGCGCGCGGTGCGGATGCCGTTCACCTTCTATTTCGGCGCCTCGATCATCTACCTGCTGATCACCATCGTCTCCTTGCAGGTGCTGCACCGGGCGGAAGCCTGGGCCAATCGCGGCATCCGGCGGGCGTGAGGCGATGGACCCCTCGGTCATCCTCGACAATCTGCCGCGCTTCCTGAGCGGCGCCTGGGTCACCCTGCAGCTGACCGCGATCAGCATGCTGATCGGCCTCGTGCTCGCCGTGCCGATAGCGCTCGCCCGGCTGTCCCCCAACCCGCTCCTGTCCTGGCCTGCCTATGGCTTCATGTTCTACTTCCGCGGCACGCCGCTCCTGGTCCAGATCTTCCTCATTTATTACGGCAGCGGCCAGTTCGTGCCCGAGCTCAGGGCGGTCGGCCTGTGGCAGTTCTTCCGCGAGCCCTACTTCTGCGCGATCCTGACCCTGACCCTGAATACCGCGGCCTATACGGCGGAGATCCTGCGCGGCGCGATCCGGGCGGTGCCGTTCGGCGAGGTGGAGGCGGGGCGCGCGTTCGCCATGTCCCGGACGCTGATGCTGCGCCGGGTGATCCTGCCCAAGGCGTTCCGCCTCGCCCTGCCCGCCTATACCAACGAGGTCATCTTCCTGTTCCAGGCGACCTCGCTGGTGTCGATCATCACCATCATGGACCTGACCGGCGTGGGGCGGGTGATCATCGCCGAGACCTTCCGCACCTTCGAGGTCTGGATCTTCGTCGGCCTCTGCTATCTGGTGATGTCCTACGCCATCCTCTACGGCTTCAAGCGCGTGGAGCACCGCCTGTCGGCCCACCTGCGCGAGGGGCCGGCGGTCGCGGCGGCGCCGGCCGAGGAGGCGCTCGCGATCCGCTGAGCGGCCGTCCCAGGCGAGGAAGCGCCGAATCGAGGGTTGCTTGACGGCGACAGAAGCCGTCACGCCGTCCGCGTCGCCGCCGCGCATGGGCGATGCCACGCAGTGCCGCGGGCGTTGTCGTCGCGGCGGGCGCACGTATAGTATCTGGCAGCGAGGATCGCGATGCCGCCACAGCCGCAACCCGATCGGCCACGGACGCTCGAGGAGTTCCGGGCCTGGCACGACCGCCAGCCGGACGTGTGGGAATTCATCGACGGCGTGCCGAAGCTCATGGCGCCGGGATCGAAGACGCACACGCTCCTCAAGAGCCGGGTCGGTCGTCTGCTGGGAAGCGCCCTGGATGGTACGGCCTGCGAGGCACTGGTCGACGGCGCGATCGTGGAGGTCGAGGGCTCATCGCTGATCCCGGACGTGGTCGTGACCTGTAGCCCGATGGACTTTGCGACTCCACGCGTCGACGAGCCCATCATCATCGTCGAGATCCTCTCGCCCTCCAACGAAGGGGACGATACCGGCCGCAAGCTCTCGCTCTACCTGAAGATCCCGAGCCTGCGACACTATCTGGTGATCCACCAGGACCGTCGCCAGATCGTGCACCATGAACGCCGGGACGACCTCGGCGGCGCCTTCCTCACCAACATCGCGCCGCCCGATCCGCTGCGCCTCGACCCGCCCGGCATCGAGCTCGCCCTCGCTGCCGTCTACGACGGCGTGCCCCTCGACTGAGCCATGGCCTGCCCCCGCGGCACCGCGGCGGGGGCCTCGCTGCTGCGCCTGGGCGTGCCCTGGCCGTCGATCTCGCCCGAGATCGAGCTAGATCATCTGCAACGGCCGCGTAGGCTCGCCTGATCGTCGGTCCGGAGGGAGGAAACCATGCACCCGGTCACAATCCTGAAGGTCGAGCCGGTGACCCACGACGTCCGGCGGTTCACGGTCGCGAAGCCCGAGGGCTTCCGCTTCGAGCCGGGGCAGGCGACGCTCGTGTCGATCAACCGGCCGGAATGGCAGAAGGAGAAGCGCCCGTTCACTTTCACCTCGCTGAACGAGTGGCCGGAGCTCGAGTTCACGATCAAGATCTATTCCGACCACGGCGGCGTCACCAACGCGCTGGGCGGGCTCGAGCCCGGCGACGAGCTGGTCATCCGCAAGCCCTGGGGGACGATCCAATACCAAGGGCCGGGCACCTTCATTGCGGGCGGCGCCGGCGTCACCCCGTTCATCGCGATCCTGCGCCAGCTAACCAAGGACGGGAAGCTCGCCGGCAACACGCTCCTGTTCTCGAACAAGACCAGCCGCGACATCATCCTGCGCGACGAGTTCGAGGCGATGGCCGGCCTCGCCTGCGTGTTCACGGTCACCGACGCGCCGGAGCCCGGGCTCGAGAACCGGCTGATCGACCGGGCCTTCCTCGAGGACAAGGTCGCCGACTTCAGCCAGCACTTCTACGTCTGCGGGCCGCCGCAGATGGTCGAGGATCTCAAGGGCCATCTCACCGCGCTCGGCGGCCGCGCCGACGCCATCGTGTTCGAGCAGTAAGCGCGGCGGGTGGTGCACGGCGCGGGCTGAAACTATCCCGCCACGCGCCTCGCGCGGTCGAGACGGCGACGAGGGCTCGCCGCCACGGCGAGCCTCCACGCTCTCGGCCCGCATACCGGACCCGCGAAGCGTTCACCTTCGCGGGCGCGCTCGCCGCACCACCAACCCCGGCGCGCGGGCCAAGCGCGAACGTCGAGACTTTCTGCGTTTGGTATCACTGGCTGCGTTTGGTATCACTGGCTGCGTTTGGTATCACTGGCTGCGCTTGGTATCACTGGCTGGATCCGGCCTGAACGCTGCGCGGGCCGGCGGGCAGCGCCTCGTACAGCACCTCGCCGACCGAGCCGGAGGGCGGCTTGGTGCCCATGTAGGTGGCGATCGTGATCGCGATGTCCTCCGGCGCCACGGGCCGGCTCACGACCTGGTTCGGGATTCCGGGCCCGGCCAGCATGACCGGCACGTAGGTATCGTACGCGTACGGCGAGCCGTGCATGGCCGCGAATTCCTCGGCGTTGGGATAGAGGTACCAGAACTGGTCCTGCACGATCAGCACGTCGCCCGACAGCTTGGGATGGAACGCCCGCTGCACCTTGCGCATGATCGGAATCGTGCCGGCCATCAGGTCGGTCCGCGTCATGGCGAGCGCGATGCCCGGGACCTTGAGGATCTCCTGGGCGAGCGCCTGCTCGGCCTCGGCCCGCTCGATGGCGAGCCCGGCGATCGTCTCGCGGTCGAGGTAGAGGCTCGGGTTCCAGAACGCGACGACGAAGTCGTCCTCGCTCTTGTAGCGCTCCTTGAGGCCGGCGTTGACCTGCTCCAGGAACTTCTCCGGATAGTGCCGGCCGGCGTCGAAGCCGAGCTCCTTCTGGTGCTCGGGAATCGCGTCGAAGCCATGGTCGGCCGACAGCACGATCAGGGTATTGTCGAGCCCGACCGTCCGGTCGACGAACTCGAACAGATCGGCGAGCGTGGCTTCCAGGCGCAGCACCCCGTCGTCCGCCTCGAGGCTGTTCGGGCCGAAGGCGTGGGCGATGTAGTCGTTGTCGACAAGCCCAGATATCTGGGCGGCGGCCACACGCCGCCTGGCCCCCAGACGGCCGCTCTCGACTTCGGCCGGCGGGTGATCGTGCTCCAGCAGCGGATGGGCGACATCGAGCAGCGGCTCGAACGCGGTGAGGGCGCGGCCGCGGCCCGGCTCCTCGAAAGTGCCGAGGCCGATCTCGCGGTCCTGCGCGGCGCCTCGAGCGCGGCCGTCGCGAACGACCCGAATCTGATCGCTCTCGCGGCGCAGTTCGACGCGCTGAGGGAGCGTCTCGAATAGCACCCGCGATTGCCGGATCAGTCCGCAGCCGGCAGCTTCCGCAGGCGCAGCTGGCGCCACGCCACCTGGTAAGGGCCCGTGCCAGGCTCGATGCCGTGTACCTGGAGCCCGATGAAGCCCTCGGGATGGGCCCGGTAGGTCTCCTCGTCCGCGAGGTCCTCGATCGGCTGCCCGTTGATCCAGGTCCGGATGCGCGGCCCCCGAACGACGATGCGGTAGCGGTTCCAGTGCCCGTTTCGGAAATGCTCGTGGGGCACCAGGCGCTGGTCCGGAGTCAGCCAGCCGCGGCCAGTCGCCTCGCCGTAGACGTAGCCCGCGAGGCCCGGGCTCGCCTCGATCTCGACCTGCGGACCGAACACGCGGCCGGCCTGGTCGTCCGCATCTTGGCCCGTGGTTGCCTCCTTGATCTTGGACCGGATTTGGACGCCGGAGTTGAGCGCGTCGTCGACCTTGACCTCGAACTCGAGCTCGAAGTCGCCGAACTGTTGCGTCGTCGTGAGGAACGAGCTCGGGCTGCCTTCGCTGGTGCGCCCGACGATCGCGCCGTCTTCCACCCGGTACGCCGCCGTGCCGTTCCGCTGCACCCACCCATCCAGCGTCCTACCGTCGAACAGTGCGACCGACCTCTCTTGGGCCCACGTCTGGCCAGGAGCCGCCGCCATCGCCAGAAGCATGCCGCAACCCAGGATCAGGCCGTGCATCGCACCCTTCGCCAAGGAACTCCCGGTCCGCGAGGCGCCAATCGAACTGCTGCAGTGGATGAACGCCATCCTCAGCGCCGGTGCTCAAAAGCCTCTTTGACTGACCTCGGTCACGGATGAAGGCAGGCGGTCGCAAGCCGCGAGAGCCGCTGGCGCCGCGCGAACGGCCGGGCTCAGGCTCGCGGCAGACCGCAGGTCCACCGGCGGATCACCCAGTCGGGATGCCCCGCCACCCATTCGGCCAGATGCAGCTGGCCTTCGCGCAGGCATCGCGTCATGCCCATCGGCTTCTGGAAGGGAATCGGGAACTCCTCGCACGTGGTGGGATGAGCGAGCAGGCAGGCAATGACGATCAATTCGTACATGACAGATCGGCTCCGTCGCCGGGACGCGATTCGAGCCGATCATAGCCCTTGGGATGGCAGCAAATCCACTACCCTCGCGGCGCGACCGGATACCGGGTGGCGCCCACGCGCGGCCGGCGCCACCCGTAGCGGTCGGCCGGATGCCGGGTGGCGCCCGCGCACAGCCGGCGCCACCCGGCGTGGCCGCTCAGAGATCGGCCGGGAAGTAGGCGTTGATCTCGCAACCGCAGGCGATCTCAACCAGCTTCGGGGTACGCCATGCCATGGGCTTCCTCCGCTGCAAGCTCCCACCGAGCGATCTTGCCGGTTGCGCTCGATCAGATCCAATCGTAAGTTTTGCTAGTCCCTATCAGGCGCCCTTATCGATGGAACCCACCCTGCGGCAGCTTCGCTACTTCGTCGCGCTGGCCGAGACGCAGCATTTCGGGCAGGCGGCGCTGCGCTGTCACGTGACCCAACCGGCGCTCAGCATGCAGATCAAGGAGCTGGAGACGGCGCTCGGCGGGCCGTTGGTCGAGCGGGCCCACAAGGGCGCGCTGCTGACGCCGGCGGGGCGCGAGGTGGCGCGCCGCGCCCGCGCCATCCTGCGCTCGGTCCAGGATCTCGCCGATTTCGCCCGCCAGCACGCCCAGATGCTGAGCGGGCCGCTCCGCCTCGGCGTCATCCCCACGATCGGCCCCTATATCCTGCCCGCCATCCTGCCGCGCCTGCACGCCGTGTTTCCCAAGCTGCAGCTGAGCGTGCGCGAGACGCAGACCACGGTGCTGGTGCGCGAGCTGCTGGCGGGGTCGCTCGATCTCCTGATCCTGGCCTTGCCGCTCGAGGAGCCGGAGACCCTGGAGCTGCCGCTGTTCGACGACGTGTTCGCGCTGGCGCTGCCGCTGGACCACCCGCTCGGCGAGCGCAACAGCGTGGCGCAGACCGATCTGAGCGGCGAGCATCTCCTGCTGCTCGAGGAAGGTCACTGTCTGCGGGATCAGGCACTCGCGGTCGGTCAGGCCGCCGGCGCGAGCGAGCTCGACGACTTCCGGGCCAGCAGCCTCGCCACCGTGGTGCAGATGGTCGCGAGCGGCTACGGCTGCACAATTCTTCCGGAGCTTGCCGTGCCGGTCGAGGTCGGCGACCGCCAAGGCATCCACGTGGTGTCGTTCAAGCAGCCGCCGCCGGTGCGCACCGTCGGTCTGGCCTGGCGGCGCACCTCGCCCCGGCGCGGCGAGTTCGTCGCCTTCGGCCAGGTCGTGGTGGCGGCGCTCGGCAAGCCGCCGATTTCGGCCTCAGAGCGTGAGCATGCCCTTGTCGGCGAGGTCCTGTAAGAACGCCCGGACATCGGCCGCGACCTGGTCGCGATCCGCCGAGAAGGTCACCGCCAGGTCGTCCACGATCGCGCTCAGGCGCGCCTTGCCGTCGCAGCGCTTGAGGATCTCGACGGCGACCTGATCCGGCATCAGCACCTTCTCCGGCGCCAGCAGGACCCAGACGTCGCGCGCCTTGTCGAAGCGCAGCTTGACGCCGCGCGCCAGCGCCGGCACGGCCGCGTCGTGGACCTGCGGCCGCTCGCTCACGGCTGCTCCGGACGAAACGCGCCTTCGGGGATCCGGCCCGGGGTGGCGTAGGCGTGCTCGAGGGCATCCAGCTGCGCCCAGAGCACGTCGCATTTGAAGCAGAGCGCACCCTGGACCAGCTGCTGCTGATCCGGCCGCCGCGCCTCCCGCTTGACGTAGTCGAGCGCGAAGTCGGCATCGCGCGGCGCCTGGTCCAGCCGCCTCTGGAAGTAGGCGAGCGTCTCGCGGCTCACGAAATCGTAGTTGGCGAGCATCCCCGAGACCCGATCGGCGATGATCCTGGGCGAGAACATCTCGGTCAGCGACGAGGCGATCGCCTCGAGCAGGGTGCGCTCGCGGACGAAATGCACGTAGGCCTCGACCGCGAAGCGGGTGGCCGGCAGCACGCCCTCGGTCGAGACGACGTAGGCGCGGTCCAGGCCCAGGCCCTCGGTCAGCTTGAGCCAGCGCTCGATGCCGCCCTCGCCCGCGCGCTCGCCGTCATGGTCGATGATCCGCTGGCGCCAGGCCCGGCGCAGCTCGGGGTCGGCCATGCGCGCCATGATCGCGGCGTCCTTGATCGGGATGTGCGACTGATAATAGTAGCGATTGAGCGCCCAGGCCTGAATCTGGCCCTTGGTCAGCTCGCCGTTCTTCATCGCCTCGTGGAACGGGTGGTTCCAGTGGTAGCGGGCTTCGCCGATCCGGCCGAGCTCCGCCTCCAGCTCCTCGGGTGTCAACAGGCCACTCACAGCGTGATCTCCATCCCGTCGTGGGCCACCTCCCAGCCGGCCGCCAGGGCCGCGGCGCGCTCGGCCGAATCCTCGAGCAGCATCGGGTTGGTGTTGTTGATGTGGATCAAGATCCTGCGCCGCACGCCAAGCCTGGCGAACGCGGCCATCGTGCCGGCCGGCCCAACGACGCTCATGTGGCCCATGCGCGCGCCGGTCTTGACCCCCGTCCCGCTCTGGATCATCTCGTCGTCGGTCCACAGCGTGCCGTCGAACAGGACCAGCGCCGCGCCGCGAAGACGCTCGGCGAGCTCCGGCGTGAGGCGGGCGCAGCCCGGCACGAAGAACGCCCGGGCGCCGGCAGCGTCCTGTAGTTCCAGTCCGATCACGTCCTCGCTCAGAGCGCCGATCTCGAGGGCATCGTCCTCCAAATAGAGCGCTACCTTGCCCGGCACCGCGAACGGCACGACCGTCGGCCCCCCGTCCAACGCGACCGGCTGCTCCAGCCTCAGGCGCCGGCGGCGCACGAACGCGGGATCGAGCACGTTGAAGATCGGGTTGCTCTCCAGGACCTCGAGAATCGCCGCGGTGGCGTAGAGCGCAAACGGCTGGCTCTCGCGCAGGGTCAACAGGCCGGCGACGTGGTCGACGTCGCCGCTGGTCAGCACCACCGCGCCGATCGGGCTGTGGCGCGGTCCGCGCTTTGGCTGCAACGCCGGGGTCGCCAGGATCTGCTGGCGCAGATCCGGCGAGGCGTTCAACAGGGTCCAGCGCTCGCCGTCGGCGCTGATCGCCACCGCGCACTGGGTGCGCCACCCGGCGGCGGGATCACCCGCCCAGGCCCGGCGCCCGACCGGGCACGCGCTATTCCATTGCGGGAAGCCGCCGCCGGCGGCGGCGCCAAGGACGATCAGGCGCATGGCGGATCAACGGCCGGACCGGCGCGGCGGCGGCGCGTTCAGAGATCCGCCGGGAAGTAGGCGTTGATCTCGCAGCCGCAGGCGATCTCGACGATCCTCGGTGTCTGCCACTTCATGTCAGGCTCCTCTGGCTGCTGGTGAGGAATCCGGGTCAGCCGCACCCTCTTCACGATCGCGGCTGAGCCGTCGCCGTCCCGGTCTCGACGAAATCCGGCATCGGCACCGGCGCCGCGGCCTCGAGCGGCAACCCCGCCGCCGCCCAGCCGTCGGTGCCGTCGGGATACCACACGACGTTGCCGTAGCCGCTCTGGACCGCGCGCTTGGCCGCGTTCCACGACATCCAGCAGTCGGCCTGGCAATAGAACACCAGGCGGCGCGCGCGATCGCCCGCGGTCAGGCGCTTAAGATTGGCGTCGAAATAGGCCTGGAACTCGGATGACAGCTCGCCGTAGCCGACGTTCGGCAGCCACACGCTGCCTGGGATGTTGGCGCGCGGCTTGGGCCGCCAGAGGCGCGCCCCGGCCCGGTCCTGGGGCGGCCGCGGCGCCGGCAGAACGTCGATCAGGACCGGGGCTGCCGTCTCCAGAAGGGCCTGAAGCGCCGCCGTGCCGACGGTCGCGGCGCCGGCGAGCGACGCCGGCACGGGGGCGCGGTACGCCTCCATCCGAAAGCCCTCCGGCTCCGGCACGCGTTCCAGAGCACCCTGGCGCTGTCCGGCCACGGCCTCGATCGGACGCCCCTGTCGATCCAGCAGCGGCACGCCGTACTCGATCAGGATCGCCTGGATCTCGTCCTGGTGCTCGGCAATGAAGTCGTTGAGAATCTGCTCCCACTGGGGCTCGTTGCGACGCAGTCCCATGGTGATCCGGAAATCCAGCCTGGCGCCGGGATCCTCGGCGGTGAGCGGCAGCACCTCGAGCGGCACCGCCTGCTGCTTCGACCAATAGCCGGCGATCGGCCCCCACAGCGCGCCGACGTCGACCTCGCCGGCGGCCACGTCCTCGACCAGCTGCCGGGCGGGGCTCTCGAACCGGGTGTCGACCACCAGGTTGTAGGGCCGAAGGTTCTTGAGCAGCCCCTGGCGCGCCAGGAGGTCGACCGGCGGCGTCCTGGCGACCGCACCGATGCGCAGATCGGCAAGTTTCGGATCGGTCAGGGAGGCCGCCTTGGTATCGGCATCGGCGCGCTGGAGCAGGACGTAGCTCGAGCGGTAGTAGAAATTGGTGTTCTGCATCAGCTCGCTGGTGCTGGTGATGCCCATCACCACGTCGCAGACGCGGGCGCCCAGCGTGTTGCGCACGAAGCCGATCGACTGGGGATACCAGGTGTAGGTGAGCTCGACCCCGAGCTCGTCGGCCAGCAGCTCGGCGATCTTGTTCTCGAACCCCTCGCCCGCCTGATTGGAGAACGGCAGGTTGTGGGGATCGGCGCACACGCGCAGCCTGGTCGGGTCGACCAGCTCGCCGAGCTGGGCGAACACACTCCCCGCGACCAGAGTGAAGCCCAGTGCGGCCACTGCGGTGGCCAGCCTCTCGATCCGCATCATGACATCTCTTCTCCTGCGCCGCAGCTCATTGGTTGGGCAGGTCTTCTCCTGCGCCGCAGCTCATTGGTTGGGCAGGCGCTCCGGCCGGCCGCGGCCGATCGCCCCGTCGGCGCGCGCCTTGAGGTAAGAATAGATGTCGTCGACGTAGTTGGCGACGTCCGGGACCTCGCCAAACGCCGGCATCACCGACTGCTGGGCCTGATTGACGTTCTCGATGCCATAGATCACCGCCTCGAGATAGCCCTCGTAGCCGATCTGCGGCAGCGATTCGACCAGCGCCGGCGCGTACGAGCTGCCGAGGCCATCCGGGCCGTGGCAGACATGGCAGGAGCTGTGATACCGGCGGTAACCGTTGTACGTCCCCAAGTCGACCTTGCCGTCGACCACGGTATACGGCTGGTCCTCCCAAGGGACCTCGGTTTCGGCCGCTTCCTCCTCGACTGCCTCCTCGCCGGACGCGGTGTCATCGGCGGCCGCCTGGGCGTGGACCAGCACCGGCGTAAGGCCCAATCCCACGACCAATCCCGCGATCCCCGCGCCCCAGAGAAGACGGCCGTGCGGCCGGATCACATCGAGTCCGAACAAAGTGCACCTCGCAAACCGGCCCGGATCGCCATGACGTCGATCGGGCCAAGGAACAGACCGGCACCCCGGGGAACCCCGGGGTGCCGGGTCAATTCGGCTCAGTCGCGGCTGAGCGGTCGTTTCACTGTGGCAGCGTGAACACCGTCAGGACGCCGCCGAGCTGGGTGTAGTTGGACAGCGCCTTGTACGCGCCGACCGCACCGAGCCCCTCGGTGTCGCCGGTCAACCCGGCCGCGAGACCGATGCCGGCCCAGCCGCCGATGCCCGAGAGCACGCCGACGTACTGCTTGCCGTCGTGCATCCAGGTGTTGACGTTGCCGATGATCCCCGAGGGCGTCTTGAACTGGTAGAGCGGTGCGCCGGTCTCGGCATCGACCGCCTTCAGGTAGCCCTCGAGGGTGCCGTAGAACACCACGTCGCCAGCGGTCGCGAGCGCACCACTCCACACCGAGAACGGCTCCGGGATCGACCACACGATCTCACCGGCGGCGGCGTCCCAGGCGATGAAGTTGCCGAGGTGATCGCCGCCCGGCGCCGGATACATGCTGAGCGTGGCGCCGACGAAGGGTTGGCCTGCGGTGTAGGAGACCGCGAACGGCTCGTAGTCCATGCAGACGTGGTTGGTCGGCACGTAGAACAGCCCGGTCTCGGGCGAGAAGGCCGCCGGCTGCTGGTCCTTGGTCCCGAGCGCGGCCGGGCAGATGTTGGTGGTGTTCACGTCCTCGCCCTGCTGGTCGGTCGAGTAGCGCGACACCACCTGCGGCCGCCCGGTCTCCATGTCGACGTGGGTCGCCCAGTTGACCGCCGGATCGTACTTCTCGGCGACCAGGAGCTCCCCGGTCTCACGGTCCAAGGTGTAGGCGAAACCGTTGCGATCGAAGGTGACCAGCACCTTGCGCATCTCGCCGTCGATCTCAATGTCGGCCAGGATGTTCTCGTTGACGCCGTCATAGTCCCATTCGTCGTGCGGGGTCTTCTGATAGACCCACTTGGCCATGCCGGTCTCCGGGTCGCGCGCGAAGATGGTCATCGACCAGCGATTGTCGCCCGGACGCTGCGACGGGTTCCAGGTACCGGGATTGCCGGTGCCGTAGTAGAGCAGGTCGAGCTCGGGATCGTAGGTCAGCCAACCCCAGGTCGTGCCGCCGCCGATCTGCCACTGATCGCCTTCCCAGGTGGCGGTGCCGGAGTCCACCCCGACCGGCTGCCCGAGATGGGTGGTGTTCTGGGGATCCATCAGGGTCATGTCGTCCGGCCCCGTGGAGTACGCGCGCCAGACCAGCTCGCCCGAGTTGATGTCGTAGGCGGTGACGTGACCCTGGACGCCGAACTCGCCCCCCGAGATGCCGACGTAGACCTTGTCCCGGATCACCAGCGGCGACATGGTGCCGGTCTCGCCCTTGGTGATGTCGCCGTTCGAGACCTTCCAGATCTCCTCGCCGGTCTGGGCGTCGAGCGCCACCACGTTGTTGTCGGCCTGGAGCAGGAAGATCTTACCGTCGGCGTAGGCCGGGCCGCGGTTCACGGTGTCGCAGCACATCACCGGGATGGTGTCCGGATCCTGCTGCGGCTCGTACTTCCAGATCACCCGACCCGTCTCGTTGAGGTCGAGGGCGTAGACGATGTTGGGGAACGGCGTGTGGACGTACATGGTGTCGCCGATCACCAGCGGACCGCCCTCGTGGCCGCGCAGCACGCCCGTCGAGAACGTCCAGGCAACCTGGAGATCGCCGACGTTGTCCTGGTTGATCTGCGCGAGCTCGCTGAAGCGCGTGCCGCTGTAGTTCCCGAGCGCCATCACCCAGCCCGCCGGGTTCTGCTGCATGACCAGGAGCTCTTCGTTGGCCACCGCAGTCTGTGACGCCGCGAACAGCCCCATCGCCGCAACGCCCGTCAACAACCAACCTCTTCTCATTCTAGCTCTCCCCGTTGCATTGCGTGCCCGAGCCCCGATCCGCCCAGCGCCGCCGGCTGACTGGCCGTCCTGGATCGCGCGTGAGTTCAGGACGCCAGGACTCCCTCGCGCGCCGATCTGTCGTCGGCGCCTTCCCACCGCCAATTAGATAACGGAAAGCATGCCTGGGACAAGCGCCTAATTTTGCTCAAACTTCCCGCAGCTGCGAAAAGCCGCAGGGCCTTCCGCCCCGCGACGACGGCATCGCGCCGTGCTTGCGGCAGCCAAGCCTTCAGCCCAAACCTTCAGCCCAAACCTTCAGCCCAAACCTTCAGAAAGCGCGGGCGTCGCTCACCCCCCGCTCGGGATCCAGGCGCTGACTCTTGGTCACGATCGCCTTCTCGAGGATGTCGATCTCCGCCTGCTTGCCGATCACGGCCTTCTCCAGCTCCAGCTGCTGCGCGACCAGGGTCTCGCTCTCCTGCCGCAGCTGCCGGACGCGATCGCGCACGACACCGCCCTCGTCGACCATCGAGCCGATCAGCTCGCGCAGGAAGCCCTGCTCCTTCTTCAGCACCTCGAGCGTTGCGAACACCGAATCCTGATGCCGCACCTCGGCCGTGAGCTGCGCCAGCTCGGCTTCGGCCTCGGCCCTTCGCGCCTTCAGGTCGTCCGCCTGCGCGACCAGGCGAGCGTGCTCGTCCGCCGCCACATCGCGCTCCGCCGCCACCCGCTCGAGCTCGCGCTCCGCCTCACGCAGCGCGACCGCGGTGGCGCTGCGCTCCCGGGTCAGCCGGAGCAGCTCGTCCTCGAGCTCGGCCACGCGGGTGTTGAGGGTCATCGCGCTCGCGGCGAGCGGACCCTTGCGCGCGATCTCCTCATCCAGCGCGGCGACCTCCTGGGTGAGCGCCGCGCGACGATCGCTCAGACCGGCGACGTCCTTGGCCAGAAGCGCGTGATCGAGCTGTCCTTGGAGCGCCGCGACCTGCCCCTCGAGCTCCCCCAGGCGGGTGGTCGCCGCGGCGATCCCGACGCTCCGGGTCGACAGCGTGCGCTCGGCGTCGGCGACCTCGATGCCGACCGCGGCGAGCGCGGTCTGCTGGTCGATCAGCGCGCCCTCGGCACCGGCGACCGCCTCCTCGAGCCGGGCAAGGCGGCTGCCTGCGGTCTGCACCGCGCGCTCGAGCACCACGCCTTCGTGCTCACGCTCGCCCAGCACGGCGAGGCGCCGGTTCAGCCGGTCGGTCACCGCCGCCTGGCGTTGCTCGGCCCCGGCGATCTGCCGGTTGAGGGCGGCGAGCGCCCGATCGGCCGCGACCAGATCACGGTCCCGCTCGCCCAGCACCGCCATGCGCTGGTTCAGCCTGCCGACCGCGGCGGCGATCCGCGTCTCGACGTCCGCTGCTGCATCCGAGAGAGCGGCGAGCTGCATCCGGCGATCGGCGAGATCGTGCTCGCGCTCGCCCAGCACGCCCATGCGCCGGTTGATCCCGTCGCGCACCTCGGCCAGGCGGCTCTCGCCGTCGGCCAGCTCGTCCGCCACCTGCGCCCGCTCGCGGCGCAGCGTCTCCAGGTCGCGCTCGCGCTCACCGAGCACCGCGAGGCGTTGGTTGAGCCTGGCGCTGACCTCGGTGAAGCGCGCTTTTGCCACGGCCGCCGCCGACTCCACCTTGTGCCGCTCCGCGCGCAACTCGGCGAGATTGCGATCGCGCTCGCCGAGCACCGCCATGCGCTGGTTCAGGCTCGCCTTGGCGCGCGCGATCTGCGCCTCGATCTTGCCGACGTTGCCCTGCAGCCCGGCCAGCTCCGTCTCGGTGCTCGCGATCCGCTGCTCGTGATCGCCGAGCCGGGCAAGGCGGTCGCTCAGCTTCGCGTTCGCCGCGTCGATCTGCGTGCGCAGCGCGGCAAGATCGCCGCGCGCGGCGCGCGCCTCGCCGAGCGTGCTCTCCAGCTCGCCGACCTGCTGCGCCAGCGCCGCCTCGCTGCCGGTGAGCTCTGTCACCTGCGCATCGAGCGCCGCGCGCTCGCTGGCCCACTGCTCCACGGCGTTGCCGTGTGAGACGTTGGTGTAGACGAGAGCGCCCCAGCCGATCAGCGCGACCACCAGAGCACCGATCGTCCACAGCGTCGCCCGGGGCAGTGACGTCAAATTCATCGCAAGGCCTCCCCCACAAATTCTGGCGGTTGCGCCAGACCCGCTCGCGAATGCGCGCTCACTCTAGCAAACGGCAGAGCCGCCGGCCACTCCCGCGTTGCTGGTGCCCGCCGCAGCCTGCGCGCCTAGGGGTAAGCGGGAAACGGGGTAAACGGGGTCAGACGGGGCAAACGGGGTCAGACCCCTTTTCCGGTTGTTTGCAAACGGGGTCAGACCCCTTTTCCGGTTGTTTGTCATGCCCAGTCCTCGGGTTACCGTTCGGGGCACAGTGCCCAGTGGGGAACCCGAGGATGATCCGGGCATCCACCCGCAAGGCACCCGCTGGCTCCAAAGTGGATTGCCGGGTCAAGCCCGGCAATGACAAGGGAATCAAGCGAATGCGTCAGTGCACTAGTTCCCGGCCACCGTGGCTCGATCGGCGGCGGGCGCGGCC
>JBOHKK010000105.1:0-16833 GCA_050729115.1 Geminicoccaceae bacterium | reverse complement strand
GCTGCGGCCTGTTCGGGCTCAAGACCACGCGCAACCGCAACACGCTCGCCCCCTACGCCGGCGAGAGCCTGGCCGGCTGCTCGGTCGAGCACGTGGTCGCGCGCAGCGTGCGGGACAGCGCCGCCGCGCTCGATGCGACCGCCGGGCCGGCGCCGGGCGATCCCTACTACGCGCCGCCGCCAGCGCGTCCGTTCCTGGACGAGGTCGGGGCGCCGGCCGGCCGCCTGCGCATCGCCTTCACCACCAGGACGTTCAACGGCATGGCGGTGCATCCGGACTGCGTTGCCGCGGCGCGCGCGGCCGCCAGGCTGTGCGAGGAGCTCGGTCACGCGGTCGAGGAAGCGGCGCCCAGCTACGACGTCGAAGGTCTGGATACCAACTACAACCGGATCTTTGCGGTCGGCGCCGCCGCCAACATCACCCTCCGCGCGCGGGCGATCGGCAAGGAGCTGGACCCGGCGGGCTTCGAGCGGGTGACCTGGGCGACGATCGAGCTGGGCCGGCAGATCAGCGCGCCCGACTACGTCATGATGCTCAACCGGCTGCACGGGATCAGCCGCGAGATCGCGCTGTTCTTCGAAACCTACGACGTGCTGCTGACGCCGACGCTGGCCGAGCCGCCGGTCGAGCTCGGCGTGCTCGACATGATGTCGGAGGACCTCGCGGCGTACACCGAGCGCCTCTGGCGGTTCACGCCGTTCACCTATCCGTTCAACGTCACCGGCCAGCCGGCGATGTCGGTGCCGCTGTCCTGGAACGAGGCCGGCCTGCCGATCGGGGTGCATTTCGTCGGCCGCTACGGCGACGAGGCGACCTTGTTCCGGCTCGCGGCGCAGCTGGAGGCGGCGTGCCCGTGGCGCGAACGCCGGCCACCGGAGCCGGCTTGAGGGTCGGTTGACCGCAGTCGTACGAGGCCGCATGCTCTCTCGAGCGAACGATCAGGGAGGACACACCATGCAACGCTCGTTGCCCGCCATGCTCGGCGCCGCATGCGGCTTTGCGCTCGCTCTCGGCCCGGCGCTCGGTCAGGACTACCCGTGGCAGCCGGACAAGCCGATCACGATCATCGTGCCCTGGGCGGCCGGCGGCTCGACCGACCAGGTGACCCGCCTGGTCGCGGGCGAGCTCGAGGCGGCGCTCGGCGAGAGCGTGGTGATCGTGAACCAGCCGGGCGCGTCGGGCTCGGTCGGCACCAAGAACGCCTGGGATGCGCCGCACGACGGCTACACCTGGGCCGCCGGCGCTGCCCAGGACCTTGGCACCTATCCAGTGCTCGGCATGCTCGATCAGACGCTGGACCAGTGGCGCCTCTATCTGGATGTCGCCAACGTCGCGGTGGTCGGGGTCAATCCGGACGCCCCGTGGCAGGACTTCGGCCAGCTGCTCGAGGACCTCAAGCAGCGCGGCAGCGAGATCTCGGTCGCGACCGCGGGCCTGTCGTCGGCCGGGCACAACGCCATGGAGGCGCTCGCCCAGCAGACCGGGGTCGCGTACAAGCACGTGACCTACGACGGCGGCAACCCGGCGGTGATCGCGACGGTCGCCGGCGAGACCGACCTCACCACGCAGCTCGCGGTCGAGCAGGCCGAGATGATCCGGGGCGGCCGGCTGCGCGCGCTTGCGGTGCTCGGTGCCGAGCCCCTCGAGCTGGTCGGCTACGGCACCATTCCGTCGGTGACCGAGTGGGTGCCCGAGATCTCGCTCGCCACCAACTACTTCGGCATCTGGGCGCCCAAGGACGTGCCCGAGGAGGTGTTCGCGACCATGGACCAGGTGTGGGCGGACAAGATCGCGAACTCCAAGGCGCTCAAGGACTACGCCGCCGATCGCGGCGCCCTGTTCACGCCCTATTACGGCGAGGACGCGCACGAGCGTGCCAGCGGCATGGTCCGCCAGAACGCCTGGCTGCTGTACGAGGCCGGCAAGGCGCCGAACGATCCCTCGCAGTTCGGCATCGAAAAACCACCCGGCATGTGAATTCACGCCGAACCCGAGTCCCGGCGATACCGCTCCGGCTCGTGACGGAGCGCCAAGCGCAGCGGGCCGCCCCGTGGGCAGGCCTGTACGGCATGCGCGCACGCCGTAGGTGTCGTGGAGGGTACGTGAACCTGCCGCTTGTCAGCCGGCGGGCTCCGCCCTTCAGCAGAGGCGGGCTCCGCTCTTCAGAAGAATTGAGACAGACGCCCGGCGACGACGGTGGACCAGGGCGTCTGCCGAAGAACCCGGTCGCGTCAACGCTCCGCGGAACCGTAGTCGATCGGGGTGCCCTCCCGGCCGTCGTCGTGGCGCTGCCAGTACAGGCTCTTGAGCCGGGTGGTGACCGGGCCGGGCTCGCCGTCGCCGAGGAGCCGGTGGTCGACCCGGGTCACCGGGACGATGCCGCCCGCGGTCGAGGTGATGAACGCCTCGTCGGCGGCGCGCAGCTCGTCCGGCGCGAACGCGCCGATCACCACCTCGTGGTTCTGCTCGGCGAGCAGATCGAGCGCGGTCTGCCGGGTGATGCCATCGAGGCAGGTGCCTTCGGGCGTGATCACGGTGCCTTCCTTGACCATGAACACGTTGAAGCCCGGACCCTCCGAGATCTTGCCGTCGAGATCGACCAGAACGGGCAGATCGCACCCGGCCTCGAACGCCTCGAACAAAGCGCGGTTCATGTCGCCCCAGTGGAAATTCTTGATCCTGGGGCTCACCGACTGTGGCGGAATCCGGGGAATGGCGCTGACGTGCAGGTGCAGGCCGCGCTCGCGCTGCTCTTCGGTCGCGATCCACAGGAACGGGATGACGAAAGCGTAGAACCGGTTCTCGCAGCGGCGCGGATCGCGCGAGCCCTTGGGCGGCGCGCCGCGGGTGCAGATCAGCTCGACATACGCCTCGCGCAGGCCGGTGAGGCGCATCAGACGCATCAGGATCTCGGTGATCTCCTCGCGAGGATACGGCAGCTCGAGTCTCAACGCCTCGACGTTGTTCGTGAACCGGTCCAGGTGGTCGTCGAGGCGGAAGAACCGGCCGCCCCAGACGTGGACCACGTCGTAGGTGCAGTCGGAGCGAAGAAAGCCCCAGTCGAGGATCGGAATCTTCGCTTCCGCGATCGGCACGTACGCGCCGTCGACGTAGGCGGCGCCCTCCGGGTAGGGTACCTCCGCCGTCCGCGTCCGGTCCCGAACCGCCGTCGTTGCCGCCATGATGCGTCCCTTGCCCGCCACGGGTTTTCCGTCACTGTCGAGCCTAGCAGCGGCGATCGAGCCAGCCAAGCGGAGGCGTGCGCTACGGCGGCGGCCCGCGCTTCCCACAGGGATCCGTGACTTGGCTTGAGGATTTGGCAACATGGTAGGATAATCCGCAGGAAGAACCGGAGAACCAGAGGAGGCTAAGCCATGCGCAAGCTCATCGCTTGTATCGGCGCGATCTTGGTCGGCGGCATCGCTGCGGCGGAGGCCCAGACCGAGATCAAGTTCGGCCATGTCGGCGAGCCGGGTTCGCTTTTCCAGCTCTCGGCCGAGGAATTCGCCGCGCGGGCCAACGAGAAGTTCCAGGAGCAGGGCATCGACTACAAGGTCGTGGTGTTCGGCTCGAGCCAGCTCGGCACCGACGAGGAGCTCTTGCAGAAGCTCCTGCTCGGCACGGCCGACATGGCGCTGCCCTCGACGGTCATGTCGAGCGTGGTTCCGGAATTCGGCCTGTTCGAGATGCCTTATCTCGTCAAGGACCGCGGCCACATGCAGAAGATCGAGCAGGAGGTGGTCTGGCCGACCCTCGCCCCGGCCGCCGAGGCGAAGGGCTACCAGGTGCTGGCCGTCTGGGAGAACGGCTTCCGCAACATCACCAACAATGTCCGTCCGATCGTGACGCCCGAAGATCTCTCGGGCATCAAGCTCAGGACGCCGAGTGGCGAATGGCGCGTGAAGATGTTCCAGGGCTATGGCGCCAACCCGACGCCCATGTCGTTCTCCGAGGTGTTCACCGCGCTCCAGACCGGGGTGGTCGATGGCCAGGAGAACCCGCTGTCGCAAATCTCGAGCGCCAAGTTTCACGAGGTGCAGGACTACCTGTCCATGACGGGCCACGTCTACACGCCGGCCTATGTGCTGGTCGGGCAGAACCGGTGGAACAGCTTTCCCGAGGACGTGCGCCAGATCCTGGAGGAAACCGCGAAGGAAACGCAGGCCTTCGTCTATGAGAATGGCGCGCGCCTGGAGACCGAGCTTTTGGACCAGATCAAGGCGGAAAGCGACATCGAGGTGAACGAGGCCGACAAGGACGCCTTCATCGCCGCGAGCGCCCCGATCTACGAGGAGTTCGGGAACCAGGTCGAAGGCGGCAAGGAGATGATCGACAAGGCGATCAGCCTCGGCCAGGGCTCGTAATCGACCCGGCAGAGCGCGCGGCTCCGCCCATCGTCATGCGCGGAGCCGCGCTCGACCCGCAGCGTTGGCGCCGATCCCCATTTTCGCCACGACGTCGTCGAGGTACGCCGTGATCGCCCTTGCTCGCCTTCGACACATCTTCGAGCGCGTCCTGGAAATCTGGGTGGTGTTCCTGGTTTCGGCACTCACCGTGATCGTCGTCTTGGCGGTGATCTGGCGCAAGGCCGGAGCGTCCTTCGTGTGGTATGACGAGGTCGGCTCGATCATGCTCGCCTGGATCACCTATTACGGCGCTGCGCTCGCCGCGCTGAAGCGCGCCCATATCGGCTTCGACGGCATCCTGTTGGCCATGCCCTATCGCTGGCGCATCGCCGTGGCGATCCTCGGCGAGATCGTCGTCTTCGCCTTCTTCATCGTGCTGGCCTGGACCGGAATGATGGTGCTTGCGGTGCTGCAAGGGATGAGCCTGATCAGCCTCCCCGACGTTCCAGTGCAGTTCACGCAATCGGTCATTCCCATCGGGGCGACGCTGTTCATCATCTGCGAGGCGCTCAGTCTGCCGGAATACTGGCATCGCCTGCGCGAAGGCATTTCCGCCGACGTGGCGGAAGTGACGGAGCAGATGCATGCGCAGGAAGGCAGCCGGACGTGACCATCTTCCTGATGCTGATCGGCCTGGTGGTCCTGGTATTCGCCAACATACCGATCGCGGTTGCGCTCGGCGCGATCGCCGCCGTCGCCATCGTGATGACCCAGGGCACGTACATGCTCCCCAACGTCGCTCTCACGATGTACGAGGGCGCGCGGAGCTTTCCGCTCCTCGCCATCCCGATGTTCATTCTGGCGGGGGCGATCATGAATTCCTCGTCGATCTCGCGCCGGTTGATGGATTTCGCCACCGCGCTGGTCGGCTTCATCCGCGGCGGCCTCGCGCACGTGAACATCGTCCAGTCGATGTTTTTTGCCGAGATCTCGGGCTCCGCCGTCGCCGACGTCGCCGCCACCGGCCCGATCATCATGCCCGCCATGATGCGGCGCGGCTATTCGCGTGCCTTCACGGCGGCGATCACCTCGTCCTCGGCGAGCCTCGCGATCATCATCCCGCCTTCCATCCCGATGATCCTTTACGGCGTGATGTCGGGCAGCTCCATCGTGAAGTTGTTCGTGGCGGGCATCGTGCCCGGGCTGCTCGGCGGTTTCGCCATGATGGCGATCTCCTACTATCTGGCCCTGAAGCATGATTGGCCGGTGGAAGACCGGTTCAGCCCTCGCCGCGTGTGGGTCACGTTCAAGGAGACCGGCTGGGCGCTGATCATGCCGACGATCATCCTCGGCGCCATCTTCGGCGGCATCGTCACCGCCACGGAAGGCGCCGGGGTCGCCGTCGTGGCGGCGCTCGTCATCGGCGGCGTCATCTACCGCGACCTCGATTATCCGCACTTCATGCGCGCTGCCGTCGATGGCGCGGTGCAGACGGCCGTCGTCATGCTCCTGATCGCCACCTCGGCCCTGCTCGGCATCTACCTCACCGAGGCGCAGGTGCCGCAAAGGCTCGCCGCCAGCATCCTCGATTTCACCGACAACCGCTATGCCGTGCTGGCCATCCTGAACGTGTTCTTCCTCATCCTCGGCCTCTTCCTGCATTCGGCTGCGGCGATCATTTTGGTCGTGCCGGTCGTCATGCCGCTCGTGCACGCGATCGGCATCGATCCGGTGCATTTCGGCGTCATCGTCACGCTCAATCTGGCGATCGGGCAGCAGACCCCTCCGGTCGCCAGCGTCCTCATCGTCAGCTGCTCGATTGCCAACGCCAACATCTGGGAAGTGACCAAGGTCAACGTCTGGTTCATCGGCGTGCTGCTCGCGGTGCTGATTCTGGTGACCTACGTCCCGGTGATCCCGATGAGCCTGGTCGACCTGTTCTACGGCTGAGGGCAGCCTCGTCACCGGCACTGGTGCGACGCTCCGACCTCCGTTGCTCGGGCAGCCCCGAAGGCTGGCATCGGACCTCGCCGCGATCGCTGCGGTCGTGACCGCCGGGAGCACGGTGGAGTTGAGGACGATTCCGGGCCGTGCCACAATCCGGGGTCAGGAATAGACGGTGGTCCGAGCGCGTCACGGGTCTCGGTAACAGCTGAACGATCGACGGGAGGACTGACGTGAGCAAGGTGATACGATTGGCGATACTGGCCTCGGCAGCGCTGCTGACGCTCGGCATGAGTTCTGGCGCCCAGGCGCAACAGAGCAGCGACATGGCTTTCTTCGTCACCAGTGCGGGCCCGGGCAATGGCGCGGATCTCGGGGGGCTGGAAGGCGCGGACCAGCACTGCCAGCAGTTGGCGGAGGCGGTCGGCGCGGGCGGCCGCACTTGGCGCGCCTACCTCAGCACGCAGGCGGCCGGCGGCGAGCCCGCGATCAACGCCCGCGATCGCATCGGGCAGGGGCCGTGGCAGAATGCCGAGGGCGTGGTGATCGCAAGCAGTCTCGAGGAGCTGCACGACACCAACAACCTCGACAAGGATACCGCGCTCAGCGAGCAGGGCGACGTGGTCAACGGCCGCGGCGACAGCCCGAACAAGCACGATATCCTCACGGGCTCCCAGCCGGACGGCACGGCGTTCGCGGAATCGGACGACCGGACCTGCGGCAATTGGACCAGCAGTGCCGAAGGTGCTGCCATGGTCGGCCACCATGATCGCCAGGGCCTGCGCGACGATGCGCCGTCGCGATCCTGGAACGCGTCGCATCCCTCGCGCGGCGGCTGCAGCCAGGAGGCGCTGCGCGGCACCGGGGGCGACGGCCTGTTCTACTGCTTCGCGTCTGACTGAGACTGCCCGCGGCAGCGTCTCGGCAACAGGCCCCGGCGGCTGAGGCGCGCCGCGAGGCAGGCCCGGCTGCCGTTGCTTCAGGGAGCGCGTGCCGCGGCGCTCCCTTTTGCTGGCGAGAGAACCCCCGCGGCTGCTCCGGGCCGAGGCCGGCGCGGGCGCGCGGCATCGTGGCGAGGATGTCCTCGCCCTTGGCGTTCCAGCGGAGCCAAATAGGTTGGGTGAGCCGCAGGCGAAACCCGACTGACTTTTCTCGTTGGGTTCCGCTGCGCTCCACCCAACCTGCGACCTGTATGGCGTCTTGTGAGACACTACACCAGAGCCCGGCATCATGAATACGTGAACCGTTCCCCCACGTCATCGCGAGCCCCCGAAGGGGGCGTGGCGATCGAGTTTTGTGGATTGCTTCGCTCCCGCTGGTCGCTCGCAATGACGGTTGTCTGCGTCTCACGTTCCTTTGATAGCTGGTACTGGAGCAGCATCCGAATGGACGAGATCGCCGACGACGATCTCGCCCGGATAAGGTTGCTCTAATCATTTGAAATGGAGCAATTTTCTCCCGATGAGCGGAAGACGTCGCGATCCGTGGCGGGACCCCTCATCGGGACTGCTCTGGAGCGTGAGATCGATGGCCGAGGCGTCCGATGTCGCCGTGGCGCACCCTGCAGGGACCACACAAGAATCACGCCGGGTCGACGAAGATCCGAGCTTTGTGGACCCGGCACGAAAGGCGCCGGCCGCCAAGTAATCGCGGAGAACGACGAGCCGTCGGTGACCGGCGCGGCGTTCGCGGACTTGATGGTGCAGCGCCCGGGCACAACTCCAACAGGCGGGCGGCGCCGGAGCGGAACTTGCGGATTGCACCCGGATTTTTGCCCGAACCAGCCAAAAAAAAGAGATCACCTTGCTCAGGAGAATTGCCAAACAACGGCGACGCGATTATGTCGTAGTGGCGTAGGGACCGAAGAGGAGTTGGAAGTGGAAGAGCAGTCCGAGCGGACAAGAATTGCCGAGCTGACCACCGAGATCGTCACAGCGTACGTCTCGTACCACAAGATTCGCGCACGGGAGGTCCCGGAGGTGATCAGCGTGGTCGGGATCGAATTGGCGTCGCTCGGGACGGAAGCTGAATCGAGTGTGCCGAAGACGCCGGAGCCGGCCGTTTCGGTGCGCCGCTCCATCCGGCCAGACCATCTCGTTTGCCTGATCTGCGGCAAGAAGCAGAAGCTGTTGAAGCGGCACCTCGCGGTCGAGCATGAACTGACGCCGGACGGATACCGCCAGACGTTCGGCCTCAAGCCCGACTATCCGATGGTGGCGCCGGACTATGCGCAGCAGCGGCGCGAGCTTGCTCTGAGCATCGGCCTGGGGCGACCCAAGAAGCCGGCGCGTCGCCGGCGCAAGTCGACCGCGCGGTGAACCCGGCCGACGCTGGCCGGATCTGCTTCGCGAAGCCCGAGTTCGGGATGCCAAAAAGGCTTCGCCCGACATTCAGAAGTAAGCCTGCTGCTCCGCCCGCCTCAGCTTGGACAGCACCGCGCCCATCAGGCTGAGGCACAGGGCGCCGATCCGCACCGAGGCGCCGGGCGTCCGCTCCAGCTCGGCTGCCGCCGGCATCGGGGCATCGGAGAGGAGGTATTGTGGCCTGGGCTCCTCGGCCGTCTGCTTGCAGCGGGCGAGCTGGTCCTGGACCCGTTCGGTGAGGGCGCACACCTCCATGTGCCCGGCGCTGCCGGGGGCATGCGCGCCGATCCACTTGCCGGCGCGAAAGGCCTCGGCATGTGCCGCCCGCTGGACCAGGCCTGGCCCCACCTGCCATCCCAGGCGCGCCAGGGAGGCGCTCGCCCGTCTCCCCAGCGAGGTGCGTCGGTCGACCTTGCTGGGCACCAGCAGGCAGGACGGGCGACCGTCGCGCACGCGGCGCATGCGGTGCAGCACCGCGAGCGCCTGCGCGGTGGCGTGCAGATCGACCTCCGAAAGCGTGAGCGGCACCACGAGCAGATCGGCGACGCCGAGCGCCGCCTCGAAGCACTCGCCGGTTTGCGGCGGCAGATCGATCACGATCCGCTCATGACAGTGTCGCTGCCCGGCGATCTCGTCGCCCCACATGGCGTCGCCCGCGGCGCGCGCGAGCGGCAGCGAAGCGACCTGGAGCCCCTGCGGCGGGCCGTCGCGCAGCCAAGCCGCCGCCGTCCCTTGCGGGTCGGCGTCGATGAGCACCACCGATTGTTGCCTCTCGGCCAGACGGCAGGCGAGGTTCACGGCTATGGTGCTTTTGCCGGTGCCGCCCTTGAGGTTGCCGACGGCGATGATCCTGCTGGTCAAGGTACTTCTCACATCGGCTGTCACTGATGGACCTATGGTTGTGGATCTAAGGTTAATATACGGTTAACAGTTGAGATATCCGGAACAGCCATTGCTGACAGGCGGCCCACCTGCCTCCGAGGCCATCGCGAGCGTCGCCATCAACGATGCCACGCCGTACGACCTCCCGGATCGTTGATCGCGATCTACGACCGAGCGAGTGCTGGCCGGAGCGTGCGGCAGCGACCGGGACTGCGCGTGCTGCGGGTCGTGCGCTGGAGGAGCGGTGGACAGCTCACGGGTTCGTGAACAGCGAGTACCCATTTGGGTGTATACCCTGGCTCAGGGCCACCGCCTGAACCAAGCAGGAGCGCCCCATGAACGCCGACGCCAAAGCTGCCGTGGTCGCAGCGTTGAGGAGTGGACACTATCGGCAGATCCGGGGCCGATATGAGGACGGCAAGGGCGGTTATTGCGTCCTGGGGCTGATCCGGCATCTGCGGCTCGACCCCGGGCTTAAACCCCGCCAGCGACTTGAGGTGATGCACATGAACGACACGCTGTGCCTCACCTTCGATGAGATCGCCGACAAGATCGAGGGGGACGAGTTTGAGGTGAGCGACCGTCCGCCCCGCCATTACTCAAGGAACGACCTCCTGGCGGGCGAACGAGCCACCGGAGACGTTGCAGCTGAGATCCGCGCGCGCCTGGATGAGCTGCTCAGCCGCGACGCTGGCCGCGGTCCGCCCCCGCCGCCGCTGCCTGCGCTGATCTATGTCTACCCGCGCCGGCCGGTCCTCACGGGTGCCGTTGGTCGCCGTCTCGTAATCGCCTGACACCCTCGAAGCGCCCCGCGGCGCGAAGGCACCGCCGCGGCGACAGCCGCTGGACTTTCCAGTAAGGGGTGGAACCCGAACCTGCCGGCCAAGCCGGGCCATTCGGCTCGACTGCTCGACCGGCAGTCATGAGGTCCTCTGGGACGGGCTGCATGCGCCGCGCCCGAGGCCCCGGGCCATCAGTGCCTGCTCTTCATAGCCGACCGCAGCTCGGCGGTCTTCTCGTCGAGGACGATCAGGCGCTCCGGATCGATCGCGACGCCGTAGGCGGCGCGCGCCTGCTCGAGCGAGACGTAGCCGTCCCGCACGTCCTCCAGCACCCGAGCGGGATCGCGCTGCCACGGCGGGCCGTAGCCGCCGCCGCCGGGCAGCCCCAGGGTGACCTCGGTGCCGGCGGGCAGCGGCACCCGGGTCTTGGCGCAAAGCGCGATCTCGGCGCGGTTGGTGCCGAGCGTCCCGCCCCCACCGGCATGACCGCCGTGCAGCCCGGGCGCCGGATGGTCGATCCGCTCGTAAAGGCCCGAGAACATGAACGGGCGCTCGCCCCGGACGGCGATCTCCAGGGTCTGGCCGAGGCCGCCGCGGAACTCCCCGGGACCGCCCGAGTCCCGGCGCAGCTCGCGGCGCCTCAGGACCACCGGCGACAGGGTCTCGATCACCTCGGCCGGCACGCCGGCGATGCCACTCGGAAACGCCGTCGCGGACAGGCCGTCCTTGGTCGCGAGCGCGCCGGCGCCGCCGGCCGAGAACCACACGTAGGTGAAGCGTTTGCCGGTCCTGGGATCCTCGCCGAAGATCTGGGTGTCCCAAAGGGCATCCGCGCCCGGGGCGATGATCCGCTCGGGCAGCGCATCGGCCAGCGCCCCGAACACCGCGCTCGGCAGGAAATGCCCGACCAGATGGCGGCCGCCGACCGCGCACGGATAGGGCGCATTCAGGATACAGTCCTCCGGCGCGGTCACGGTCACCGGGCGGAAGCTGCCCTCGTTGTTCGGCACGTCCGGCGAGATCGCGCATTTCACGCCGTAGGTCGTGTAGCCGGCGGTGTAGTTCAGGGTGACGTTGATGCCGTGGCTCACCGGCGGCGAAGAGCCGGCGAAATCCACGGTCAGCTCGTCGCCCCTCACCTGCACCGCGACCTCGATCCGCACCGGGGCGTCGAAGCCGTCGATCTCGAGGCCGTAGCGGTAGTCGCCATCGGGCAAAGCCGCGATCCGCTCGCGCATCGCCCGCTCGGTGCGCTCGACGATCACGTCCGAGAGCTCCTCGATGTCGGGCAGGCCGAACTCCTCGAGGAAGGACAGCAGCTGGCGGCCGCCGACCTCGTTGCCGACCACCTGGGAGTGGACGTCGCCCAGGACCTCCTCGGGCGTGCGCACGTTGGCGCGCAGGAACTCGAACACCGGCTCGACCGGCACGCCCGCGTCGTACAGCTTGAGCACCGGGATGAACAGGCCTTCCTCGAACACCTCGCGCGAATCCGCAGACAGGCCCCGGCCGCCGATGTCGAGCGCATGGCAGCAGTTGCCGAACAGCGCGACCAGCCGGGCGCCCTTGAAGATCGGGGTCACGATCGTGATGTCGTTGAGCTGCGATGCGGTCTTCCAGGGGTCGTTGGTGATCAGGACGTCGCCCGGGCGCAGGCGGTCCGCCGGGTACTTCGCCAGGAAGTGATGCATGCAGGTGGCCATCGGGTTGATGTGCCCGGGCGTGCCGGTGACCGCCTGGGCGATCATCCGGCCGCGGCGATCGAACACGCCGGCCGAGAGATCCCCCGCCTCGCGCACGATCGAGGTGAACGAGGTGCGCACCAGCGCCGCCGCCTGCTCGTTGACCACGCTGATCAGGCGGTTCCACAGCACCTCGAGAACGAGCTGATCCATGGCGTCCCTCTTGGCTCGGGTGAGAGTGGCGGCTCAGCTGAGATCGGCGATCAGATTCAAGGTGTCGTCGATCCGGGCGCGGGCGCCTGGTCCCAGCACCACTGTCGATTCCCGCTCCTCGACGATCGCCGGTCCCGCGAAGGCGTCGCCGGGCACGAGACGGTAGCGATCGAAGACCGGCACCTCCTCGAATCCGTCGAGCTCCGGCATCCAGACCGGACGCCGGCTCTTGAGCGCGCTCTCGCCGCCCGCGCCCGCGGCCTCGATGGTCGGCGAGTGCAGCACCGGGCGGGGACCCAGGGCGACCACCCGCCAGCTGACCACGTCGATCTCGAGATCGGGCAGGACGTGGCCGTAGATCGCGCCGTACGCCTGCTCGAAGGCATCACGGATCGCGGCCTGGCTGTGCGGGCCGAGCGCGCCCGCAGGCACCGGTACCCGGATCTCGTAGCCCTGGCGGCGGTAGCAGAGATCGCCGAAGCGGCGAAAGGTGATCCGGTCCTTGGGGATGGTGCGGCGCAGAACCTCGATTCCCTCCCGCGCCATCGCCGCGAGCACGGCGTTGACGGCGTCCCAGTCCATCGCCTCGAGCTTCCCCGGCAGGCTGCGCACGAAGTCGAAGGCGAGCGGCGCGCAAAGGAACCCGATCGCGGACATGACGCCGGCGGCGAGCGGGTAGACCACGCGCGGGCAGCGCAGGATCTTCGCGATCCGGTACGCGTGCACCGGCCCGGCGCCGCCGAACGCGAACAGCGGGAACTTCTCGATGTCCTTGCCGCGCTCGACCGCGTGGATGCGCGCTGCGGAGGCCATGTTCTCGTTGACCAGCTGGTGAATGCCCCACGCCGCGCGCACGGGATCGAGACCGAGCGGCTGGCCGATCCGCGCCGCGATCGCGCGCGCGGCGGCATCGGGATCGAGGCGCATCTCGCCGCCGAGGAAGAACTCGGGGTCGAGATAGCCGAGCATCAGATCGGCATCGGTCACGGTCGGCTCGTCGCCGCCCTGGCCGTAGCAGGCCGGGCCCGGATCCGCGCCGGCGCTCTCGGGCCCGACCGTGAGCCGCCCGAGACCGTCGATCCGGGCGATGCTGCCGCCGCCGGCGCCGATCTCGATCATCTCGATCACCGGCACCTTGACCGGCAGGCCGCTGCCCTTCTTGAAGCGGTACTTGCGATCGACCTCGAACTCCGGCGCGATCAGCGGCTCGCCGTGCTCGATCAGCGAGGCCTTGGCGGTGGTGCCGCCCATGTCGAACGAGAGCAGGCTCGGGCAGCCGATCAGCCGGCCGTAGTGGGCGGCGGCGAGCGCTCCCGCGGCCGGCCCCGATTCGATCAGGCGCACGGGAAAACGGCAGGCGGTCGCGACGTCGCACACGCCGCCGTTCGACTGCATGACGAACAGGGCACCCTCGATGCCAATCGTGCGCAGGCGCTCCTCGAGGCGTTGGAGATAGCGCCCGGCGAGGCCCTGTACGTAGACGTTGGTGAGCGTGGTCGAGGTCCGGTCGTATTCGCGGATCTCCGCCACGACCTCGCAGGAGAGCGCGCAGCTGATCTCCGGGGCGTGCGTGCGCAACAGCTCGCCGACGGTCCGCTCGTGGGCCGGATTGCGATAGCTGTGCAACAGGCACACCGCGACCGCCTGGACGTCCTCGGCCCGCAGGATCTCGATCAGGCGCAGCACCTCGTCCGGGTCGAGGGGCTCCTCTACGCTGCCGTCGGAGAGCACCCGCTCGCAGAGCTCGAAGCGCAGATGACGCGGGGCGAGCGGCGTCGGCCGCTCCATGAACAGATCGTACATGTCGTAGCGGTGCTCGCGGCCGATCTCGATCGCGTCGCGAAAGCCGCGGGTGGTGATCAGCGCGGTGCGGGCGCCCTTGCGCTCGATCAGGGCGTTGGTGAAGAGGGTCGTGCCGTGGACGACGTGCGCGATCTCCGATCCCGGCACATCGGCCTGCCTCAGGACGTCCCCGATGCCCTGCTCGACGGCCTCGTCCGGGCGCTCGGGCGTGGTCAGGACCTTGGCGATGCGAAACAGCGCGCCGGCATCGTCGACCAGCACCAGGTCGGTGAAGGTGCCGCCGATGTCCGCCCCGATCCGATGGCTCATGCGCTCGCTCCGCTCTGCTGCAAGGCCGTGTAAATGCTCAGCGCTGCGAAATGCAAGTCTCGTTCCACGCCTCGCGAAGCCGATCGGCCAGGATCGCCCTGCCGTGAGCAGGTTCTTGCATCCCGCCGTCATCCGACGCGACGGCAGCGTCTGTGATGGCTTGGCGAGGAGATTTGCCTTGCCTGAGATCAGTCGGTCCTTCGGCATCGTCGTGGCGATGTTCGACCATGATCATCCGCCGCCGCACTTTCACGCGCGCTCGGCAGCGCGCCGTCGTCGGCATCGCCACGCTTTCGATGCTCGAGGGTTCGCTATTGCCGCGTGTCCTCGGCTCGGTCGTCGAGTGGGCGGCCCAGCACCGGGACGAGCTGGAGGCCAATTGGGAGCTTGCGCGCCGGCACGCACCGCTGAACGGGATCGCAGAGCTGGAGTAGGGTCATGCTCGAGATGTCGTCAAGGTCGAGGCCGTTGGTGATTACCGATTGCGCGTGGAGTTCGAGGATGGGGTGGCCGGGGAGATCGATGTCGCGGCGATCGTCCTGTTCGAGAGCGTCTTTGCGCCGCTGCGCGACCCCAAGCTGTTCAGCGCGGCGGTAGTCGATCCCGAGCTTGGCGCCGTTCGCTGGCCGAAGGGCGCGGACCTCGATTGCGACTGCTCTATGCCCTGATCACCGGCCAGCCGATCCCGGACCTCACTCGGCGATCTGTCGCCACCTCGGCCTGAGCCTCAGCCGCTCGCGCGCTGGGTCCCTGCTCCCGCAACCGAATGAGGGCCCGAGCTCACGCTGGCGCCGGGCGCCGTTGGACGATCACCGCGGCCACGGTGACGACGACGACGATGCCGATCGGCAACAGGAGCGCCGCCGGTCCCCACCGGACCTCGCCGGCGACGCCGGCAAGCACCGGCGGGAGGGCGACCGTGGGCCACCAGAGGTGCGCGATCCCTGCGAACACGGCTCCCGATCCGTAGGCGATCCACACGATTGCCGGGAGCCAGGGAGCCCCGATTGCCTTCGCCTGATCCTCTCGAGCGGGGGCGCGCGACGTTTCCAGCCAGTCGACCAGACGCGCGGCCAGGCTGGTCAGGGTGCCGCTGACGTACGTGGTGGCGACGCCTGGAACGCCGACGCGCTGGGCGGCGGCGCTCTGGATGCCCATGGCGATCCCCGCCGCGGCGATCAGCGGATGTCGGTAGTCGACCGACCACGCCGCCCTGGCCTCGAGCACGTGCCAGGCCAGCGCGAGGGCGATGAGGATGACGAGTTCGAGCGCAAGCGCCGCCGTGACCGGGGGCGTCCAGATGACGCCTCTTGGACCGCGGTCGACGATCGCTGCTCCAACAAGCGCGCCGGCCATGAATCCCGCGAGCGCGACGGTCGAGCGCAGGGCGCCGTCGAGATCCGCCTGGCCCAGGGCCAGTCCGAGCAGAACGGTGTTGCCGGTCATGGCCGCCGGCATGACCTGCCCGAGGCCGAGAAAGCTCGCGCCGTCGACGCAGCCGGCGGCCACCGCGAGCAGCGTGAGCATGGCGTCGCGCGCCGTGGTGGGCCGCGCCGCCGGGCCTCCCCTTCGCCCCTTTGAGGCTCCGCTCATCCGATCATCATCGCGCCGCCCGGCACGCCGCTCAAGTTTCGGCCCGGGTACTGACGTCCGCCTCGGCGAAGGTCCTCATGCCGAGGTGGCAGGCGAGCGCGGCGCGGCAGAGCAGGATCGCGAGCGCGGCGCCGGAGACTTCGCGCGCGCCGTTTGCTCAGGTCCGGCGCCGGCGCTTGATCGACCTCGCTGGCCGATAGCGCTGTCCCGATGCTGGGGTCGGGGGCAACGACTCGCCGCGCGCAACAGTTCGCACGACGCCCGTTCTCTCGCCACTGGCGCCGATGATCTCGTACTGCCCGGATTTGGGAGCCTTTGTCCCGGGCCTGAGGCATTCGAGGGCGCGCAGCCCTGCGACTCGCTCGCGGTAGGGCATTCGCCTCCCGTCCGGGCTGACGACGACGGCACGGTCCAGCGCCTCCTCGGCCATTTCCGGTGCCGTGTCCGGATCTTCAGCGATCTGACGGGCGATGTCCTTTTCCGTAGTGGCATCGACCCGATCCCAGTCAACCCTGCCGGTCCCCGCCAGCCGCTTACGTGACCGTTCGGCGGTAGGCATCTCGTTCCCTCCTGCTGGCCCGCCTTGCTGAGATAATCCGCCGTCGACCGCTGACGCCGGCCTCGGCGAAGGTCGCCATGCCGAGGTGGCAGGCGAGCGCGGCGCGGCAGAGGAGGATCGCGAGCGCCGCGCCGGAGGCCTCGCCGAGACGCATGTCGAGCTGCAGCCACGGTATGAGCCCCAGGCGTTCGAGCAGGCGGGCGTGGCCGGGCTCGGCCGAGAGGTGGGCCGCCTGGGCGTGGTCGAGCGCGTCCGGCGTCAGCGCGTGCAGGACCGCGGCGGCGGCGCCGGCGACGAAGCCGTCGAGCAGCACCGGGACGCGGTGCGCGCGCGCCGCCAGAATCGCCCCCGCCATCG
>JBOHKK010000104.1:0-16849 GCA_050729115.1 Geminicoccaceae bacterium | reverse complement strand
CCCCAAGGGTACCATCGGTGGGTGGTTGGGAGGGGGAGCGGGCCGGGGCCGCGGGTCCACCCAAGGGGAAAATGGTCTAGTGTCTCAGTTTTGAGACACTACCCCGCGGATGATGGCCGACCACGCGCTCGCGGCAGTCACGCTTTCAGATGAGCCCGGCCGATCTCCTGATACAGCTCGGCGAGGGCATCGCCCACATGGCTCGCCAGCTCGAACCATCGCGGATTCAGGACGACGGCGGGGTGATCGCTCAGGCTATCATCGATCAGGCGCTCGAGGACCGAGGCGAGGTGCAGCGCCTCGTGGCAGCCGAACGTGCCGGGCGCGAAGCTTTCCCGCCACGCCGGATCGTCGCCGTGATCTCGCTCCAGCGCGGCCAGCCGCTCGGCCCGGTCGCGCTCAATCTCTGCATGATCTCTCAAGGTGTGCGTCGCCACGCTGGCCTCTCTGATCAACCTTGGACCACAGTCGGACCTGAGTGGTGAGAAATGTTAGCGGCCACAGGTGATGAACGATCTTGGCCGGCGCTGCAAATGGGGGAGGACGGGCTTCGGAAGCTTAGGGAAGGCCTTCACCCAGACAAGAAGCTCCGCGTCGTCGCCGCCTCAGTGCGAGATCGGCAGGGCTTCTTCGAATGACTCCGGCAGTGCTTGGGACCGCATCATCGTCCATCGTCTACGGTGGACTCTGAGGTAACCGACATGAGCAGCAAGGGGCGGCCGGAGCCGCCCCTCGAAAGTCGAGCCTGCAGGCGCTGCCTGACTAGGCGCCGCCCTTGATCTGGTAGGCGGTGCCCCAGCCCCAGGCGCCGGAGCCGAAGCCGCGGGCGACCACGCGCTCGAGGTAGATGTCCGAGATGACGTCGCCGTCACCGCCCAAGAGCGCCTTGGTCGCGCACATCTCGGCGCACAAGGGGAGCTTGCCCTCGGCCAGGCGGTTGCGGCCGTACTTCTGGAACTCCACGGGGGAGTTGGCCTCCTCGGGGCCGCCAGCGCAGAACGTGCACTTGTCCATCTTGCCGCGCGAGCCGAAGTTGCCGGCCTGGGGGAACTGCGGCGCCCCGAACGGGCAGGCGTAGAAGCAGTAGCCGCAGCCGATGCACAGGTCCTTGGAGTGCAGGACCACGCCCTCCTCGGTCGAATAGATGCAGTCGACCGGGCAGACCGCGATGCACGGCGCGTCCGAGCAGTGCATGCAGGCGACCGAGATCGAGCGCTCGCCGGGGGCGCCGTCGTTGATGGTCACCACCCGGCGGCGATTGATGCCCCAGGGCACCTCGTGCTCGTTCTTGCAGGCGGTGACGCAGGCGTTGCACTCGATGCAGCGCTCGGCGTCGACCAGGAACTTCATCCGTGCCATGGTTCGTCTCCCTTACGCCGCCTCGATCCGGCAGAGCGTGGTCTTGGTTTCCTGCATCTGGGTGACCGAGTCGTAGCCGTAGGTCTGGGCGGTATTGGTCGACTCGCCCAGGACGAACGGATCCGCGCCCTCTGGATACTTCGACCTGAGATCCTGGCCCTGGAACTGACCGCCGAAGTGGAACGGCATGAACGCCACGCCGCGCCCGACCCGCTCGGTCACCAGCGCCATGACCCTCACTTTGCCGCCCTCGGGCCCGTGCACCCAGACCATCTCCCGATCACGCACGCCGACGTTGTTGGCGTCGAAGGGATTGATCTCGACGAACATGTCCTGCTGCAGCTCGGCGAGCCACGGGTTGGACCGGGTCTCGTCGCCGCCGCCCTCGTACTCGACCAGCCGTCCCGAGGTCAGGATGATCGGGAAGTCCTTGGCGAAGTCTTGCTGCTGGATCGACTTGTAGAGGGTCGGCACCCGCCAGGCCACGGTATCCTCGTAGGTCGGGTAGTCCTCGACCAGGTCGCGGCGCGGCGTGTACAGCGGCTCGCGGTGCACCGGCACCGGGTCCGGGAAGGTCCAGACCACGGCCCGCGCCTTGGCGTTGCCGAACGGCGCGCAGCCGTGCTTGATCGCGACCCGCTGGATGCCGCCCGAGAGGTCGGTCTTCCAGGTGGTCTCGTCGCCGGCGACCGCCTCGATCGCGGACCGCTCCTCGTCGGTGAGATCACCATCCCAGCCCAGTACCTTGAGCATCTTCATGGTGAACTCGGGGTAGCCGTCCTGGATCTCCGAGCCCACCGGGTAGGAGCCCTCGGCCAAGAGGTTCTCCCCGTCGCGCTCGACCCCGAAGCGGGCGCGGAAGCACAGGCCGCCCTCCGCCACCGGCTTGGAAGGATCGTACAGGATCGGCGTGCCCGGATGCCCCATCTCCGGGGTACCCCAGCACGGCCACGGCATGCCGTAGTAGTCGCCGTCGCATGGCCCCCCGACCGCGCGCAGCGTGGTCTTGTCGAAGGTGTGCTGGTTGGCCATGTGCAGGCGCAGCCGCTCCGGCGACTGGCCGGTATAGCCGATGGTCCAGGAGCCGCGATTGAACTCGCGGGTGATGTCCTCGACCAACGGCTCCTCGCCGTTGACCTGGATGTGCTTGAACATCTCATCGGCGAAGCCGAGCTTCTGCGCGAGCAGATAAAGGATCGTGTGATCGGGCTTGGATTCGAACACCGGCTCGATCACCCTCTCGCGCCATTGGACCGACCGGTTGGATGCGGTTACCGAGCCGGAGGTCTCGAACTGGGTCGAGGCCGGCAGGAGATAGGTGTTGTCCGTGCGGTCGTGCAGCACCGCCGAGACCGTCGGATAGGGATCGATCACGACCAAGAGGTCGAGCTGATCCATGCCCTTCTTCAGGTCCGGCTGCCGGGTCTGCGAGTTTGGCGCATGGCCCATGTAGACCATGGCGCGGATGTTGGTCGGCTGCTCGAGGTTCTCCTTGGCCTCGAGCACGCCGTCGAACCAGCGCGACTCCGGGATGCCCTTGGTCTCCATCAGCTCCTTGGAGGTGTAGCGGCCGAGCAGGTAGTCGTACTCGACGTCCCAGACGCGCGCCCAGTGCTTCCACGCCCCCTCGGTCAACCCGTAGTAGGCTGGCAGGGTGTCCGGCAGGTTGCCGAGGTCGGTCGCGCCCTGCACGTTGTCGTGGCCGCGGAAAATGTTGGTCCCGGCGCCGGAGACGCCGACGTTGCCGAGCGCCAGCTGCAGCGCGCAGTAGGCGCGGATGTTGTTGTTGGCGTGGTGATGCTGGGTACCGCCCATGCACCAGACCAGCGTGCCGGGCCGGTTGTTCGCCATCGTGCGGGCGACCCGCTCGACCTGCGAGCCGGGCACGCCGGTCACCCGCTCGACCTCCTCGGGCGTCCACTTCTTCACTTCCGGGCGGATCTGGTCCAGACCCCAAACCCGCTGGCGGATATACTCCTTGTCCTCCCAGCCGTTCTCGAACACGTGCCAGAGGATGCCCCAGATCAGGGCGACGTCGGTGCCCGACCGGAAGCGCACGTATTCGTCGGCGTGCGCCGCCGTGCGGGTGAAGCGCGGATCACAGACGATCAAGGGCGCGTTGTTCTGCTCCTTGGCCTTGAGGATGTGCATCATCGCCACGGGGTGCGCCTCGGCGGCATTGCTGCCGATGAAGAACAGCACCCGCGAGTTGTGCATGTCGTTGAAGCTGTTGGTCATGCAACCGTAGCCCCAGGTGTTCGCCACACCCGCGACCGTGGTCGAATGACAGATGCGCGCCTGGTTGTCGCAGTTGTTCGTGCCCGCGAAGGCGACGAACTTGCGATAGAGGTAGGCGCCCTCGTTGCTGTGCTTGGAGCCGCCCATCCAGTATACCGCGTCCGGGCCGTTGTTCGCGATGATCTCGAGCAGCTTGTCGCCGACCTCGTTGATCGCGTCCGACCAGGAGATCCGCTGGTACTTGCCGTCGACCAGCTTCATCGGGTACTTGAGGCGCCGCTCGCCGTGACCGTGCTCGCGCACCGAAGCGCCCTTGGCGCAGTGCGCGCCGAGATTGAACGGGCTGTCGAAGCCCGGCTCCTGGCCGATCCAGACGCCGTTCTCGACCTCGGCGATGACCGTGCAGCCGACCGAGCAGTGGGTGCAGACCGATTTGATCTGCTGGATCGCGCCCGCTGCTGCGCTGGTCTGCGCCGTCGCTTTGGTGACCATTCCGCCTGGGAGCGCGGCGGCCGCGGCGACCCCGCCGGCGGTCAGGCCCGAGCGACGAATGAAGGTCCGGCGATCGATGGCGCTTCCGGTGAGCCCGGTCAGGGCGGTCGACAGACGGACGCCAGACGCCACCCCGTTGGTCCTCTTGCGCAGCATGGCTCTCTCCAAACTCTTGCTTCGAGCTCGCGTCGGCCGCTCGGTTCGGCCCTAGAACCGGGCCAGCTCGTACACTTTCTTGACGTGAGCCGTCTCGCGATAGCCGGCGCCCCCCGCGCTCGGCTCCTCCTTTGCCTCCGCCGGCGCCGCCGCAACCGCCGCGCCGGCGACCGCGCTCACGCTGCCGAGGCCGGCGAGCTTCAGGAAGTCGCGACGCTTGGCAGCCGTCGCCTCCTGCTCCTTCTTCATCGCACCACCCTCTCGGTTGTCGATGCGCCCATCGCGACGATCATGGCAGCGAGCGGGGTCGTCGCACCCCCCGCCTCAGGTCTCCATCATGAAGGCGGTCTTCTCGATGCCCATGAACACCCGGCCGAGCGTCCCGACCGGAGCGTAGAGCCACGCCGACTTCGCCTTCTCCAGGTCCTCGAAGAACACCGGCGCCCACGGCGCCAGATGCCGGTCGAAGAACGCCCGCTGCGCGGCCAGATCGAGCGGCCCCCCGAACGCGCCGGTGATCAGCCCGGCCATCATCTCGCACAACGCGGCGATGTGGTCTTCCGGTTCCTTGACGGTGTCGGCGCGCGCCATGCCCAGGCGCGCCATGTCGCCCCGCAGCTTGGCCAGCGGCTTTTCGTTCAGGAACCCGGTGAGATAGTAGGACGCGTACGGGACCAGCTCGCCGCGACCGATGCCGATGAACAGCTCGTGATACTCGCGCGAGGCGGCCTCGGGCGTCGCCTGCCCGGCCCGGTCGGCCAGTTCGGCCAGGGCCCGTCCCAGCTCGGTGTCGTCACCCGCGAAACTGGAAGCGAGGTCGAGCAGGTCTGCCTCGGGAGGTGCAGCCAGGAAGCGCGCAAGCAGCTGGTATTGGTGCGCGCGCAGCCGCTCCTCTGGAAGGGTCTCGTCAGTCGAAGCCTCAGCTGCGAGCATGCTCGCCGTTCTAAGCTCCCTGGTCGGCGCTCCCATGGAGCACTCGTACTTTGAACTACAACAAATCTAATAGGCCTCTTGGTTCAGCGAGGCAAGTGCCCTTGCGTGTTGCAGAATACTGCAAAATAGCGAATCTGGAGCGCTACTGGCTGAAAATCGAAGAGAACACGCATTAACGCAGCTGTACTTCAGCTCCGGCCTGGGAGGCGGCGGCGTCGCTTGGCGGGCTGCGCGGGTCCTTGCTGTGGTGAGCCAGATTCCCGCGGCGAGGCTGGTTCGGGCGGCGGCGGGTCTGCGGGAGCCGCCGCCGCCGGCTTCGTCCCAGCCGCGGCGACTGCCGCTCCGGATTCCGGCTCCGGCCCGGTTACCGGCGCTTGCGGCGGCTTGGATTGGGCCGCGGCCTCTGCGAGCTTCTCGAGCTCGTCCACAAATCCGCGACCGATCCGGTAGGCGGTCTTGATGACGCCCTTGGGCCACGACTGGATGGTGTAGTCCTCGCCATATTCCACCAGCCCGTCGAGCTTGGAGAAGATCGGATCGGACCGCCACAGCTTGCGCAGGGCGAGGGTGCGCAGGTGCTCGGGTACGCCCGGTCGCATGAACACCGTGAAGTCGGAGCTCGCGTCCAGGCTTTCAATGTCGGGCAGGTCCTTGGGATCGATCGCCGCCGGCGCGCCCTTCTCGGGCTCCGATGCCTGCTCCAGGGATGCGGGCGCGCACTCGGCGGAAGCGGTCGTATCCTGGGTCGGCGCGGTCGCCGGGCTTCGCGCCTCGGCCTTGCGCCGCGACCAGCGCCGGAGAAATCCCTGATCCGCGTCGCGCTGCTCGCGCGTCGGGCGCCCGCGATCAGCCATGACCACCTCGCTGGCGCGCGCTGGGTGCGACCGGCGTGCCGGTCGTGATCTCGTCCTGTGTCCCGAAATGACCACCTCGCGCGCGCGGTGCGACCAATCCGTCCGCCGCGCCCTCGGCGGCCCCGTCTGCGGCCTTGGCGCGCTTGCGCTTGACGAAGGGCTCGTCGACATGGTGGCGGTCGATGAACGCCCGCACCCAGGCGATCAGCCCTTCCGGCATGGGCACGGCCTCGACCAGATCGTCGCCCTCCATGTATCCCTCGGCGTCGTAAGGGGACGCGGTGACGGCGAAGGGACCCACGTCGTTGCCCGCCGTCCTCGCGGACGGTTCGATCTTGCGCAGCACCACGTAGATCGCCGGAGACCGGCCCGACAGGTTGACGCGATAGGCCTCGGTTTCCGTGCGGTGCAGCTCCAGCGGCAGGGTCGCGGCATGCCAGCGCACGAACCGATCGCCGCGCATCAGCTCGCGCCACCCGTCGATCGGCGGCGCGCCCGGGAGCACCGCCACCGGCCTCCAGGCCCAGCGTTGCCAGCGGTTGTCGAGTTCGCGCCGCTCGACCACCACGCCAAGCGGCATGCTGATGCTGCGTTCCATCGCTGCTCTACGAAACGCTCCCTTCGCCAACAACATGGGAGACATTCGAGGCCGGAGCAACCGCGCCGGATCGCGCATCAACCGCGCTCGATCGGCAGCGTCTCGTCACGCGCCCACTCCGCCATCGAGGCGTCGTAGAGGGCGAGGTCGTCGTAGCCGAGGCGATGCAGCAGGAACAGGCCGATCGTGGCGGAGATGCCGCCGCCGCAGTAGCAGACGATGCGCTCCGCCCGGTCGGCGCCGATGGCCTCGAACCGCCGCGCGGCTTCATCGAGCGGGATGAGCACGTTGGTCTCCGGGATGGTCAGCGAGGGCCATGGCAGGTTCACGCTTCCCGGGATGCGCCCCGGCCGGCCATAGCGGCTTGGCTCCGCGCCGCAAAAATCTGGCTCGGAGAGCGTGTTGACGAGGCACACGCTCGGATCGTGGAGCGCGTCCAGCACGGCGTTCCGGTCGACGAACAGCCCGGGCCGAGGGCGCGGGGCGAAGGTCGCGGGCGGGTAGGCGCAGCGCCCGGTGCTGACCGGGCGCCCCTCGGCGACCCACTTCTCGAATCCGCCATCGAGCACCGCGGCGCGATCGAAGCCCACGGCATGCAGCAACCACCACACGCGCGTCGCCCACATGATGCGCTCGCGGCTGTAGAGCACCACGCGGGTTCCCTCGCCGACGCCGTACCGTCCCATGACTTCGGCAAATGCCTCCGGGGGCAGCATCATGAAATGCACCGGCGTGTCCTGGCGCGACAGCGTGCCCGGCAGGTCGAGGAAGCCGGCGCCCGGGATGTGCCCTGCCTCGTAATCGGCGCGGCCGGCTTCGGGATGGTAGGGTACGCTCTCGCCCGGCGCGGCCGGAAGCAGATAGGTGGTGCACTCGAAGACCCTGAGATCGGGATCGCGCAGGTGCGCCTCGAGCCAGTCGGTCTGCACCAGCGCTTCGGGGTGGCGGTCAGGACCCATGGCCCGGCCTCTCCTCGTTCAGAAGGTGTCTTGAGGTTAACTTGCAAGCAGCGCCCCGAACATGAGAAAACAGCGCCAGCTGAGCTTCCTTGGCAAGGAAGCACGACCGCTCGCTCGTAGCAGCGAGCAGGAGCACGACATGGAGCTCAAAGGCAAGCGGATCCTGGTCTGCAACTGCGAGAGCAGCATGCCGCTCGATGGCAAGTCGCTGGCGAAGGCGTGCGGCGCCGAGGGCGGCTGCGAGGTGCACACGCAACTCTGCCGGGCGCAGATCGAAAGCTTCAAGACCGCGGTCGTGAGCGGGGAGCCGCTGCTCGTCGGCTGCACCCAGGAGGCGCCGCTGTTCGAGGAGACCCGGGCCGAGTTCGGGCCCGAGACCGCGGTCGGCTACAGCAACATCCGCGAGCGCGCCGGCTGGGCCGCAGACGGCAGGGCGGCGCTGCCCAAGATCGCGGCGCTGCTCGCCGAAGCCGCCCTCGAGGTGCCGCCGACGTCCACCGTGACCCTGAAATCGGCCGGGGCATGCCTGGTCTACGGCCGCGACGAGGCGGCGATCGAGGCGGCCAAGCAGCTGGCGCCCAGGCTGTCGGTGACGGTGATCCTCACCCGGCCGAAGGAGGTCATCCCGCCACGGCTGATCGACGTGCCGATCTTCGGCGGCACGATTGGGCGCACCTCCGGCCACCTCGGCGCCTTCGAGCTGACGGTCGACGACTTCGCGCCGATGTCGGTGTCGTCGCGCCAGTCGCTTGCTTTTGAGGCGGGCAAGGACGGCGTCGGCGTCCGCTTCGATCTGATCCTCGATCTGTCCGCCGACGCGCCGCTGTTCCCCGCCCATGCCAAGCGCGACGGCTACTTCAAGCCGGATCCCGGCAACCCCGCAGCGATCCAGCGCGCGTTGTTCGATCTGACCGATCTGGTCGGCGAGTTCGAGAAGCCGCGCTACGTCGACTTCAAAGCCGACCTGTGCGCTCATTCGCGCAGCCAGCGGATTGGCTGCACCCGCTGTCTGGAGGTGTGCCCGGCGGCGGCGATCCAGCCGGACGGCGACGTGGTCGCGATCGACCCCTGGCTGTGCGGCGGCTGCGGCGCCTGCAACAGCGTGTGCCCGACGGGCGCCGCCGGCTACGTCTACCCGCCGACGACCGCGCTGCTGGAGCGGCTGCGCACGGTCCTTTCGACCTATCGACAGGCGGGCGGCGCGCGGCCGGTGCTCCTGGTCCACGACGAGGCGCACGGCGGCGAGCTGATCTCGCTGATGAGCCGCTTCGGTCGCGGCCTGCCGGCGAGCGTCGTCCCGTTCGCCCTCAACGAGGTGACCCAGCTCGGCCTCGACGCCATCCTCGGCGCCCTGGCGTACGGCGCGACGCGGCTCCTGGTTCTGGTGCCGCCCAAGCGGCAGGACGAGCTCGCCGGCCTGCAGGCTCAGCTCGGCTATGCCGATGCCGCGCTCCAAGGCCTCGGCTACGGCGCCGGACGCCTCGAGCTGCTCCTCGAGGCCGATCCGGATGCGGTCGAGGCGCATCTCCACGGTCTGCCTGGAGCCGATCCGAGGATGCCCGCGGCGACGTTCCTGCCGATGGGCGACAAGCGGGCCCTGATGCGGCTCGCCTTACAGGAGCTGCACGGGCATGCTCCCACCCCGGTCGACCACGTGCCGCTGCCCGAAGGCGCGCCGTTCGGCCGGGTGGTGGTGGACACCGCGGGCTGCACGCTCTGTCTCGCGTGCGTGTCCGCCTGCCCGACCGGCGCCCTGGTCGATGCTCCCGAGCGGCCGCAGCTCAGCTTCGTCGAGGACGCCTGCGTGCAATGCGGCCTGTGCGCGAGCACCTGCCCGGAGAGCGTGATCCGGCTCGAGCCGCGCCTCAACTTCGCCGACGAGGCGCGGCAGCCGATGCTGATCAAGGAGGAGGAGCCGTTCGAGTGCATCCGCTGCGGCAAGCCTTTCGGCACGCGGGCATCGATTGAGCGGATCGTCGAGAAACTCGGCGAAAAGCACTGGATGTACCAGGATTCTGCCGCGATCGAGCGGATCCGGATGTGCGACGACTGTCGCGTGGTCGTGCAGTTCGAGGCGACCGACAATCCGCTGGCCGGGGGCCCGCGCCCCAAGATCCGCACCACCGACGACTACCTGCGCGAGCGCGCGGAGATCGAAGCCGCCCGCGCCAAGGTCAAGGCCGAGCGCGGCAACGGCGACGCCGACGGTTAGAGGCGGCCAGTTTCGCCGGCCCGCGCTCGCCGTTCGATCAGGTACACAGCCTGCATCAATGCACTAGCGCACTGACGCATTCGCTTGATTCCCTTGTCATTGCCGGGCTTGACCCGGCAATCCACACTGGAGCCAGCGCCTGCCTTGAGGGTGGGATGCCCGGGTCAAGCCCGGGCATGACCAACAAAGGTACGTTCCGTTTGCGTCGGTTCTCTAGAAGAACCGCGGCGGCACACGGACGATCGCGCCCGGCAGCAGCCTGGTGGCCGCCGTTGCCTCGCGCACGCAGTGGCCGCGGGAAATCGTCACGCTCGAGCGATCGGCCCGGTAGGTATAGCCCCCGGCCAGCGCCACGGCATTCACCAGGGACATCCCCGAGACGTACTCGTACTCGCCAGGCTGCGCGACCTCGCCCAGGATGTAGAACGGCCGATAGGTCAGCACCTGGATGCTGACGTCGGGGTCGACCAGATAGCGTTTCTCCCGCAGCTCATCTTCGATCGCGATCTCGAGCTCCCGTGCCGTGAGCCCATCGGCAAAGACCGCTCCGACCAGCGGCATCGCAACCATGCCGGTCGCGCCGAGGGTGAACTCGCCCGAGAGGGGCTCATGCCGGAAAACCGTCACCTGCAGCTGATCCCCGGGCCCGAGCTGATAGCCGTCCGGCCCCGGCGCCGCCGTCGGGCCGAGATCGCACGGGGGCAGGCCGGAGCCGGAGGCGCATGCGCCCAGGGTCGGCAGCAGGCCGACCGCCGCGAGCAGGGCGCGGTAAGCCTTGCCCCGCCCCGTGGCCTGCTCCGGCGTGTCGGATTTCGATCGAAGCGGCCCGGACCCCGCCACCCGGCCGTCGCCGTCCGTGCGATGACGTGCGACGACGGCTCGACCGGCACGCGAAGCCCGTCCGCAACAGCGGTGGCGCACGTCGCGAACGGCTGATCGCTGGTCGGCCGTCGCTATTGCGTGATCGTCCCGGTTTCGGTGGACGCGGCCTCCTGGGCTGTCGGCGCTTCCATCTCCATCAGCTGCTCGGCGCAAACCTCGGCGGCCTCGTCATATTCCTCGCCGGCAACGATGGCCCAGCCGCCTTCCTCAATGAAGTTTTCCCGCTGCCAGGAGCTCGAGATCTCCTTCAGGGACGTGAGCTGCAGGCGCGCATCGCCTGCCTGCATGAAGTTCTTCACGCAGACCGCCGCCGCGACCTGCGCCGCCGCTGTCTCGGCCGCGTCCTCGGCCATCTCCTGGGCGGTGCCGCCGGTGACCCAGCCGCCCCAGGTGAATCCAAGAATCAGCGTGGCCACGATGCAGCCTGCGCAGGACCAGAACAGAACCGTTTTGCTCGGACGATAATCTTCGAAACGCTGGCTCATACCCTTCCCGTCCGTCATCGCAACACCCCTTTTGTTGGTTTTGGCTGTGATTTCCGATCGACTGCTCACCGTCGCGGCAGCGAGCGCCTCCTTGGCAAGCTACCCCTGTATCGGTCCGCTGCAACTCGGTTGCGCAACGGCTTGCCGCCGTTCGCGGCGAGATCTTTGGCGATGGCCCTGGAAATCCGTAGGGTCGCTGCGGTCCCGCGGCCGGTCTCCGGCCGTAGATCACGATTTCGTGAGCGTGGAAGATATCACGGCATAAGCTCCGATCGTCGACTGTTTATGACCCTTATACCTTCGCAAAGGTGGGGCAGCTCGCGCGAATCGTCCGGTTCGGGCGCACATGCGCAAAGTGGTCCGCCTCGAGCGCCGCGCGCGAGAGGCAGGTGGCCAAGGGGAACCCGCTCCGATACCCTGTGGCTGGAACAGGCATTCAAGCTGGAGCACCTGGATGACTTGGCTCTCAGCGATCACCTGCGTCGCCCTGGCGTCTGTCTTCGCGCTGGGCCCGGCCAGCAGCGTCGTCGCACAGTCGGAAATCAACGGGTGCAGGATCGAGCGCCAGACGAGCTGCCCGGGGGTCGACCTCGCCGGGGCAGACCTGTTCGGGGCGGACCTGCGCGGCGCCGACCTGAGCGGCGCCAGTCTCGCCGGCGCCGAGCTGCAGCTGGCCGATCTCCGAAGGGCTGACCTTTCCGGCGCCGACCTTCGGGGGGCGGCCCTTGCCGGAGCGAAACTGCAAGACGTCACGCTCGCGGGCGCCGACCTGAGCGGCGTCAACCTCTACGCCGCCAAGCTGGATGGCGTCGACCTGGCGGGCGCCGATCTCCTTGGCGCCGACCTCGGGCGCGCCGAGCTGTCCAAGGCCGATCTCTCCGGCGCCGATCTGAGCCGCGCCAAGCTGTTTCGGGCCGATCTCTCCCGTGCCACGCTTGTGGGCGCCAACCTCACCGGGGCCGACCTGTCATCGGCCAATCTGTTCGGCGCCGACCTCACGAACGCCAATCTGGCCACGGCCGAGCTCCGCAATGCCGAGCTGACCCAAGCGCAACTCTCCGGGGCGGAATGGGTGACCACGGCGATCTGCGGGCCGGGATCGATCGGCGAGTGCCGCCTCAACGAGACCGCGGAACCGGCGGCGCCACAGCCAGGCGCTGAGCGAGGCGAGCGCGAGCGAAGCGGTGCGGCACGAATTCGAACCAGCGCCCGCTGATGGATGCGGACGTGGCCGATGAGCGCCGGGCCAAGCAGCCCAAGCGCCCGGCCATGGTCGCCTTGGCGGGTTCCCGAGCTCAGGAATCCTCGGCGGCGAGGCGGGCGAGGGCGGCGCCCGAGAGCTGGTAGGGCAGCCAGTCCTCGACGTGGGTGAAACCGAGCCGGTGGTAAAAGGCGCGCGCCGGGTTCCAGGGCAGCACCGCCAGGCTCATGCGCGAGCAGCCGCGCCCCTGCGCGATCGCCGCCAGACGCGCCATCAGCAGGCGCCCGATACCGAGGCTGCGCGCGCGCTCGGTGACAAACAGATCCTCGACGTACAGGCCGGGGCGGCCATCGAAGGTGGAGTAGCTCGACCGATGAAGCGCGAGGCCAACGACCTCGCCGCCCGCCTCGGCCAGCAGGCACTCGAAATACGGCCGCTCACCGAAGCCGTCGCGCAGCACGTCCGCCGCGGTGATCCGCACCCGATCGAGCAGGTCCTCGTAGGCGGCGAGCTCGCGGATCAGCCGGACGATGGTCGCGGCGTCCGAGGCCGCGGCGGCGCGAAGGATGACGGGTGGCATGGGGCTCACGCCAGTGGCCCTCCAGCGCCGCCACCGCTATAGCTTCTCGACGGCATCGCCGACCCCGACCATGCCCGGTTCGACGATCCTCGCGTAGATGCCGCGAAGATGCAGGCGCGTGCCCTCGCGCGAGTTGACGAACCTGGTGGCGTGCACGCCGAAGCGCGCCGCGAACTTCCTGCAGCCCTTGTGCGGCACCGCGGTGATCTCGAGCAGCGCCGAGCCGACCGAGAGCCGCGTTCCCGCCGGCAGATTGTCGGCACTCAGATCCAGGTCGGCGATCAGGTTGTCGCCGGCGAGGGGCCAGCGCGCCTCGTCCTGGGCAATTAGCGCGATCGTGCGGGCGTTCATGATCGTCACCTGAACGTCCGGGTGCGGCCGGCCGTCGGGCAGCGACATCCAGCAACCTTTGACCCAGTTGTCGCCGTGCACGCCGCCCTCGGGGCTGACCTCGCACTGCGGCAGCGAGATCCGCGCGTTGGTCTCGGGGCGGATCACGATCGCCCGCAGGGTCCCGCGGCCCTTCGGCGAGCGCAGGATCTCGGCCAGCCCGTCGTTCAGCTCATCCAGGCTCAAGTGCTTCGCCACCAACGGTTTACTCCACCTGATCCAACCGAACTCTCAAGGCTACTGAGCCGGAAGCGGAGGCGCGCCGCCGCCCGGACCCTGGGTCTGCGCCCGGCACATGGCTTCGGCGCGGGTCTTGAACAGCTCGGCCTGTGCCGGCTGGATCAGACCATCGGCCAGCATCTGATCGATCTGCCCGGCGCGCTCGGCGAAGCAGCGCGTGAACGGGTCGTCCGCCGCGGTCTCGTTCGATGCGGTCGGCCAGAAACGCTCACGCTCAAGATAGACGAGCGCCGCGATGCAGCCAAGCAAGACCGCCGCCGCGAGCACCCGCGCGATCGGGCGGTCGAGGAAGGACCGGCGTGGCGTGCGTGCCATCGCGGCCGCGGTCGAAGCCGGTGTGGACTAGGCGAGCCTTGGCCTGGTCTTGAGCACGCTCTCGCGCGTGCGCACGCCGTCCCACCAGCGCCGCAGATTGGGCGCGCCGGCGAACAGCCTCTCGCCCTCCGGGGTCTGCGCGACGTAGTCGTAGACCGGGATCAGGAGCAGATCGGCGAGGGTCAGGCGATCGCCCGCCAGATAAGCGTCGCCGTCGATCAGCTTCTCCAGAGCGGCCACGCAGGTCTCGGCCTGCGGCAGCGCCGCTGCGATCGCCGCCTCGTCGGCGGTGTTGCCCATCATCGGCATGACCGCGCGCTGGATGAAGATGTGGGTGATCATGCAGGGATAGGCGTAGTTGCCGACCACGTTGATCGCCTGGGTCATGCGCGCGCGGCCGCGCGCGTCGCCGGGCTCCAGATCGGGCCCCGGGAAGACCTCGTTGACGTAGCGGGTGATCGCGTCGGTCTCGTACAGCTCGAAGCCGTCGTGCTCGAATGCCGGCACCCTGCCGAAGGGATGCCGGGCGAGATGCTCGGGCGCTTTGGTCGCGCCGGCGATCAGATCGACCTCGACCAGATCGTAGTCGACGCCCTTCTCCTCGAGCGCGAGCCGCGCCGTGCGCGCATACGTGCTGTACGCCGGTCCATAGACGATCGGCTTGGCCATGTCGGTCACTCCCCCTGTGCCTCGCTGGTCGGTGCTGCCGCGGGCGCTGGTCGCGCCGCGCCGATTACGTCAGCTCGATCTTGCCGTCGATCTTCTCGGTCAGCTCGACGCCGCCGACCTTGATCGTGACCTCCGCCTCGAGGGTTTCGGTGCCCTTGATCTGGCCGGAGTCGATCGCGCTGCGCACCGCCTTCTCGATCTCGCGCTGCGAGGTCACCCCGACCTTCTTGAGGAACTTGCGCAGGCTCATGTTGAAGATGTCTTCGTTCATCGGTCATGCTCCCGAACGGGTTGGTCAGGCCGGCCGCGCCAGCGGCAGGTTGACGAGCAGGTTCTGCGGTTTGAGCTTGAGGCGCTCGGCGCCGGTCATCGCCAGGCCCAGGTAGACGGGTCGGCCGCGCACCCGCTCGAGCATGTCGGCCGGGTCGCGGAACTCGAGCCGGAACAACGCCAGCAGGCGCGCCCGGCGCGCCTCGTCGATCGCCCCGCCCTGGTACAGGTCGTTCAACAATGCGCTCGCCTCGGCATCGAGGCCAACGTGCCAGATCCAGCGCTCGTCGTCGATGCGCTGGACCGGCTGGATGGCGACCGCGGCGCCGGTGAGATGCAGGGTCCAGGACTCGAGCACGCGACAGAGCGCATCCTGCCCCGGGCGCGCGAAGCTGAGGTCGAGCACGGTGTCAAAGCGATCGCTGCGCGCCCAGTAGATCGCCGCATTGCCCTCGTCGAGCACGTCCAGCTCGATGCGTCTGCGCGGCGCTTCGCTCGCGACCAGGAGGCGACCGGCCTCGTCTGGACCCGCCCCCGCCGCGTGCATCTCGACGATCTCCTCGTCGGCCAGCATGATGGCGCCGTCCCGGATCGTCACCTTCTGCTCGCGGAACAGCAGCTCGGCCGCGCGCAGGCGGATCGGATCGTCGCAGCCGGCGAGCCGGTGCCGAAGGAACACGTGCACGAGCTGGTCCAGGAACAGCGGCGGCAGGTCCAGGGCGCCCGAGCGCACGAGGTCGAGGTACGCCGCTTCCAACGTCGGCCCTGCGAGCAGCCGGTCGCGAAAGCCCAGCACCGCCGCGTAGTTGGCGCGCGCGTCGGGCTCTGCGAGCCGCGCCAGGCGCGCCGCCGCCACCGGCAGGCGCGGATTGGCCATCAGCTCGCCGTGCAGGGCGACCTCCTCGGCGCAGGACTCGGCGACCGGCGCGAGCTCCGGCCGCAGCCAGTAGGCGCGCAGGAAATCGTCGGTGACCGTGAGCCGCCCGCTCGCGTCCGGGGCCAGCAGGTGGTAGCCGGAGGAGCGCCAGAAGTCGGGCACGTCAGGCAGTCCGGTTAGATCGACCAGGTCGGCACCTTCATGGCCTCGTCCAGCGCGATCGTCTGGGCGACGCCATCCTTGACCAGACGCATCGCGCCGGTCTCGGTGATGCCTTCGAACGTGCCGGCGCGCACCTGGTCGTCGAAGCGGATCTCGACCCGCTTGCCCAGCCCGGTGGCTCGGGTCAGCCAGGCCTGCTGCACCGGCTTGACGCCTTCCTCCTGCCAGCGGTTGATCCAGCTGAGGAAGTGGCGGGCGAACGCCGCGAGCAGATCGCTCGTCAGCATGTCGCCGCAGCCTTCCTCGGCGAGCGTCGTGCGCTGCGGCCGGCCCGGCCGGTCGCCATCGGCCCAGGGCCCGCGCATGGCGATGCTGGTCCCGATCACCAGCCAATCCGGAATGGCGTCGGGCGCCTCGGTCGCGGCGGTGGCGAAGCGGACGCCGCCGACCACGCCGCCATTGACCTCGATGCGGTCGGGCCAGCCGAAGGTTACCGCGACCATGGGCGGGACCAGGGCGCCGAGCCCGTCCGCCAGCCCGAGCATCGCGATCAGGACGATCGGCAGCGACGGCTCCAGCGGCTGTTCGGGGGCCAGCACGACGGCGCACTGGCAGGTGTCCTGGCCGATGCTCCAAAGCAGCGTGCCGGGCTCGGCGTCCTCGAGCGCGAGCTTGATGCCGCGCTCGAACGGATCAAGGTCGGGGGTGACGGCGAACGGCCGCAGGAGTGGCGGAAAGACCGGCCCCTCGGTCATGTCGCGGCAGCCTGCCCGGTGCATCCCGCGGCGAGCGCAGGCGAAACGCTCCCGCGCCGGCGCGGACGGTCGGTGGTAACCCTCGTCATCCCATAAGCTTGCCGCAAGAACCGCCAAAGCGGAAGCGGCTAACCGCACCGGTGATGGGCGGTCGTGGCCGGCAGGGCGCGGGCGCCGGCGGTCGCGACGGTCCCGACGTTCATCCCCGCCGCCGGCGCCGCC
>JBOHKK010000103.1:0-16953 GCA_050729115.1 Geminicoccaceae bacterium | reverse complement strand
GGGCGGCATGCAGCGCGCGGTCGATCGCCGGGGCAGATGCCTCGGACCGGGCGCCGAAGGCGCGCCGCCACGCCGCCTGAAACGCCCGGAACGCCTCGCGCCGGCACTCGAAGCAGGGGCGGTGGCCGGCGGCCAGCACCGTCGCTTCGTCGAGGAAGAACAGCTCCGTGTAGCGGCCCGGCGTCATCACCCGGCGCTTGCGGCTCTTGAACGAGAGCCGGCAACAGATCCAGTGCGGGTGGCGCCAGCGCGCCAGGCCGAGGCGGCGGTTGGCGTCGTGCAGGATGCCGCGGTTGCCCATCAGCGTGCCGCGCGCCGCATCCGCGATGATCTCGCTCGTGGGGGTGACGCGATTTTGCAGCGGCATCCGGTCGTTGCGCAGCAATCGCCGCCATCGCGATCGACGAAGATCGCGGTTTCCTGCCGGCGCTACTCCGAAGCCGGGTCGTCCTTGGCCGCGGCGGGGGAGGCCTCGCCAGGAGGGGCCTCGTCGGTGGGGCCTTCGGCGGCTTTGGCCTTCTTCTCAGCCTTGGCCTGGGCGCGAGCGGCCTTCTTGGCGGCCCGCGTGCGGTCGCGCTCGAAGCGCTCGAACCGATAGTTGGGTTTCCGTGCCATGATTCTCCTTCGTCGCCAGATCAGGGGGGAGGGGCTCGACTGCGCCAGCCCCGGCACCGAAGCGGCGGTTTGCGATCAGAGCACAAGACGCGCGTGCCGTCTCCTTTCCCAAGTCGGAGACGCTACCCTTCGGCTTCGACCCGCGGGCTCAGCGACGGCGGCCGATGGCCGCGCCGTCCGCCGCGGGCGCGTGGTCAGTCGAGGACCACCAGATCCTCGGCAGACGTCTTGCCGTTGCGCCCCGGCACCAGTTCGTACTGGACCTTCTGACCTTCGCGCAGGGTCCGCAGCCCGGCGCGCTCCACAGCCGAGATGTGAACGAAGGCGTCGTTCGAGCCGTCGCTCGGCTGGATGAACCCGTACCCCTTGGTCGGGTTGAACCACTTCACAGTACCAGTAGGCATGGCTGCTCCTTGCCACGGTGGGGTGTTGTGGGCCGCATGAGGCGACCGCACGCCGATGGTGCCACAATGTCTGGAAGTAACGCGACGACGCTCTCTTTAAGCTAACGGGCTACGCCAGGATCGCAGACAACCGGTCGCATAGATGTGAGCAATTCGCTTGAGAAATGCAAGATTCATGTGATGGGCCGGCCGATCCCGGCGTGACCGGAGCAGGCGATGCGCGCTCGGGCCCCGCATCGTGGCGGTTCGCGCGCTCGGTGCCTTTCGCTAGAGTCGCGACGCCTTTGGAACCATGCGAGGTCACCGATGCCGATCAACCTGACCGAGCTCATCGAGCAGCGACGCCCCGACAAGCTCGCCCTGTTCGATCGGCATCTCAATGCGCAGCTGGTCCGGGTCCTGCGTACGCTCGGGCTCGCCGTGGATTACGTGCGCGCCGAGGGGCCCTATCTGTTCGATGCCGAGGGCAACCGCTACCTCGATCTGTTGAGCGGCTTCGGGGTGTTCGCCCTCGGACGCAACCATCCGACCGTGACGGGCGCGCTCGAGCAGGTACTGCGCGGCCGGCTCGCCGGTCTGGTCCAGCTCGACGTCTCGCTGCTCGCCGGACTGCTGGCCGAGCGCCTCACCGGCTACATGCCGTGGCTGGAGAAGCTGTTCTTCTGCAACTCCGGCGCCGAAGCGGTCGAGGCGGCGATCAAGTTCAGCCGGGCGGCGACCGGCCGGACCAGGATCGTGCATTGCGAGCACGCCTTCCACGGCCTCACCTACGGCGCCCTGTCGCTGTGCGGCGATCAGCCGTTTCGCGAGCGCTTCGGGCCCCTCGTCGGCGCCTGCACGGCGGTGCCGTTCGACGATCTCGGCGCGCTCGAGCGGGCCCTTGCCGGGCGCGACGCGGCGGCGTTCGTGGTCGAGCCGATCCAGGGCAAGGGCGTCAACCTGCCGAGCGCGGACTATCTGCCGGAGGCGGCCCGGCTTTGCCGTGACCATGGCACGCTTTTGGTCGCCGACGAGATTCAGACCGGGATGGGCCGGACCGGGCGCTTTTTGGCATCGGAGCACTGGGGGGTCGAGCCGGATCTGGTGCTGCTGGCCAAGGCGCTCTCGGGCGGCTTCGCGCCGGTCGGCGCGGTCGCCTGTCGGCGCGAGGTGTTCGATCGGGTGTTCGACCGCATGGATCGCGCGTTCGTCCACGGCTCGACCTTCTCCAAGAACGACCTGGCCATGGCCGCCGGCCTCGCCACGCTCACGGCGCTCGAGGACGAGAACCTGATCGCGCGCGCGGCCGACTTCGGCGCCCGCTTGATGCAAGGTCTCGAGGCGCGTCTCGCCGGCCACGACGTGGTCAAGGCCGTCCGCGGCAAGGGCATGATGATCGCCCTGGAGTTCGGGCCGCCCCGCAGCGTCCGGCTCAAGGCCGCTTACGCGCTCATGGACCAGGCGAGCAAGGGGCTGTTCTGCCAGCTGATCCTGATCCCGCTGTTCAAGCGGCAGCGCATCCTCGCCCAGGTCGCGGGCCACGAGATGCCGGTGATCAAGCTCCTGCCGCCGCTGGTCCTGAGCGAGCCCGATCTCGACTGGATCCTGCGCGCCTTCGCCGAGGTGATCGGCGACAGCCAGAGCCTGGGCAGCATGCTCGATCTCGGCCGGACTCTCGCCGGCCACGCCCTGCGCGCCCGCGCCGGAGCGACCCCAGCTGGTCCCAGGGTCCCCAAAGCAGAGGAGGGCCGCTGGCTGCGGCCCTCCTGAACGGCTGCCGGTCGCGACGTCCGTGCGGCCGGTCGCGATGGTCCGGCTCACTCGACTTGGCTGGCTGCGAGCCTGGCGTCGACCCGCGCGGCCGTCGTCGCATTGCAAGCTCGTTCAGCACCATGTCGGTCGCCCGCCCGCTGCCGCCGTTCCGACAGGTCAGGCTCTGGGGCGCGCTGCCCTTGGTGCCGAACTGGCTCCAGTACTGACGGAGGCAGGTCCCGACCGCCTGCTGTCCGAAATGGTTCGGATGCAGCGATTCCTGCAGATCACCCTGGTCGGCCTTCTTCAGCTCGGCGATGACGCTCGGGGCGAGCACGATCGGGGGGCGGAGAAAAACTGCTTCCAGAGCAGCACCTTGGCGAGATACGCCACCTTGTCCCTGGTGTCGTAGTCGAGGAACCGGACCCATTCCGCCTGCTGATCGGTGACGAAGCGGAGTTGACCGGACGGGTCGTGCCGCCTTCGCACAGGCGGTGCTCGTCGAACGCGTTCTCGAGGCTGACGAAGCTGACCCCGGCCTGGCGCGCGGCTTTGGCCATCATGCCATTGATCGCGGGCAGCAGCCGGTCCCCGATCCACTGCGCGTCGGAGCCGTTGAAGGGGCATTTTTTGAGCCGCCGGTCCCCGGCTTCGTACTTGAAGCCGCCGAAGTCCGGGATGAGGTTCGGGTAGCCCATGAGGACGATCTGGTAGTCCTCGCGCTTGTTCCTGCTCATCTCCTTGCGGATCAGGTCGATGGTCTTGGTGATCTTCGGCCGCACGTCGTCGATCCGGGGGAGAATGTCGCGCTCGAGGGCGCCGATGCAGCTGGCGGAGTCCACGGGCGTGAAGTGCTTGGTGACCCACGCCGTGATGCACTCCGCGATGGCGTCGGCAAAGCCCATGTCGTTGCCGCCGATGCCGACGACGATCAGCTCGATGTCGTGCTGGCCCGCGAGCTCGCCCAATCGGGTGATCTGCGGTGCCTCGCCCCGGAAGGTCGCGCCTCCGGCACTGAGCGGCCACAGGTTTTTGACCCGCGCCCCGGAGCAGGCGAGGTTGAACACCCGATCGAAGCGGTCTTGGTAGCGAAGGTCGCGCAGGTAGGTGATCGGGGCGGCGGTCGAGCGATGACACAGATTGTCGACCGATTGCGCCTCGTAGACGAACTTGAGGTCGACGTGGCCGGCGCGGTCGGTGCCGCCGAGCGTCGGGTCCGCGCGCCGCCGCACCAGATCGCCGTTGCCCCGCCAGCGACCGCCTTCGCCCGAGGAGAAGCTGTCGCCGAGGACCACCGCCGCGGTCAGGAGCTTAGGCGGCAGGTTTGGGTTCGGACGCGTGCGGAAGGTGCGGCTGGACTTGCGGGTGCGGCCGTCGGACCGAACGCGGACACGGTGACCTTGTAGGAGGTGTCCGGGTAGGAGGTGTCCGGGTAGGAGGTGTCCGGCTCCAGATTGCGGGCCAGGGCCGTGCGCCAGCCACCGAGACCCGCGCCGTCTTCCTTGACCTCCGCGATGCGCCCGCCGCTCGCCTTGCTGATCGTGACCCGGGTCGAATGGGCCCCGGGGCACTGGTTGTGGTACGCGATCTCGATGCTGTCGTGGGTGATGTTCTTGGCCGGAGGCAGTGGCGGCGGCAGGCCGGGGTCGGGCTCGAAGGGATTTCCGGGCTTCGGCGGCACGACCCTGACCGGCCGGCCGATCGACGGAGGCTTCTGGCACGCAGGATCCTTGAGAGTGTTGAAGGTCCGGCTGACCTTGCGCAAGACGCCGTCGCTGCCGACGACCCCGACCTCGAACTCGTATTCGGTATCCGGAATCAGACCTGACTGGGATGCCCTTCGCCAGCCGCCCTGGTTGAACCCCTCACGGTTGATCGTCGTGAAGAACGAGCGGAACCCGTCCCGGCGAAACTTCACATAGGTGCTTTTCTCGCCGCTGCACTGGTCGTGGTACTGGATCTCGAGGCGATCGGGCGTCTGCGCGGTCAGGGCCGGGAAACCCGCCTTTTGGCCATCCGGTGACCGGCGGGTTGATGCAGGCCGCTTCGGCCCGGCCGCCCAGCGCGAGGCAGAGCGCGGTCGCCCCGAGGAAAAGCGGCGGCTTCCAGTAGCGACAAAGCTCTGGATTCATCATGTCTGCGTCGCTATGCTCGAACGGCTTGTCGTCGCGAGCGTCGAAGGGTTTCTCGGGACCGATCGTCATGAGAGCCGCGTGTTTCGGTTTGATGTCGCAGACGCCAGACTTGCGTTTCAGTTGTTTCGGCGGGGAGACCGTGATGCGGCCTGGCGATTTTTGGGCGTGATGCGCTCGCCAGAGCAGTGCCCCTCGCCGGAGCCCGGCGAACGGCGGTTCGAACTTCGTGAGCCGGGTATCAGACGGCTGCGAAGAGCAGGGCGCCGCCCCAGGCGATGAGCAGGATGCCGGTAAGGCCGCCCAGCCAGTGGCCCGCGGGAATCGTCTTCTCGAGCAGCACGAACAGGGCGAGCCCGACGATCCAGTAGAGGTTCATGATCCCGCCATAGAACAACAGCGCCATCAGGAACCAGCAGCAGCCGGTGCAGAACGCCCCGTGCTCGACGCCCATGCGCAGGGCCCCGAGCGCGCCCGGGCGCCAGTGATGGCTGATGAAGAAGATCGGCGAGCGGCAGTGGCGCAGACAGGCGTGCTTGAGCGGGGTCAGCTGGTAGACCCCGGCGGCGATCAGCAGCCCGGCGCCGAGGATCACGCTGGTGCTCGCCATCATCGACGACAGCAGCCCGGCCTGCTCCAGGCTCCACTGCGCGGCGACCGCGCCCACGCTCAAGGCGCCCCAGACCGCCGCGTAGCCGAGGGCGAACACGCCGGTCGGCACGTACGGCGCCCCCTGGTCGCGCTGCTTGCGGTTGATCATGGCGAACAGGAGGATCATCGGCGCGGCGCTCGGCAGCATCATCGCCATCATCATGATCCACCACATGGCCAGCATCAGGGCGGCGTAGCCGTGGGTCCAGGCCATGGGGGCCATCGCCGTCATCGCCATGCCCGACATGGCGCCCGACGCGCCCTCGCCCATGGCCATCCCTTGCATGTCGCCGTCGGGTGCCGCCATGCCTGCCGGTGGCGCGGCGGTCATGGCGGTCACCTCGAGCGCGGACATGCCCATGCCCGCGCCGGTGAGAATGTACGCCCAGCAGGCGACGATCACGGCGCCAAGCGACGCGACCACCACCAGCCGATCGCGCCGGAGCAGGCTCTCGAGGGGCGACGCTGCAGCCACGGGCAAGCCTTCGCCTAGCGGACCGGGCCGTTCGGCGTCAGGTGCAGCATCGCGAAATGGGCATGCCCGCGGGGCCAGTCGAACGCCACGGCGCCCTGCGCCCGGGTCACGCTGTTGCCGTACTCCGCCTCGACGTACTCGAAGCCGCGCGGCAAGGTCACCCGCGCTCTGTGCGAGGTCTTGCTCACGGGATTGAGAATCGGCTCGGCTCTGGCCTCGACCAGGCCGGGAACCGAGAAGTGGCCGACCCGCGCCTCCATGTCCGCCGCAAACTGGATCGGCCTGAACTGCGGCTTGTGCACTGTGGTGAGCGTCGCCGCGAGGGCATTGAAGATCGTCGCGGCGGGCGCGGTCTCCTCGCCGGCGAGGATCGTCAGGATGGCGTCGCGCTGGCGCTCGTCGGCGCGCTCGTCGACGATTGCCTGACATGCGCCGTTGCCGTAGTGGATCGGACCGGGCCAGGCGAGCAGCGACGCCCAGTGCAGCCCGTCGAGCCTGACGTCGCCGAAATGCCCTTGGTCGATCCGCATCGCCACCGCGGCGCGGCAGTAGCCATGGGTCGGCAGGGCGTTGAACTGGCACGGACAGCCCCAGTCGCAGTTGCAGGTGCTCAGCTCCGGTCCTTTGATGCTCCAGTCGACGTAGGCCATCCCTGTATTCCCCGGTTCTGCGGCACCTCAGGATTGCAACTCGATGACCCCTTTGGGGCCATAGGCGACGTAGGTCAGGAACGCGTAGCACCTGGCGTTCGCGAACCTGATCTCCCCGGTTCCCTCGAACGTGCCGCTGGCCATCTCGGCTTCACGAAACTCGAACCCCTCGGGCAGGCGGATCTGAGCGCGATGCGGCTGGCCAGTCACCGGATTGCGGATCGGCTCGATGCTGAGCTCCAGATAGCCGGGCACGACGAACCCGCCGGTGCGCGTCTCCATGTCGCAACGGAAGTCGATGGTCGTGAAGACCGGGTCGTACTCCTTCTCGATCGTGGAGCCATAGATGCTGAACGCCGTGGTCGGCTCCTGCTCCAGACCCGAGAGGATCTTGATCATCGCGTCGCGCTGCGCGGCGTCGGCATGCTCGTCAATGAAACCCTGCACGATGCCGCCGCCCTCGTGCACCGGTCCGGGCCAGCGGTAGGCTGCGGCGAACCGCAGGCCGTCGAGGCGGATGTCGCCGAAGTAACCATCCTCGATCGCCATCGCCTCCAAGCCTTCGCACACCGCGTGCGTGGGCGGGGCGTTGAACTCGCACGGGCAGCCGTAATCGCAGTTGCACGATGCGATTTTCGGGCCTTTGATCATCCAGTCGACGTAGGCCACGGCCCTTGCCTCCCCTGCCGGATCGCTCGGCGTACCGGATCCCTTATGTCGCGGCCGCCGGCTCGCGAGGCCGGCTCGCGAGGAAGGTGCCCCGCTGCCGCCGGCGCTGCAAGACCGAAAGAGGGAGTCCGGGGCACCGGTCGATCAGCCTCCGGGAGATCGATAGGCTTTGATGTCGGTCTGCGCGAAGTCGTCGCCCATGAACAGCAGCGGCTCCCCGGTCGCCTTGGCCAGCGCGTAGGCAAAGCAGTCGCCGAAATTGAGCTTGGCCGGATGCTTCCCGCGGCCGAAATCGACGCAGGCCTGGCGGGCGATCCGAACCTGCTCTTCGGTCACCGGCTCGATGCGCAAGTGGAAGTTGGCGACCAAGGCATCCAGTTGGCGTCCTGTCCGCGGGTCGGTCTGACTGTCGGCGACGATTCCGGCTTCCAGCAGGTTGGCGGCCGATATCCGAGACACTTCCGCTCGGGCGACGGTTCGGGCGAAATCTTCCGCCTCCGGCTCCTCGAAGAAGACCGCCAGAAGCGCGGACGTGTCGACGATCATCAGCGGGGCAGGCCGCGCTCGTCGTAGAGAAACTCCCCGTGGGGACGCCGATCCTTGCGCGGATATCTGGCCACACGCCGGGCGATCGCCATCGCTTCGGCGACCAGCTTCTCACGATCACGCTCGCGCTGCTTGCGCTCGAGGCGCTCACGTATTGCCTCGGTGACCGCCTTGGTCATGCTCTCGCCGGTGAGGCGCGCCAACTCGGCGGCCAGTTCATGCGCTTCCGGGCTCTTGATGTTCAGGCTCATGATCGCATAGGTTCCTTGGTAGAAAGCTAGGGCCCCATTCTACCTAAACCGGACCAACGCGACAAGCGCGATCACCTGGGATCGTGGCAAGCCTAGGCCGCGCTCGCGGTGGTGGCGCGGGCCGCGGCGGTGAGCGCCTGGTCGAGGTCGGCGATGATGTCGGCGGCGGTCTCGAGGCCGATTGACAGGCGGATCACCTCGGGCCCGGCGCCGGCCTTCCTGAGCTGCTCCTCGTCCAGCTGGCGGTGGGTGGTCGAGGCAGGATGAATGATCAGCGAGCGGGTGTCGCCGATGTTGGCAAGGTGCGAGAGCAGCTCGCAGCCCTCGACCACCTTGATCCCCATGTCGTAGCCGCCCTTGACCCCGAAGGTGAACACCGCGCCGGTGCCCTTGGGCATGTAGCGCCGGGCGAGGTCGTGGAACGGGCTGCCCGGCAGGCCGGGATAGGAGACCCACGCGACCAGCGGGTGGTCGGCCAGGAATTCGGCGACCGCCTGGGCGTTCTCGACGTGGCGCTGCATCCGAAGCGGCAGGGTCTCGACGCCGGTGAGCAGCAAAAATGCATTGAACGGCGACAGGCAGGGGCCGGTATCGCGCAGGCCGACCGCCTTGCAGCGCATGGCAAAGCCGAAATCGCCGAAGGTCTCGGCGAACCTGATGCCGTGATAGGCCTTGGTCGGCTCGGTCAGCGCCGGGAATTTTTCGTTTTGGAACCAATCGAAAGTGCCGCCGTCGACGATCACCCCGCCCATGGAGTTGCCGTGGCCGCCGATGTACTTGGTCATCGAGTGGACCACGATGTCCGCGCCGTGCCTGACCGGCTGGCACAGGTATGGCGTCGGCATGGTGTTGTCGACCACCAGCGGCACACCGGCGCCGTGCGCGATCTCGGCGATCGCCTCGAGATCGCAGACCACGCCGTCGGGGTTCGAGGCGCTCTCGACGAAGATCGCCTTGGTCCGTTTCTTGAGCGCCTTCTTGAACTGGTTGGGCCGGGTCGGGTCGACGAAGCGCACCCGCCAGTCGAACTTCGGGAAGGTCTCGCTGAACTGGGTGATCGAGCCGCCGTACAGCTTGGTCGAGGAGATGATCTCGTCGCCCGGCGCCATGAGGTTGAGGAAGGCGACGAACTGCGCGGCGTGGCCGCTCGCGACGGCGCAGCCGGCGGTGCCGCCCTCGAGCGCGGCGATCCGCTCCTCGAGCACCGAGACCGTCGGGTTGGTGATCCGCGAGTAGATGTTGCCGAAGCGCTGCAGGTTGAACAGGGACGCGGCGTGGTCGACGTCGTCGAACACGAACGAGGTGGTCTGGTAGATCGGCGTCGCGCGTGCCCCGGTGGTCGGATCCGGCGCCGCGCCGGCGTGGATCGCCAGGGTCTCGAAGCCGTAGTCCCGATCCTGCTCGCTCATGTCTCGCTCTCTGTGCTCAGCCTTCACCGTCATCCGCTCCGTCTGCGCGGCGGACGCGCGCAAACCGTAGCGCCGGCCGCCCAGGCTGGCAAATCCCGGATCAGTGACGGCACGCGCGCCGCGCACCGAGCCTTTGTCACCCGGTTTGCGAATGCCGGCTGGGCTCCACTATAGTTTGCAGACTGGGGCAGCGCGATGGAGCGCGTCATGGCGACGAAGGTGCAGGCCAAGCCCGCTGAGCTCTACGAGGCCGACTTCTACGTCTGGGCCGAGGAACAGGCCGCGCTCCTGCGTGCGCGCCGGTTCGATGCGCTCGACCTCGACAACCTGATCGAGGAGGTGCAAGGGTTGGCCGACACGAAGCTTGCCGCGGTGCTGAGCAATGCCGCTGTGGTAATCGAGCACCTGTTGAAGCTGCAGTACAGTCCGGCCACCGATCCACGGAACAGCTGGCGAGCCAGTGTCCGGGAGCACAGAAGGCGCCTGTGGTTTGAGTCGACTCCGCGGCTCAGCCAAATTCTCGCGGACAGGCTCCCAGAGCTGTACGTGCGGGCAGAGCTGTACGTGCGGGCCCGCGACGATGCGGCGGCCAGCATGCGCGACCACGGGGAGGACGCCGCCGCCAACGCGCTCCCCGCCACCTCCCCCTACACCTTGGACCAGATCACCGGCGCCTGGTGGCCGTGAGCACTTCCCGAACCGAGCGAGCATTTGCCTCAGACGCAGCTGAAAGGGATTTGAGCGCTGCCGGCGGTCAGTGAGCTGTCATCCCCTCGCGAAGACCCTGCACATAGCCGATCGCGCGGGCGGCGCAGGTGGGGCCGTCGGGCTCGTAGACGAACGGCTCGATCGCGCAGATGCCGGGGTAGCCGTGGCGTTGGAGCACAGCGAGGATCGGGCCGAAGCGCAGGTCGCCCTGGCCAGGGCCGCGGCGGTTGGGGTCGTTCAGGTGGATGTGGGCGACCTTGCCGGTGGGCAACCAGTGTTCGATCAGCTCGGGGATCGGCGAGCGCTCGCTCCGGCCGGCGGCGCAGGTGTCGATCATGGTGCGTACCGCCGCCGAGCCGATCGCCTCGACGATGGCGGCCGCCTCTTCGACCGTGTTGATCAGCTCGGCGTCGGACGCGGCGAGCGGCTCGATGCAGTAGAGTACGCCGGCCGCCTCGGCATCCTCGGCGATCGCGGCAAAGCACGCTTTGGCGTTCTCGAGCGCCTCGGCTTTGCTCTGGCCCGGCGCCACCGACCGCTGCTTGGGCGAGCCGTGGACCAGGACCTTGCCGCCGAGATCGGCGCCCAGCTCGATCAGCGCGCGCATGACGTCGGTCGTGCGCGTGCCTACGACGGCATCGGGGCTGGTGATCGAGAGTCCCGGCGGCGCCAGCAGGAGGTAGTGCAGCCCGGTGATCGCGAGGCCATGGTCTTCGGCGATGCGGCGCAGCTCGGCGCGCCTTGCGGCGGACAGGCGGTGCGGCTCGCCCGACAGCGTGAAGGGCGCGATCTCGAGGCCGTCATAGCCGAGCCCCTTGGCGAGCGCGCATTGGGCGGGAAAATCCAGCTCGCGCAGCACCTCGTTGCACAGCGAGACCATCATCTGCCGGACTCCTTTGCGGACGCGCGCCCCGGGATCGCGCGGGCGAGCGCGCGCCGCACGGCCTGAAAGCTCAAGAGCACCGTGATCAGGACGGTCACCCACAGCACCAGGCTGATCGGGCGGGTGAAGAACGGCCAAAGACTGCCGTCGGTCAGCACCAGGCCGCGGCGCAGGCTCTTGTCCAGGATGTCGCCGAGCACCAGGCCGAGGACCAGTGGCGCCATCGGATACCTCATCTCGCGCAGCACGAGGCCGATCAGGCCGAAAGCGAGCATCACGTACACGTCGAACAGACGGCTCGCGATGGCGAACGAGCCGATGGTGCACAGCACGAAGATCACCGGCATCAGCCGCTCGCGCGGCACGGCGAGCACGTAGAGCAGTGGCCGCGTGAGCAGCAGGCCATAGACCAGGATGCCGAGCGTCGCCAGCAGCAGCATGGCGACCACCTCCATGATGAAGGTCGGGAACTCGATCATGATCAGCGGGCCCGGCCGGACGCCGTGGATGAACAGGGCAGCGAGCAGCACGGCGGCCGGCGCCGAGCCCGGCACGGCCAGCGTCAGCACCGGAATGATGGCGCCCGGCACGGCGGCGTTGTTGCCGGTCTCGGCGGCCATGAGCCCCTCGATCGAGCCCTTGCCGAACTTGTCCCGCTCCTTGCTGGCGCGGCGCGCCGCGGCGTAGGACGCCCAGGCGCCCATGTCCTCGCCGACGCCCGGCAGGATGCCCATGGTGGTGCCGATCACGCCCGAGCGGACGATCGTCCGCCAGTAGCGGGTCATGTCCTCGAGCCTTGGAATCACGCGGTCGGTCGCCGCCTTCACGACGTGGGCGGCCGGCTCCTTCATGACGATCAGCACCTCGGAGAAGCCGAACGCCCCGACCAGCGCCGGCAGCAGGCCGATGCCGCCGGCCAGATCCGTGCTGCCGTAGGCGAAGCGCGGATAGGCGTGGATGCCCTCCTGGCCGACCATCGCCACCATGAGCCCGAGAAAGCCCGCGATCCAGCCCTTGATCGGATCGTCGAGCGCGGTCAGGTGGCCCGCGATCACGACCCCGAACACGGCGAGCCAGAAGAACTCGAAGGCGCCGAACTCGAGGGCGAACTCGGCGAGCACCGGCGCGATGGTCGCCAGGAACAGGATGCCGACCAGGGTGCCGAGCACCGAGCCGGAGGTCGCGATGCCCATGGCGCGGCCGGCCAGCCCCTGGCGCGCCAGCGGGAAGCCGTCGAGCGTGGTGGCGGCATTGGCGGGCGTGCCCGGAATGTTCAGCAGGATCGCGCTGCGGCTGCCGCCATAGATCGCGCCGACATACATGCAGATCAGGATCAAGATGGCGTCCTCGGCCGCCATCTTGAAGGTGAGCGTGGTCATGAGTGCCACGCCGAGGGTCGCGGTCAGGCCGGGAAGCGCGCCGACGACGACCCCGAGGAGCGTCGCCCAGGCGACGTGAAACAGGGCGGTCGGCGTCATGAAGCCGAGCAGCGCCTGGCCGAGCATCGCGAGGTTCTCAGCCATTCTTCGCGCTCACGGCAGACGCACCAGAAAGATCTCCTGGAACACGAACGAGGTGGCCGCCGAGATCGCGCCCGCGAGCAGCACCGCCCATAGCACGCGGCGCAGACGATCCGACCGGTCAGCCGCGAGTGGCCATTCGAACAGGACCACGAAGGCGGCCATGAACAGGAAGGTAGCCAGCCAGAAGGGCAATCGGCCGATCAGCCCGCCGGCATAGGCAAGGCACAGCGCGATCGAGAGGAGCAGCCGGCGCGTGCCCCGGTCCGCGGACCATGGCGCAGCGTCCGGCGCGCGTTCCGCGAGACGCCAGCCGCCAGCCCGCGCCGCGCGCAGGCAGAGCACGGCGCCGAGCATCAGGATGATGGCGCCGAGAATGCCGGGGACCAGGCCCGGGACGGTGTACGGGTTGACGTTCAGGTCCTCGAAGCGCGGCATGCGCAGGCATTCGACGACGATCGCCAGGCCGAGCGCGACGAAGATCAGGCCCGTGACGAAATCGGCTTTCACCATCGTGCGAGCGCCGGGAGGGTGGACGCCGGTCTCCATGTCCGCTCACCGCCGGGCCCGGGCCGAGCACCGGTAGGGGCCGGAGGGCGTCCGGGATGTCCAAACCATGCTCGGGCAGATCGTCGTCTCAAGCACGCTCAGGCAAGCCAGCGCTCGAGGTTCCTGCTCACGAAGGCGTCGTCGTTGAGCTCCGGGTATGCGGCGTAGACCCGGTCGATCTCCTCCGCCTGGCCCGGGCTCAAGGACTCGTCAGGGTCGAGGCACCAGGTGCCCTCGAGCAGCCCCTGGCGGCGCAGGACCTCGTGCACCCCGGCGATGCAGCCCCGGAACTCGTTGGCGACGTCGAAGAACGCGCCGTTGCAGTCGGTGACCGCGGCGTCGAGCGCGAGCAGCGCCGGATCGAGCGCGCCCTCCAGGGCGCTGCGGCGGATGCGCGCGACGATCTCGACCGCCTGCCTGGTCCACACGCACCAGTGGCCGAGCAGGCCGCCGGTGATCCGCGCGGTGATGACCTCGTCGCCGCGGCGGACGCGGAACGGCGTGAGCAGGTCCAGCACGATGTGATCGTCGTTGCCGGTGAGCAGGGTGATCCGCGCCTCGGCCCCGGCCTCGACCACCCCGCGGATCACGTCCAGGGTGCGGTAGCGGTCGAACGGCGCGATCTTGATCGCGATCACGTTGTCGATCGCGGCGAAGCGGCGCCAGAACGAGGCGGGCAGCACGATCCCGCCGACCGCCGGCTGCAGATAGAAGCCGACCACCGGGATCTGATCCGCGACCCGTCGGCAGTGATCGATCAGCTCGTCTTCGCTCGCATTTCTCATGGCGGCCAGGCTGAGCAGCCCGGCGTGGTAGCCGAGGCCGCGCGCGACGTCGGCCTCGCGCAGCGCCTGCGCGGTGCGGCCGACCAGGCCCGCGATCAGGAGCACAGCGCGCTCGGTCCAGTCCGCCGCGGTCTCGGCGGCGGTGCGCAGGACCGGCTCGTACAGCCCGGCATCGCGAATCGCGAACTGCGTGGTGTGGACGCCGACCGCCAGACCCGAGACGCCGGCATCGACGTAGTAGCGGCCGAGCGCCCGCTGGCGTGCGCGATCGAGCTGGCGCTTTGCATTCAATGCCAGCGGGTGCGCCGGGAACACGCCGCCTTGGCGCAGCGCCCTCAGCACCCCCGCCGGCAGGTCCTGATGATGCACGCCCATTCGCCTCCGTACGCCTTCCCGAAGCGTTCCCGCTGCCCCTGCCGCTGTCAAGAGGCGGGGCGGCGATCCGCGACCGCGGCTCAGCCGAGCTCCGGGCCGGCGACCGCGAAGGTGCGCTTGGGATCGCCCAGCTCGGCGCGGCCGCGCAGCATGCGGGTGAACGGCCGGACCGGCAGGAAGCCGACGCTGGTCAGCCACGCCTGAAAGCGATCCTGGGCGTCGGGAACGTCGATCACGATCGGTCCCTTGACGCCGGCGAGCGCGCGGCTGACCAGGGCCTGGGCGATCTCCGCGCGATTCGCGGTGATCGGCCCGAGATGCAGGGCGCGGCGACCGGGCCGGGCGAGCACGAACCCGACCAGCCGGCCCGCGCTCTTGGCCACCACCGCGCGCTGCGGCGCGGCGTTCTGCAGATAGCCCACGACGGCGGCGCGCGGCACGCCGAACACCTCGGCATCGAGATCGATCACCCGCCTGGCGTCGATCGCACCGAGGTCGCGCAGCGACACCCCCCCGACCTCGACCGCGCGATGGCGCGGCCGGGCGCATTGCAGCCGCTGCAGCCCGAACAAGTCCTGGAACCCGTGGGGTCGGTACACCCGCCGGCCGTCGGGCGTGGCGTCGAGGCCGGCGCTCAGGCCCAGCTCGTCGCACCGTTGCAGGGCCTGGCTCATCAGCGCCGAGGCGATGCCCTGGTGCCGGTAACGCTCGGTCACCAGCACCATCGCGAGCCAGGCGAGCCGCTCTGCGTACGGCAGCAGCAGGGTGGTGGCGACCAGCTGTCCGCTCTGCGTGAAGCGACCCCAGGTCTGGCCGTAACGGATCATCACCCGCCAGTCGTCGGCGGTCTGGTTCCAGCTTGCTTCGGCCGACAGCCGAACGGCATCCTCCGCATGCTCCTCGCGCAGCGGCGCCGTGCGCAACGCGTCAGTACGCACCGTCACGAACGTCATAGCGGGTGTCCTTGCCCAGGCAGGGTCCATCCTTGGCGATCCAGTCGGCGACCCAGTCGACCATGCGCGCGAGCGGTACGGTCGGGTAGCCGAACAGCGCCAGCGCCTTGGCGGGATTGGTCAGCCACGCCGTCGGCGCCTCCTCCCCGTGCAGAACCGGGTCCTTGCCGAAGCGTTCCCCGAAGGCCCCGGCCAGCCAGCGGATGCTGATCGTCTCCGGGCCGCTGACGTTGAGAGGGCTGGTCGGCGTGGTGCAATGGCGTAAGGCGCGCAGGACCATGGCGTTGGCGTCGCCCTGCCAGATCACGTTGACGTGGCCCATGGTCAGGTCGATCGCGTGGCTGCGCCACACCCTGGTCGCGACGTCGAGCAGCACCCCGTAGCGCAGGTCGATCGCGTAGTTCAGCCGGATCAGGCGGCCGGGCGTGCCGAAGCGGTTGGAACCGTACTCGAGCACGCGCTCGCGGCCGACGCAGGAGTTGGCGTACTCGCCGGGCGGCGCCAGCGGCGGCATCGCCTCGGAAGCACCCTGCGACGCGATGCCCACGTACGGGTAAACGCAGCCGGTCGAGAACGCCACGATGCGGGCGTCGCGAAAGGTCTCGGCGACGATCGCCGGAAGCAGCACGTTCATCGCCCAGGTGAGATCCGAGCGGCCGGCGGTACCGAACTTGCGGCCGGCCATGAGCACGACGTTTGGCAGCCGCGGCAGGGCCTCGACCGCCGCCCGGTCGAGCAGGTCGCAACGGATGGTCTCGACGCCGGCGGCCGCCAGCCGCTCGGGCACCGCGGCAGCGCTGAAGCGGGCGACCCCGACGACGCGCTTGTCCGGCGCCGCCCGCTTGGCGAGCCGGGCGAGCGTCGGCCCCATCTTGCCGCCGACCCCGAGGATCAGGATGTCGCCTTCGAGCCTGCCGAGGTCCTCGAGGAGCGCCTGGGTCGGCATGGTCATGACGTCCTCGAGATGATCGACATCCCGAAGCCGCTCAGGCAGTGCCGCGGCGGACAGCATCACCATGCGCCGGACCGATCCTCCAACCCTCCGACAACCAGCTTAGCGCCGCGTTCCGTGACATGCTAGCGTGCGCGGCGAATGCGGCAGGGGGAGGGAGATGCATGCACGGTTTCGCGGAATACGTCGAATACGATGGCCTGGGCCTGGCGGAGCTGATCCGTAGCAGGCAGGTGTCGACCGAGGAGGTTCTGGAAGCGGCGATCGGGCGGATCGAGAAGCTGAACCCGAGCCTGAACGCGGTCGTCACCAAGGTCTACGACGAGGCGCGCCGCGAGGCCCGGGCAGGGCGTCCGGACGCCGCGTTCGCCGGCGTACCGTTCCTGCTCAAGGATCTGGGCGGCGCCCAGGCCGGGGTGCCGCTCTCGGGCGGCTCGCGGTTCTTCGCCCATGCCCCGGCACCCGCGGACGCCGAGATCGTGCGCCGGCACAAACGCGCCGGGCTGATGATCCTCGGGCGAACCAATACCCCGGAGTTCGGGCTCAACGCGAGCACGGAGCCGGTGCTGTTCGGCCCGACCCGCAATCCTTACGATTGCTCGCGCACCAGCGGCGGCTCGAGCGGCGGCTCGGCGGCGGCGGTCGCGGCGCGGATGGTGCCGCTCGCGCACGCCAGCGACGGCGGCGGCTCGATC
>JBOHKK010000102.1:0-17175 GCA_050729115.1 Geminicoccaceae bacterium | reverse complement strand
GATCCCAGCCCCGGCGCGGCCGCTGGGGACGCCAGAATCCGCGGTAGCTGCGCAGCCGAGCGAACCCGAGACCGGGGCGCAGCCGGGCGAGCCCGCGCCGACGGCTCCGCCCAGGGTGGCGCTCGGGTCGAGCGAGCTTCGACGGGGGCGGTCGTAGCCAGAGCTGCGCGCGCGACGCCCGGCTTGCCAGGCGAGGCCTGAGGCCGCACTGTCGATCCTCGTGCAGCGGCAGGAGGGATCGCGATGCACGCGGGGTCGGCTGCTCTCGCAGGTCTGGGATGCGCCGCTCTGCTGGCCGGCGGCGAGGCCGGCGCGCAGATGCCGGTCGACGTCGAGCTGGTGCTCGCGGTCGACATGTCGCAGTCGATGGATGCCGGCGAGCACGAGCTGCAGCGGTCCGGTTATCTCGCGGCCCTGGTCCACCCGGACGTGCTCGGCGCCATCCGGAGCGGCATCTACGGCCGGGTCGCGATCACCTACGTCGAGTGGGGCGGGCCGCTGAGCCAGGCGGTGGCGGTGCCCTGGACGCTGGTCGAGGATGCGGCTTCGGCCAGAGGCTTCGCCGCGGCGCTGGCCGCCAGGCCGATCCGGACGATCCACGGCACCTCGATCTCGGGCGCGCTCGCGTTCGCCGCGAGCCGGTTCGAGGCGAACGGCTACGACGGCTTCCGGCGGGTCATCGACGTCTCCGGCGACGGGCCGAACAGCACCGGCCGGCCGGTCGTGCCGATCCGCGATGCGGTGCTCGAGCAGGGCCTCGTCATCAACGGCCTGCCGATCATGCTGCGCCAGCCCGGCTACACGCCGTGGAGCATCCCCGATCTCGACATCTACTACGCCGACTGCGTGATCGGCGGCCCCGGCGCGTTCGTGCTCCCGGTCGACGACCCGAGGCAGCTCGCGGATGCCATCCGTCAGAAGCTGGTCCTGGAGATCGCCGGCACGCCGCCCCGCCTGATGCCGGCCACGGCGACCACGCGCGCCGCGCGCATCGACTGCCTGATCGGCGAGAAGCTGCGCCAGCGCTGGAGCTATCCTTGAGTCGCGCGGTGATGGCGCTGATCCTCCAATCCGCTCGCAGCCGGTCGTCGGACGAGTTACCTGACGGGGCGGCACCAGCGTTGCCGGCGGCCGAGCGCGGGCTCGCCTCCGGCTCACGCTCGTAACGGCGATTGATCCCGCGGGCGGCCGCCCGTTTAATCGGCCATGGCCCGATCAATCCGAAAGGGAGGGAAGGACGATGCTCAGGACGACGAGGCGCGGCGCGCTCGGGCTCGGCGCCGCGGCGCTGGCGCTGGCCACGGGGCAGCCGGCCGCGGCCCAGGACCAGGGCACCTCTACTACATGATCCCGACGCTGCTCGACGAGTTCCAGACCGAGAGCCAGAAGGCGATCGAGGGCGTGTTCGGCGACATGGGCTACGAGGTGGTCTCGCTCGATGCCCAGAACCGGGCCGACCTCCAGCTCAATCAGCTGGAGGACGTGATCGAGCTGCAGCCCGATGCGATCATCATGAACGCGGTCGATTTCGACGCCATCGTGCCGGGGATCGAGCAGGCGCGCGCGGCGGGCATCCCGGTGCTCAACTACGACCGCCAGATCCGCAGCACCGCGTTCGAGCTGGCCGCGGTCGCGGGCACGGTCGAGATCGGCACGATCGCCGCCGGCGAGGCGATCCGCCTGCTCACCGAGCGCCACGGCGAGCCCAGGGGCAAGGTGCTCCAGATCCTGGGCGATCCCGGCGACAACTAACCCTCGACATCCAGCAGGGGTTCGAGGAGCGCATGGCCGCCGAGGCCCCGGACGTGGAGATCGTCACCAATGCGGCGATGCAGTGGGAGGCCGAGAACGCCGGCACCATTCTCGAGGACCAGCTCCTGGTCAATCCCGACATCAACCTGATCTTCGCCCATGCCGCGCACCTCACGGTGCCGCTGGTCGCGGTCCTCGAGGCCGCGGGCAAGCAGCCGGGCGAGATCATGATGATGGCCTCGAACGGCGCCCCGGTCGGCCTCGACAACATCAGGAGCGGCTGGCAGCAGGTCGAGGTCGAGCAGCCGCTCTACGCCCAGGTCTATGGCCTGGCGATGTTCACGCCGATGATCCTCGCCGGCAAGACGCCAGCACCCGGCACCTACGACGTGGTCGGGCTGCCATCCGAGCTGACGATCGAGGACTGGGGCCCGAACCTCAAGATCCCGGGTGCGGCGATCACGCCCGAGAACGTCGACGACACCCGCTTCTGGGGCAACCTCACCCCGCCGGATGAGCCGGTCGCCGTGGTCGAGTAGTCACGATGCGCCGGGGGCGGGCTCCGTCCCCGGCGCCATCCGCTCCAGAAAGTTCTTAAGAGCCCGGATATCGCTGGCCAGTAATGGCGGGCTCATAGCTGATTTCGAATAAAGAGGCCCAGCCGCTCCGGCGCAGACCCGCCAACCGCTCTCGCAATAGTGTGTCTTGCGATGGGGAGGTCAGGAGGAAGAACGTTCGTGCCAAGCAACGTGGAAGGCAACCTTACCCTTCCCTTCAGAGCCGAACTGCCCTCCCACAACAACGCTCACCGGCATGAGGCGACGTCTCCGAATTGGCCCGCTCTTGGGACTGTGGCCGATGATAGCACCTTCCGATTGGTGAACAATTCAGAGGTTCTCGCCCGCTCATCCGTTCGGCGGCACGCGAACGAGCAATCTCAGTCCCGACACGACACCTTAGCCACGTTGGTCCGCCTTGATCATCTCCGCGGCTTTCTCGGCGATCATGATCACGGGCGCGTTGGTGTTGCCCGAGGTGATGGTCGGCATGATCGATGCATCGATCACGCGCAGGCCCGAGATGCCGTGGACGCGCAACCGGTCGTCGACCACGGCCATGGGGTCGCTGCCCATCTTGCACGTGCCCACGGCGTGGAAGATGGTGGTGCCGATGTCGCCCGCGGCGCGTGCCAGCTCCCCGTCGCTCCGGAGCTCGGCGCCGGGCCGGTACTCCTCCGGTCGAAAGCGCGCCATGGCCCTAGCCGCGCAGATCCGCCGGGTGAGCCGGATGGCATCGGCCGCGACCATGCGATCGGCCTCGCTCGCGAGGTAGTTGGGCCGGATCGCGGGCTGCGCGGTCGGCTCCGGGCTCCTGATCCGGACCTGGCCGCGGCTCTGTGGGCGCAGGTTGCAGACCGAGGCGGTGAATGCCGCAAACGGGTGCAGCGGGTCGCCGAACCGGTCGAGCGACAGCGGCTGGACGTGGTACTCGAGGTTCGGCGTCGCCCGCGCCGGATCGGACTTCGCGAACGCGCCGAGCTGCGAGGGCGCCATGGTCAAGGGCCCGCGCCGGAACAGGAAATACTCGAGGCCCATGCGCGCGCGCCCGAGCAGGCGGTTCGCGTCCTCGTTCAAGGTCCGGGTGTTTTCGACCTTGTAGACCAGGCGCAGCTGCAGGTGGTCCTGGAGGTTGGCGCCGACCCCTTCGAGCGCGTGGATCACGGGGATGCCGAGGTCCTGGAGCAGCGCGCCCGGGCCGACGCCCGAGAGCTGGAGCAGCTGCGGCGAGCCGATCGCACCCGCGGCCAGCAGCAGCTCGCCGCGCACCGCCGCGTAGGCCGCGCCGCCGTCCCGGCGAAAGTGCAGGCCGACCGCGCGCCCGCCCTCGAACGCGATGCGGGTCGCCTGGGCTCCGGTCAGCACCTGAAGGTTCGGCCGCGCGCGCGCCGGGCGCAAAAACGCCTTGGCCGTGCTCCAGCGCACGCCGCGCCGCTGGTTGACCTGGAAGTAGCCGCAGCCCTCGTTGTTGCCGCGGTTGAAGTCGGCGGTCCTGGGGATGCCGACCTCGGCCGCCGCGTCGCGGAACGCATCCAGGATCTCCCAGGACAGCCGCATCTCCTCGACCCGCCACTCGCCGCCGGCGCCATGCACCTCGTCGGCGCCGTGCACGTAGTCCTCGGAGCGCTTGAAGTACGGCAGGACGTCGTCCCAGCCCCAGCCGCGGTTGCCCGCCTGGCGCCACTGGTCGTAGTCCTCTGCCTGGCCGCGCATGTAGATCATGCCGTTGATCGAGGAGCAGCCGCCCAGCACCTTGCCCCGCGGATAGTTGAGCGCCCGCCCCCCAAGCCCCGCCTCGGGCTCGGTCTTGAAGCACCAGTCGGTCCGCGGATTGCCCTGGGTATAGAGATACCCCACCGGAATATGGATCCAGATCCACCGATCCCGCCCCCCCGCCTCGAGCAGCAGCACCGACACCCCCGGATCGGCCGACAGCCGATTGGCAAGCACGCAGCCGGCCGTCCCCGCGCCGACGATCACATAATCGAAGCTGCCGATGCTCTGCCCGCCGCCCTCCGCCATGCCGCCGCTTGCCATGCATATCCTCTCCCAGGGTCCGCGCCCCGGACCATAGCACGCCTCAACGCTGCCGCGGCGCTGTCTGGTCACGAATCGAGAACGGCTCGCGGTCAATCACGGTGGTCCCGCCTACGTTCAAGGGGCCGCGGATGGGGATCAGGCTCTGGCCCTTTCGATCTCTCCAAACACCCACGCGAGCACCTCGACGAGCCGCTGCGCTCCATCCGGTATAGGCAGCGCCTTGAGCTGGAAGCTGGGCCAGCTCCCGGAAGCGGGGTCGCCGTCCGGGATCGCCACTCCGGGGATGGTGTTAAACTTGCTGACGAGCGCTTGGCGCCTTTCGGGATGATCGAATGGTGGCAACCGCTTGAGGTTGGACGCCGGCAAGACGATCTGGCCGTTGTCGTACGCCCAGAGCACCGCGGTTCCTGACTCCGGATCCCCAACGCCAAAGGCGCCGTTTCTGAGGCCCTTGCCCCATGAGATCGCCTGATTCATGCGTGCCCAATCATAGACGCGCTTGATGCTGTCGACGATCGGAGGGCCACACTTGTCGATAGCACTGGCGAAGAACGTCTCTTCATCCCAGGTGCGCACGAGGCGGCCTTTCTTCTGCTCTGCTTCCGCCGTCCGTCCAATCACGCTGCAGACGAGCGTGCGCAGCTCAGCGCCGACGTACTGCTTGATCTTAAGCGCAAGCACCTCGGCCGGGTCCATTTGTTCGTTGAGGAACTCGACGATCCGGCGTAGCTCGGGCGGGATGACGTCGGCCACGAATACCATTCGCACCCTACGGGCCTGGAGATTCGTCTTGACTTTGGCCCAAAAGGCGTCGGCGTCGGCTTCTTCGCCGAGAAAGTCTGATAACCTCTCATCGGCGCTGATCTTCTCAGCCTCGCAGCGGGCGATCAACCGGCTGCGGATCAGCTCGACCGGCCAGTAGATCACGGCGTTTGCCGCATAATCGAGCATCTGGCCGACCAATTCTCGACGAATGCGGGGATCGGTGCCCCGTTTGACCTCGACCAGCGTTGGAACGCCTTCCTGATCAAGAAACAGGTGGTCGATGGCCCAGCGATCGCCCCCAGAGTCGTGATCCGGAACACCCATCTCACGGCGCACCAGCAGCCAGCGGTCCACGACATCCGCGTTGTTACTGTTGCCGGCGAGAAGCGTCGGATGATCGGCCAAGAGCTTCTGAAACGCATCCTCGCTCTCGAACGGCTCAGTCAACAGCTCTAGAAGCCCGCCATCTCGAAGCACAAAGATACCGTCTGCCATGACCCACTATTCGTTCGTTCCGCGATGGTCGTGCGATAGCACACTCGCTCCATGATCTCACGCGGATTCCGGCCCGGCGCTCGGCCCAGATATGCCCCTCATGGCTTTAGAATCATCGCCGCCGCCTTCTCGCCGATCATGATGCAGGCGGCGTTGGTGCATGATCGAGGGGTCGGCGACGCGGGCGCGGCAGCGGCGCCTCTCTGGACAATATTCCTAGGATCGGTTAGACTGCCGTTCTCTGCCCGGCGCCCCCCGGCGTCGCCGCCTTCCCAGAATCATCCTCCAGCCGAGGATCACCGCCATGTCCAGTGCAGGCGCCGCGTCGCGCGCGGCCGTCCCCACGAGCAGTGCCCGCGCCGAGGCCAGTCGGAAGAACGGCGCCAAGTCGCGCGGGCCCAAGGCCCCCGAAGGCAAGGCGCGCTCATCACGGAATGCGTTGAAGCACGGCATGCGGGCGCAGAAGTACGTCGTGCTGCCGGAGGAGGATGCCGCCGAGTTCGCCGCCCTCGAGGCGGCGCTGTTCGTGGAGCTGGCGCCTGTGGGGGCGCTGCAGGCCGTGCTCGCACGGCGCGTCGTGGTCGCCGCCTGGCGGCTCGCCCGGGCCGACCGCATCGAGACCGAGCTGTTCGAGGAGCATCACATCCCGGGCGGCAGCCTCGGGCTCGCGCTGATCCGCGACGGCAACGGCACCAGGTCGTTCGAGACCCTGCTGCGCTATCGCGGCGCGGCGATGGCGGAGTTCTGGCGCGCGCTGCGCACGCTCAAGGCCCTCCAGGCCGAGCAGGCGGTCGAGACCGGTGCGGCGTTGCAGGCGCAGCCGAGGAGGCCCGCGGCACGGCGACCGGCCGCCCAGCGTCCGCAACCGAGCGAACCCGAGCGCGGCGCCGGGCCCCGACGGGAATACGTCGTCAGCGAGCCACCCGCGCCCGCTCGCACCCTGCCCGATGCGATCGCGCCCTGGACGCCGCGCCGACAGGGCGCAGAGCGCACGCCAAACGAACCCGAACCTCACCCGGTCCGAGGACCCGACCAAGGGGAGATCGCGCGACCGCCCGCACCGGCCCCCTCGGGAATGCCCGCCACGGAGTCCCAGGGTCGCATGGACCGTCTGAACAAATGCCGAACCCATTGGTTAAGATTGTGTGAACTATCGGGCCGTCGCGGTGAGGGCATGGGCAACGCGTTGCCCATGAGTACGCCGCCTTGGTGATGCTCCGGTGCTCGACCAGGTCGTCGAGCCGGCCCTTCTTGTTCTCCAGGGCGATCTCGGATCTTCGGGTCATGGCGCTCCCCGCGCGCGCGGTGACCGGCGGGATGACCGGTCGTCGCGGCGCCCCCGCACCCGGGCGTCATCCGGGCCCGACCGCATGCTCAACCCGAGGCGAGGATCATCTCCGCGCATTTCTCGCCGATCATGATGCAGGCGGCGTTGGTGTTGCCCGAGACCACGGTCGGCATGACCGCGGCGTCGGCGACGCGAAGCGCAAGGAGGCCGTGGACGCGCAGCTGGTCGTCGACCACGGCCATGGGGTTGGCCGCAGGGGCCATCATGCAGGTGCCGCTCGGGTGGAAGATGGTCGAGCCGCGGGCGCGGGCGTGGGCGAGGAGGTCCTCGTCGCTCGTCTTGTCGGGCCCGGGCTCGATCTCCTCGGCGATGTAGGGCGCGAGCGATTCGGTGGCGGCGAGGCGGCGGGCGAGGTGCAGGCCGGCCACGATGCAGCGGCGATCGGTCTCGGCCGCCAGGTAGTTGGCAACGATCGCGGGATGCGCCTCGGGATCGGGCGAGCGGATCATCACGGTGCCGCGGCTTTCCGGGCGCAGCTGGCAGACCGAGGCGGTGAAGCCCGAGAACGGATGTAGCGGCTGGCCCGGGCGGTCGGCGCTGAACAGGATGATGTGGAATTGCACGTCCGGGGTCGCGAGCCCCGCGCGGGTGCGCGCGAAGATGCCGCCCTGGCCGGCGCCGACCGTGAGCGGGCCGGTCCGGAACACGAACCACTCCAGGCCCATGAGCAGCTTCTGGAAGGGGCTGCGCACGCGATCGTTCAAGGTGATCGGCCGGGTGCAGCGATAGACCGAGCGCGCCTGAAAGTGGTCCTGGAGGTTGCGCCCGACGCCCGGCAGAGCGTGCGCCACCGCGATGGCGCACGCGCGCAGGTGCTCGGGAGGCCCGATCCCGGACAGCTGGAGGATCTGGGGCGAGCCGATCGCGCCGGCCGCGAGCACGATCTCGCGCCGGGCCCGAGCGGTCCGCAGGACGCCATCTCGGCGATAGGTCACGCCGCTCGCCCGCCGGCCCTTCAGCGTGATGCGGCGCACCAGGGCGTGGGTCGCGATCCGCAGGTTCGGGCGCTTGCTCACCGGGCGCAGATAGGCGACCGCGGCCGAGCAGCGAAAGCCTTTGCGGTTGGTCAGCTGGAAGTAACCGGCACCCTCCTGGACGGCGCCGTTGAAGTCGTCGTTCCTCGGAATCCCGAGGTCGATGCAGGCCTCGATGTAGGCCTCGACCAGCTCGTGGCGGGCGCTGTCGCCGACCGAAAGCGGACCGCCGGCGCCGTGGTAGTCGCCAGGCCCGCGCGCCTGGTCCTCGGCCCGCTTGAAGTAGGGCAGCACGTCGTCGTAGCTCCAGCCGGCGTTGCCGAGCTGGCGCCAGTGGTCGAAGTCCTCCTTCTGACCGCGGATGTAGACCAGGCCGTTGATCGAGGACGAGCCGCCGAGCACCTTGCCGCGCGGCCAGGGGATCTGGCGGCCGTTCAGGCCCGGCTCCGGCTCGGTCCGATAGCCCCAGCCGATCCTCGGATCGAAGATGGTGCGATAGTAGCCGATCGGGACGTGGATCCAGGGGTTGACATCGCGCCCGCCGGCCTCGAGCAGCAGCACACGGTTGGCCGGATCCGCGGACAGCCGGTTCGCCAGCACGCAGCCCGCGGAGCCCGCGCCGATCACGATGAAATCGAACGCGTCTTCGGCCATCGAGGCCGCCTCCCTGCATGTCGTTCATGGTCGCGGCTCTCGAACTGCCACGGCCGCGCCCGGCAGGCAACCTCCCGGGTGCCCGAGTTGGCGGGGTGCGGGCCTGGAGCCTGCGCGATCCCCGCGCTTTCGCCCAAACGATCGCGCCGTGGACTCAGTCGCGCACCAGGGTGATGCCGCGGCCGGCCGGCACGACCGACACCGCCGTGCCCGGGCGCAGCGCCCGCTCGACCTCATGGTCGATCACGAACAGGTCGCCCTCGGCGGTGCTCACCGTGTACTCCATGTGGCTGCCGAGGTAGGTCGCCTTCACGACCTCGCCCGCGATCGCGTCGGGACGCGCTTCGGGCACGAGCCGGATGGTCTCGGGGCGGAGCGCCACGTGGGCCGGGCCGGGCGCGAAGCCGCGGTGCGGCAGCTCGCGGGTCAGCGGGCCGATCCGCACGGTCGCCAGCGCGCCGTTCACCGCGGTGATCTCGGCCTCGATCAGGTTGGCGTCGCCGATGAAGTCGGCGACGAACAGGTCGAGCGGCTGATCGTAGAGCTCGCGCGGCGAGCCGGCCTGAGCGATCTCGGCGTCGCGCATCACGATGATGCGGTCGGACACCGCGAGCGCCTCGCCCTGATCGTGGGTGACGTAGACCGAGGTCAGGGCGAGCTTCTGCTGCAGCTCCCGGATCTCCTCGCGCACGCGGCGGCGCAGCTTGGCGTCGAGGTTGGAGAGCGGCTCGTCGAACAGCAGCACCTCCGGCTCCAGGACCAGGGCGCGCGCCACCGCGACCCGCTGCTGCTGGCCCCCGGAGAGCTCGCTCGGCAGCCGCTTGCCGTAGCCGGCGAGGCCGACCAGGGCGAGGCCGTCCTCGGCGCGGGCGCGCGCCTCGGCCTTCGGGCGGCCGCTCACGGCGAGCCCGTAGGCGACGTTCTCGAGCACGGTCATGTGCGGGAACAGCGCGTAGGACTGGAACACCATGCTGACGTCGCGCTCGGTCGCCGGCAGGGTCGTGACGTCCTCGTCGCCGATCAGGATGCGGCCGGCGCTCGGGTGCTCGAGGCCGGCGATCAGGCGCAGCGTCGTGGTCTTGCCGCAGCCGCTCGGGCCGAGCAGGGTCACGAGCGCGCCCGGCTCGATCGCGAACGAGACGTCGCGCACCGCGACCACCGGCCCGAAGGCCTTGGTCACCCGCTCGAACACCACCCTGGCCGCCTTGCCACCCAGGCTGTTCATGCCGCGGGCGCTCCCACCGGCGGCGCCGCCGCGATCTCGATTTCGCCGCGGCGGCGCAGCCGCGTCTCGCCGATCGCCAGCTGCACCAGGGTGATCGCCACCAGCATCACCAGGATGAGCACCGAGGAGTAGGCGATCGCGAGCCCGTAATCGCCGTTCTCGACCCGGCCGATGATGTAGGAGGTCGCCATGTCGTATTCGGCGCTGACCAGGAAGATCACGGCGCTGATCGCGGTGATGGCGCGCACGAAGCTGAACACCAGCGCCGCCACGATCGCGGGGCGGAGCAAGGGCAGGATCACCCGCCGCATGGTGGTGAAGGTGGAGGCGCCCAGCGTCAGCGAGGCCTCGTCCAGGCTCCGGTCGAGCTGGGTCATCGACGCGATGCCGGCGCGCACCCCGACCGGCATGTTGCGGAAGACGAAGCAGATCACGAGGATCGCGCCGGTGCCGGTGAGCTCGATCGGCGGCACGTTGAAGGCCAGGATGTAGCTGACGCCGATCACCGTGCCGGGGATCGCGAAGGAGAGCATGGTGCCGAACTCGAACGCGTCCTTGCCGGCGAAACGCTGCCGGACCAGGAGGTAGGCGGTCAAGAGGCCGATCGCCGCGGTGAGCGGCGCGGCGACGGCCGCGATGCCGAGCGTGGTGAAGAACGAGTTCCAGGCGGCGCCGCTCCAGATCAACCCGTGCTCGCTCGGGACGATCGCGAACGCGTCGATGTAGTGGCGAAGGGTGAAGCTGTGGTCGAAGCCCCAGGTGTGGACGAAGCCGCCGAACATGATCATCAGGTAGATGACCAGGGTGAGCGCCGCCCAGGGCAGCGCGGTGCCGTAGCAGAGCCATTTGACGGTGCGCGGCAGCTTGGCCGGCTGGCCGGCGTCGCCCTTGCCGGTGACCGTCGCGTAGGACCTGCGCCCCAGCCAGCGGCGCTGGGCGTAGAACGCGGACAAGGTGAAGGCCAGCAGCACGATCGCGAGCACCGCGGCGCGCCCCTGGTCGTACTGGGCGCCGACGATGGCGAAGAAGATCTCAGTCGAGAGCACGCCGTAGCTGCCGCCGAGCACCAGCGGGTTGCCGAAGTCGGCGAGGCTCTCGATGAAGCCGAGCAAAAACGCGTTGGCGAGGCCGGGGCGCATCAGCGGCAGCGACACGGTGGTGAAGGTCTGCCAGCTCTTGGCGCGCAGCGTCTGCGAGGCCTCCTCCATCGACGGGCTGACCCCCTCGACCACGCCGATCAGCACCAGAAAGGCGATCGGCGTGAAGGCCAGCATCTGCGCGAACCAGACGCCGGGCAGCCCGTAGATCCAGCGGCTCGCCGGAACGCCGAGCAGCTCCGCCAGGAACTGGGTGATGGCGCCGGATCGGCCGAACAGGAGAATCACCGCAAGCCCGATCACGAACGGCGGGGTGATGATCGGCAGCACCGTCAGCACCCTGAGCGCGCGCTTGGCCGGGAACTCGGTGCGGGTGACGATCAGCGCAAACGCGAGGCCCAGGACCGCGGTACCGGCGCCGACCAGGATGGCGAGCAGCAGCGAGTTCCAGGCGACGCCGCAGCTGACGCCGCCGGCCACGCAGCCGAGCCCCCAGATCTTCTGGTCGACCAGCTTGGCGAAGAACACGGCCGGGGCATAGTTGCCGTCGTTGTCCTGGACCGCGCTCACCAGGATCTGGGTGACCGGGAAGAAGATGAAGGCGGCGACCAGCGCGACGATCAGCCCGATCGAGCCGACCACGAACACGTCGCCGTTGATCGCGCCCTTGGCGGCGACGCCGCGGGTGAGCAGGAACAAAAAAGCGGCGCTGACCAGGAGGCCGCCATAACCGATGCCGAACTGCCGGTCGTCGAGCGGCCCGAACAGGGTCTCCAGGGTCTCGAACTGCCAGCCGCGAATGCCGATCGCAAAGCCCTGCAGCAGCACGTAGCCCAAGCCGGCAAGCCCGATCGCGATCAGACCGTTGGCGAACGCCGGATCGGAGCGGCGCCGGCCGATCAGCGCCAGGGGCGCCAGCAGCGGCACCACGATCGGGGCGAGCCACCACTTGCCGTACAGCAGCGCCTGGAGGAGGGCAGGTGCCGTGTCATCGTCCAGCGGGTAGCCTTCCAGCAGCCACCCGAGCGACCAGAAGCCGTCGTCCAGGAGGTACCAGGGCAGGATCGCATAGCCGATCCAGCCGACGGCCAGCCACAGGACCACGGTCCGGTCGAGCCTAGGCATCGCGCACGATGGTCGCGGCGCCCGTCAGGGCTCGCGCGCCGGGACAACCATTGCATAGCACGGCCGAGCGCTGTCGGGCACGTCGCGCCCCATTCTCGTCATGCCCGGGCTCGACCCAATACCGTCCGGTTAACCTCATGCTCACCAATTTCGACGACCATGGCGCCGACATGGGATGCTGGGAATCCGTGCGCACGCCCGCAATCCGGCCGGCGCTCGGATTCCCACCATAGCCTGCGGCATGAGCTCACCTTCCCATACACGGGTTACCAAAGGGTTGATGTCGGCACCGTCTCGACGCGTCCCGCTCCCCGCCAACGAGAGGCGCCGCCATGCATCGCCGGCGCCACACCTCCCCATCCACCGCGCAGCACCGGGCCCGACCCGGCGATCCATGCCTCGGCCAGAGCCCGGCACCGGGCCTGGATGCCCGGGTCAAGTCTGGCTCGACCCGGCAATCCATGCCCCGGACCACCACGGCGGTCGCGCTCGTCCAAGCCCTGGCTGCCCGGGTCCTCGGGTCGCGTTGGGGCTTGCCGCTCCGCGCCGACACCACGTCGGCGCCGGGAGCCAGGCAAGGGCCCCAACCCCCTCCGACCCGAGGACCGGGTCGCGTCGGGGCTTGCCGCTCCGCGCCGGCACCACGTCGGCGCCGGGAGCCAGGCAAGGGCCCCAACCCCTCTTCGACCCGAGGACCGGGTCGAGTCCAAGGATGCCCGGGCATGACGAACAGAGGTTTTCCGCACCGCCGGCAACCTGCCGCCCGGGCGCCGCGCCGTCCTCAGCGCGGCAGCGAGTACACCTCGTCGTCCCACTTCTTGAGCAGGCGCGTGCGCTCGTCCGAGCTGCCGTACTTCGCGAAGTCGTAGTCGATCAGATCGATCTGCTCGAGGTCGGGCGCCTCCGGCGGCGCCACCGCATCCTGGTTCGAGGGCACCTGATAGGCCTGCGCCTTGGCGGCGAGCTCCTGCGCCTGCGCGGTCAGCGCCCAGTCGTACCATTGCCTGGCGCTCTCCGGATTGCGCGCGCCCTTGATGATGCTCATCGAGCCGATCTCGTAGCCGGTGCCCTCGCACGGCGAGACGATCTCGATCGGGAAGCCCTGAACCTTCTCGGTCACCATGTCGTGCATGAAGGTGATGCCGATCGTGGTCTCGCCGCGCGCCGCCGCCTTGATCGGCGCCGAGCCGGACTTGGTGTACTGATTGACGTTCTGGTGCATCGCCTTGAGCAGCTCGAACGCCTCGTCCTCGCCGAAGATCTGCACCAGCGTGGCGAGCGTGGTATACGCGGTGCCCGACGAGTTCGGGTTGGCGATCTGGATCTCGCCCTTGTACGCGGGGTCGGCCAGGTCCTTCCAGCACGCGGGCGCCGGCAGGCCCTTCTCCTCGAGCACCTCCGTGTTGTAGCCGATGCCGAGCGCGCCGGCGTAGATGCCGACCGTCTTGTAATCCGACGCCTCGGCCTGGGACACGGCCCAGTCGCGCAGCTGGTCGAGCATCGGCGACTGGTATTCCTCGGTCAGGCCCTCCTCGGCCGCCTGCAGATGCGGATCGCCGGTGCCGCCCCACCACACGTCGCCCCTCGGGTTCTGCGCCTCTGCCTTGACCTGGGCGAAGGTCTCGCCGGAGCTCTTGCGGGTCATGGCGACCTCGATGCCGGTCGCCTTCTGGAACTCCTCGACCATGATCTGACACCATTCGATCTGCGGGCTGCAGTACAGTGTCAGCTCCTGGGCGGCACTGGGGGCGGCGGTGGCAAGGCCGCCCGCGGCCAGGGCGACCAACGCGGCGCCGGAAGCAAGACGGTAGCGCATGTAAGCCTCCTCGATGTGTTCTCTTTGCTGCGATTCAGTTTAGGCGAGATCCGGGCAAGTGTCGAATGTCCCGCCCGCGGCTCGCGGCGGCTGGCCTTGCCCGTCGCTTGCGGTTGCGCCGCGGCTCGAGGACGGCAGCTGGAGCGCGACACTTCGCCCATGGCGGGATGCCGCGCGGTGCGCCGAAGCCCGGGCCATGCTGGCCGCCTTCGACGGCTCAGGCCGGTGCTCATCGCGCTCGCTCGCGCCACCTTTCCTGGGCCCGCGCTTGATTTCCCCGGCGCGTGCCGTTACCTGTGAGCGGCGTTCGGAGGCAGGACGAAGGGCGATGGTCGCGCGCATCTATCAGCCCGCCAGGACGGCGACGCAGTCGGGCCGGGCCAAGACCCGGCGCTGGGTTCTGGAGCTCGAGCCGAAGTCGCGCCGGCAGGCGGACCCTTTGTGCGGCTGGCTCGGCTCGGACGACACCGACCAGCAGGTCGAGCTCTGGTTTCCGAGCAAGGAGGCGGCGGTGGCCTACGCCAGGCGGCGGGGGATCGAGTACCGGGTGTTCGAGCCTCACCAGCCGATCATCAGGCCGAAGTCCTACGCCGAGAACTTCATCCGCAAGGTGTGAGGCCGGCGCCGTGGCCGGGCTCGGTCGAAGGCGCACGCGATTGCCGTCACCCGGTCGATCGTGTATCTCCGCACCCATGCGCCCTTAGCTCAGCTGGATAGAGCAACGGACTTCTAATCCGTAGGTCGCAGGTTCGAGTCCTGCAGGGCGCGCCAATCAATTCGTCGATCGACCAAGCGACTCTGCCCCGCGACCGCGGATCCGACGGCGCCGAGCGCCGGCGACCGATCCGAGCCTCGTTGCGGCGCGGGCCGGCGGCGCGCCTGCGCTCCTAGGCCGATCTCGTCGTCGAGCTGGCGCGCGTGACAGCTGACCGTGGACCGTGTCAGCCTCACGCCGAGCACGGCATCCTTGGTGGTGTCATGCGCGATCACCGGGCGCACCGCCGCGAACCGGCGCTGGTTCACGACGCGGTTGCCCCTTCGCGTCATTGGCATGAGTATGGGCGGACCCGGTATTCGCCCACGCGGAGCTCCTGCTGCTCGAATGCGGCTGGACGAAGCGATCGAGGCCGGCGGGATCGACCGGGGGCGCTGGTCAAAGGCGAGGGGACGGCTGGATTGGCATTGGTGCTCGGGCACCCCAAGCGCGGCGCGGCGGACGGTGACCAGGGAGGCCGGATCATGGCTTTGTCGTCCTGCATCGACGAGGCGACCTCCTCGGCCGAGGCGCAGGTTGCGTTCAGGCCCCCGGGCGTGCTGCCGGACCGGGTGGCGCGCGCGGCGCATGGCCCGAGCGCCGCGCCACGCCCCCCTGCGCCGCAAACCCGCCCGGTGGCATGACCCAGGCCCGACGTGACGGCCACGCGGCCGCGCCCTCCGACGCGCAGGCGGGCTTCGATCTGCGGCAGTTCCGGCATGCGCTCGGCCGCTTCGCCACCGGCATCGCGGTGATCACCACCAGGACGCCGAACGGCAAGTGCGAGGGCCTGACCGCGAACTCGTTCGGCGCGGTCTCGCTCGAGCCGCCGCTCGTACTGTGGAGCCTGCGTCAGGACGCGATGTCGCTGCCGAGCTTCCGCCAGAGCGTGCATTTCGCGGTCAACGTCCTCGCCTCGCATCAGCGCGCCATCTCCAACCACTTCGCGCGCGCGGCGGCGAACAAGTTCGCGAAGGTCAAATGGCGGCCGGGCCTTGGCGGCTGCCCGACGCTGCCGGACTGTCTCGCGTTGTTCGAGTGCCGCCGGGAACGGGCGATCGAGGCCGGCGATCACGTGGTCTTCATGGGCCGGGTCGAGCGCTTCTCGTGGCGCGTGGGCGATCCGCTGGTGTTCAGCTGCGGCCACTACTGCCTGACCGCGGCGCTGCCGGAGCATCCGCGCGCCGACATCGCGCCGAGCGACTTCGCCGATCTCATGCTCTGAGGCGCCCGGGCCGGCGCGCATGCGAAGACGGCAGCCCTCGACATCGCTCCGGACTTCCCGCAGGCTGGCGTCGATCGGTTAGGGCGCAGCGCCGGCAGGAAGGGACTTCCGGCCGCCAGGAGAGAGGCACCATGGATCTCGGCTTTTTCACCATGCCCATCCATCCACCGGACCGCCACCTGGCCGAGACGCTCGAGGAGGACCGCGAGCTCGTGCTGCTGGCGGAGGAGCTCGGGTTCACCGAAGGCTACATCGGCGAGCACATCACCGACGCCGCGGAAACCATCACCTCGGCGCTGATCTTCATCGCCTGGCTGCTGCGCGAGACCAGCCGGATCAAGCTCGGTACCGGCACGGTCAACCTGCCCAACCACCATCCGGCGATGGTCGCGGCCGAGGTCGCGATGGTCGACCACATGGCCAAGGGGCGCTTTGTGTTCGGCATCAGCCCGGGCGGCCTGCTCTCCGACGCCGAGGTGTTCGACAACCTCGACAAGGACCGCACCGCGATGTTCGTCGAGGCGATCAATCACGTCCTCGACATCTGGAACGGCGAAGCGCCCTACGACCTCAAGGGCCAGTTCTGGAACGTCTCGACGGCGCGCACCCTGATCCCCGAGCTCGGGCAAGGCTACATCGCCAAGCCTTACCAGAAGCCGCATCCGCCGATCGTGGTCACCGCGGTCGCGCCGTTCTCCAAGGGGGTGAGCGCGGCCGCCGAGCGCGGCTGGGACCCGATCTCGGCGAACTTCCTGCAGCCGCAGTGGGTCAGGACCCACTGGCCGAACTACGTCGAGGGCTGCGCGAAGGGCGGCCGCCCTGCCGACCCCGGCAACTGGCGGGTGGCGAAGAGCATCTTCGTCGCCGACGACGAGGCAACCGCCAGGCGCTACGCGACTGACCCCAACGGCCCGTACCACTTCTATTACCATTCGCTGTTCACCAAGCTGCAGCGGGGCGGCCGCGCCAACCTGTTCAAGACCTACAAAGATCAGCCGGACGCGGAGCTGAACGTCCCGACCATCGTCGAGCAGCTCGTGATCTACGGCACGCCGGACCAGGTCACCGAGAAGATCCTGGCGTTCCGCGAGCAGGTCGGGGACTTCGGCACGCTGCTCTACGCCGGTCACGACTGGGTGGACAAGAAGCTCGCCCGGCGGTCGATGGAGCTGATGGCGGACAAGGTGATGCCGGCGCTCAACAAGGCGATCTCGCCGCGCACCGCGGTCGCCTGACCACCTTTACCCAGGCGGACGGCACGCAATCACCTCTGCCGGGCTCACCAAGTTCGTTCGCCCGGCATCATGCTTCTTTTTTGGGGCGCGCGGCCGCCCAGCCAACCCCGCGC
>JBOHKK010000101.1:0-17447 GCA_050729115.1 Geminicoccaceae bacterium | reverse complement strand
ACCACCCACCGATGGTACCCTTGGGGCGGTTGGGAGGGGGAGCGGGCTGGTGCGAGCTGATCGAAAAATGCGCTAGTCCAGCGGCCAACTTCGGCGGCGAGCAGACGACATTTTATACACCCCTCAGCAACTGACAGCGCGCCGAAACAGATGCCGGTCCCAGAGCGCCGCGCCAGCCAACGCCACGAAGCCGCTCGCCTCGATGCGCCAGTCGTAGGCGCCGAGCAGCGCATAAAGCACCACCAGCGCCCCCGCCGCGCCAAGGACCGTCGGCCCCCAGCCGCGGTGCACGCGCAGGTTCCAGGCGATCCCGAACGGCGCCAGGACCGCGAGCGCCACGATCATCCCGGTCCACGCTTGTGCGTTCACTGGGATCGAAAGGCCGAGCAGGCCGATGGCGCCAACGAGCGCCAGCACGCCATAGCACGCCGCGACGGCAGCAATCGTCGCGAATGAGCCCAGGACGCCGTGCTGGGCCGCGCGGCGGGCAAGGACGCCCGGCCGCAGCCTCTGCGCCCGGGCGGCGAGGACGGAGCGCCGCGCCGCCGGCTTCTGCATGGTGATTTCCGCCGCTCGGCCGCCGAGCGCAGCGGCGATGCGCCGGGTATCCGCGCTGGCGCTCCCGGAGAAATAGTCGAAGCGGCGCAAGACGGTCACGCCCTCGAAACCGGCGGACCGAAACAGATCGAGATAGTCCTCGTCGACCGTTGCCCCGACCACGCATTCGGCCCAGAGCTTGGCGTCGGTCCGCCGCTCCTCACCCACCGGCCGCGACAGAACGATGTCCGCGATCTGAACACGGCCGCCCGGCCGCAGCACGCGGAAGATCTCGGCCACGGCCCTGGCCTTGTCCGGCACCAGGTTCAGGACGCCGTTGCTGGTGACGACATCGACGCTGGCGTCCGGCAGCGGAATGGACTCCGCGTTGCCCTCGATGACCTCGACATTCGTGGCGCCGGCAACGGCAACGTTACGGCGAAGCTTGGAGGTCATCGCAGGTGTCATGTCGAGGGCCCACACCTTGCCCTCAAGGCCGACGAGACGAGCGGCGATCAGCGTATCGGTGCCCGAGCCCGCCCCGACGTCGAGCACCCGATCGCCCGCCTCGACCACGCCGGCGCGAAACGGGCATCCGACGCCGGCGAACGACTCCAACGCACCCGCAGGAACGCCATCGATCAGCTCTTCGGAATAGCCGACGAACAGGCAGGCGCTCCGGCCCACCGGGAAGTGAAACGGTGCCGACGGCGATGCCGCCACCTCACTGTACATCTGGCGCACCGCCTGGAAAATCTGGTCCCTGGTGAATCCCAAGATCGCAACCATGGATCACCTCGATGCGGTCGCGCGTCAGAATTGATCGATCAATGCCTTGAGCCGCCGCTGAAGTGATCGAGGCGGCTTCTGCGTGCCGAGCTGTCTGACCTTCTTCCTCAGCTCTTTCTCGAATTCGGCGCGTGAGTAGCAACCGCGGCATTCCTCGAGATGGCGCTCGACCTGCCGACGCTTCTCAGCATCGATCTCGTCATCGAGATACTCGAGGAGATGAGTGATCACCTCCTCGCAACGAATCGGATCAGGCCTGGTCATGATCGCCTTCTTGGTGTCATGCCGCGGTGGTCAGACCCGCCTCGCGGGCCTGGCGCCACAGCGCGCGCTGAAGCATGGACCTCGCCCGGTTCAGGCGTGACCGCACGGTCCCGATCGGGATGCCGAGCATGGCCGCAACCTCCGCGTACGAATAACCTTCGATCTCGACCATGACCACGACCGCCCGGAGGCCGTCAGGCAGGTTGTCGAGCGCCCGTTCGACGTCTCTCCGAAGCAGCTTGCTGAGCAGTTCCCGCTCGGGATTGCTCCACCAGAGCAGGAATGGTTGGTGCAGCTGCTCGAACAGCGAGAATTGCTCCTCGCCTTCCTCCTCGACGGCAATCGTCGGCTCCTGACATGCCTTGCGATAGCCGCTGACGAAAGTGTTCGTGAGGATGCGCAACACCCATTTCGGAAAGCACCGTCGGTCCTTGAGCTGGCCGAGGTTGCTCCACGCCTTGAGGACCGCCTCGGCGACCAGGTCTTCGGCGGCAGCAGGGTGCCCGGTCAAGCGCAGGGCAACCCCGTAGAGGCGGTCCGTGAGCCGCTCGATCTCCGCTCGAAAGAAGGTGCCATCGTCGACGTGGTCGCCCACGGTACACCTCACGCCCCGGGGCTCAGCTTAGTCCGGGCCAAGACGGACTCCCACGCGGGACTTTCCGTAGTTGGCCGCGGGCGCTCATGGCTTCACGGCGAGCAGCGAGACGCTCTTGACCCCGAACTTCGTGCTTGCAGCGCGGGCGTTGTCCGAGATGAACTGGTAGGCCGGGTTGTCCTCGACCTTGACCACCTCGAGACCTGCCGCCTCGATCTGCCCGCGATAGTCGTCCTGCTGGGCGGCGCCGCCGATGCACGCGGCCCAGAGCGTCGAGTCGCAGACGATGCTCTCGGGCAGCTTCGCTTCGGTCACGATGTCCGAGATCGCCAGGCGGCCACCGGGCTTCAGCAACCGTGCCGCCTCCCGGAAGACTTTCGGCTTGTCCGGCGCGAGATTGATGACGCCGTTGCTGATCACGACATCGGCGGATTCATCGGGAAGCGGAACGTCCTCGATGTAGGCCTTCACATAGGTGACGCCGCGGAACCCGTCGCGGTCGCGCAGGCGTTCGGCCTTGGCGCGCTGCTCGTCCGTCATGTCCACGCCGATCACTTTTCCGCGCGAGCCGACTTTCAGAGCCGCGACGAACGTGTCCATGCCCGACCCACTGCCGAGATCGACGACGGTCGCGCCTTCCTCGAGCCCGGCGAGATGGAAGTAATATCCGACCCCTGCGAACGACTCCATCGCCTCGGCCGGGATGCGGTCGAGGTCGGCCGGTGCGTAGCCGAGGCGCTCGGCAAGGGCACGGCCCATCTCGAAATGGAACTCGCCATGCGGGTCCTCGGCGACACTGCGATACATCGCCTTCACCTTGGCTTCCAGCTCTTTCGGATCGAACGTGGCTAACGTGGTCATGATCATGTTCCCTGATGCAGCGAGACCAGACCAAGTATCACCGACCGTGATTCCTGGATCGCTGGCGTTCGCGGATAACGTGAGGAGAGCATTTCGGCAGTCGCTCAAAAGCTGAGCGTCGCCGCGCCGGCTTTGATCGACTCGTGCATTTTGCTCGAACCGGTGATTTCGACACCGTCGATAAGGTCGCTCTGCTCGTAGCCGCGCGCGTTGACGCAGGGCGCGCAGGCCCACAAACGTCCGCCGCGGGCGAGGAAATCCTTCACCAGCGATGCCAGCGGCTCGAGCGGATGCACGACCGCGTGGTCGAACGCACCCTTGCGCACGAGGTCGACGGCGGCGCTGGTCAGGAACACCGCAACCTGCAGCCCGGCGGTGATGCCACCGTTGACGATGGTGAAGGCAACCGACGACAGCTCATGATCGATCCCATGTGTGACGACCACGACGAGCTCACGGGTAGATTCAGGCATGTCTCTTCTCCTGCCTGCGGGCTTTGTTTGCGAGAAGGCGTACGCGACGCGCCAACGACTTTAGCCGTCGCGCCGCCTTGAGAAATCGCGCCTGCCGTTTCGATTCCGGCTACTGCGTCTTCTGGCGCGGATCGTCCTTCGGATTCACGTAGGTGAGGCCCCATGGGCCGGTGCTGTTGACTTGGACGACCGTCTCCTCATCGGCGGAGGCATAGTGCGCCATGCCTGGGGCCATCGCGAAGAAGCTGCCCGCTGCCAGAGGCTGAGCCTTGCTCTGGTCGGCAGTCTCTCCCATGCCCAAACGGAACGTCCCCGAGATCACGGTGACGACCTCCGGCTTGGGGTGGGTGTGCGGCGGAATGTGATAGCCGCTCGGCAGCTTGAGCCGGAGCGCGAACAGGCCTTCCTTGCTCGGATCGCCGTACAGTACCGCCGCCTCGGCTCCAGGCGGGATCGAGGCGGGCCCGGGCGCCCATTCGACCGCGTCGGGCGAGACGATCTTGTGCTCGTCCATCGTCTGGGCGGTAGCCGCGGCCGATGCTGCCAGCAACAACACCACGGCCGCTGAGACCAACTGTCGGTTTTTCATCACAAAGCCTCCATGCCTGACGCCCCAAGGACGCAGACATGGCCAAGAAAGTTCGAAGAAATTTGCAGGCCGGCGCGACGCTACCGTGCTCGCGCCTGGCGCCGCCGCCGCATCAGGTCGGCGAGCACCGTGATCAGGATCAGGCCGCCCTGCACGGCGCGCAGCCAATAGGGCGAGAGGTCGACGAAGATCAGCGAGGAGCCGATCGCGGCGAGCAGCACGGCGGCCAGCGTCGAGCCGATCACCGTGCCGGTGCCGCCCAGGATGCTGACGCCGCCGACCACCGCGGCGGTGATGATGGTGAGCTCCAGGTTGGGGGGCACGGTCGACTGGATGACCGCGAGCTGGGTCGCGAACAGCACGCTCGCGATGCCGACGAACACGCCGTGGATCGCGAACACGGTCATGATCGTGCGGCGGCGCGAGATCCCGGACAGGCGCGCCGCCTCGGCGTTGCCGCCGACCGCGTAGATGGCGCGGCCGGTCGCGCTGTAGCGCATCCACAGCGCCGCGCCCGCGGTCAGCACCACCATGAACCAGACCGGCATCGGCACGCCGAGCGGGCGCATCTGGGCGAGCGCGTAGCCGTCCGGCAGGTCGCTGATCCAGGCGCCGCTGGTCACGCTGATCAGGCCGCCCTTGAGGATGCTGAGCATGCCGAGCGTCACCACGATCGAGGGAATGCGCAGGTAGGCGACCAGGAAGCCCATGAGCGTCGTGACCAGGGCGCCCGCGACCAGCGGCACCAGCCAGCTGATGAAGATCGGATGGCCGGACACCGCCAGCGTGCCGCTGAGCGTCGCGAGCACCCCGATCAGGGAGCCGACCGAGATGTCGATGTTGCCGGAGATGATCACCATCGACATGCCGATCGCGGCGACCGCGATGTAGGCGTTGCCGAGGAAGATACTCTGCAGGTTGCGCTCGGCGACGTAGCGGGGATTGATCGTGCCGACCACGACCAGGAGCGTCAGGATCGCCAGGAACAGCACCATCTCCTGGCTGCCGAAGAGGCGGCCGAGCGCGCTCGCAAGGCCGTGTCTTTGGGCGCGGCGGCGCGCGGCGATCGCCATGGTTCTAGCCGCTCGCCGCCACCGGCGCGGCCTCGTCGGCCGCGCTCATCATCGCCGCGGCGATCGCCTCCTGGCTGGCCGCGGCGCGGGCGAACGCCGCGACGATCGTGCCGCCGCGCATCACCAGAATGCGATCGCTCATGCCCATGATCTCCGGCAGCTCGCTCGAGATCATCAGGACCGCGAGGCCCTCTCTGGCGAGCCCGCTCATCAGGCGGTGGATCTCCGCCTTGGCGCCGACGTCGATGCCGCGGGTCGGCTCGTCCATGATCAGGACCCGCGGGGCCGTCGCGAGCCATTTGCTCAGGACCACCTTCTGCTGGTTGCCGCCGGACAGCTTCTCGACCACCTGCTCGGTGCCGCTCGCGCGGATGTTCAGCTGGCGCATGCTGCGCAGGGCGAGCGCGGTCTCGGCGCCGCGGTCGACAAAGGGCCCGTGCGTCACCTGGCGCAGCACCGCGAGCGAGATGTTCTCGCGCAGCCGCATCGGCCGGATCAGTCCCTGGGTGGCGCGGTCCTCCGGCACGTAGGCGATGCCGAGGCGCTTGGCCTGGGCCGGGCTCTGGATCTGCACCGGCTGGCCGTCGACCAGGACCTCGCCGGAGTCGGCCGGCCTGATCCCGAAGATCGCCTGGGCCAGCTCGCTGCGGCCGGCCCCGACCAGGCCGGCGAGACCCACGATCTCGCCCGCGCGCAGCTCCAGGCTGACGTCGCGGAACAGCGGCTCGCCGCACAGGCCCCGGACCTCGAGGACCGGCGCCCCGATCTCGGCGTCGAGCTTGGGGAACAGGTTGTCGATGGTGCGGCCGACCATCATCGTGATCAGCTCGTCGGTGCTGGTGTCCGCGACCTGCCGGGTGCCGACGTAGGCGCCGTCCCGCAGGACCGTGACCCGGTCCGCAAGCACGAATACCTCCTCGAGGCGGTGACTGATGTACACGACGCCGACGCCGCGCTCGCGTAGCCGGCGGACGATGCCGAACAGGCGCAGGACGTCGGCCTCGGTCAGCGCCGCGGTGGGCTCGTCCATGATCAGGATGCGGGCGTTCTGGGAGAGCGCCTTGGCGATCTCGACCCGCTGCCGGTTGCCGACCGAGAGCGCGCCCACGATCCGCGTGACGTCGAGGTCGTGGATGTCGAGCGAGGCGAGCAGATCCTGCGCCTGGGCACGCATCCCCGTCCAGTCGAGGACGCCGAGGCGGGTGCGCGGCGCATGGCCCATGAAGATGTTCTCGGCGACGCTCAGCTCCGGGAACAGCAGCAGCTCCTGGAAGATGGTGGCGATGCCGGCGGCTTGTGCGTCGTGCGGGCTCGCGAAGCGGACCGCCTCGCCGTCCAGGCGCATGGTCCCGGCGTCCGGCTGATAGAGGCCGGAGACGATCTTGATCAGGGTCGACTTGCCGGCGCCGTTCTCGCCCAAGAGCGCGTGCACCTCGCCGGCGCGCACGTCGAAGCCGACGTCGTCCAACGCCCGGACGCCGGGGAACGACTTGCCGATGTGCTCGAGGCTGAGAACGACCGCCATGCTGTTCTTTTGGAGCGCGCGCACCGATTGCAGACCCGCCGCGCCTTTTTTCCTGAACGACTCGAGGCGGATTTGCAACCGGGCGCGGCCGCAAGCGCGGATCGGCTCCGCCGGGACGCCGGGGGCCCGTCCGGCAGGGAATCATGGTGGCGTCCAGAGGTCACACTGGTCCGCGGCCGTCTGGTGCCGTGATTGTTCGTGATCCGATCGACGTCGGAACGGGGGCCGTATACCATCTGCAACCGCCGCGCCGAGGGCGGCTCCACACTCGCCATCGCAGAATCGGGAGATGAGTTCGTGAATCTCGCGCTTGCGCCGGCTCGCTGAGCGATGACAGCGTCGGGCTCCGGATCCACCGGTCTTGCGCGAGAGCCGTCCGCGCGCCTCCTCGTCGCCGGCGATCTCGAGGCGGTCTTTCTGCCGAGCCACGGCATGCTTGGTGCCTCGCTGCGCCATCGTGGCGTCGAGATGCTGCGGCGCGTGCAGCCTCGAAGCGGCCGCGGTGACGGGGGCGACCGCCGGGATCCCGCTCCTTCATCCCTGGGCGAACCGTCTTGCGGGTCCCAGCTATCGCGTCGCCGGGCGGGTGGTCGAACTCGATCCGTCGTCGCCCTTGCTGCACCGCGACGAGCACGGGCTGCCGATCCACGGCGTGCCGTGGTCCCGGCTCGGCTGGGCGGTGATCGAGGCGCAGCCCGATCGTGTTGCGGCCCGGCTCGAGTGGACCCGCAGCGAGCTGCTCGCCGTCTTCCCGTTCCCGCACCGTCTCGAGCCTGCGGCGACGCTTCGGTCCGACGGCCTGACCCTGGCGACGACGCTGATCGCCGGCCCCGACGGACCGGCGCCGGCGAGCTTCGGCGACCATCCGTACTTCGGCCTGCCGGGGCTGCCACGGGCGCAATGGCGGCTGGAGCTGCCGCCGATGCGCCGGCTCCTGCTCGATTCAGCGGCATTCCGACCGGTGCGGACGAGGCCTTTCGGCTAACTTGAACTTGTGCTCCTCGGTGGTGATCCTTCCTTATTCAGGGCTGGGGCGCCGTCGCATTGCGCCGGCTATCGTCCGGACCGGGACGCGCCAACAGCGCCACCATAGCGGCCATCATCAATGTTCTCTTCATTGCCCATACTCCGCCCCTTAGGTTTAGGACAGTCGAAAGCTTCCCGTATGGCCCAGGTGACCAAGATAAGCGCATGCTCCTGCCTGGCCTCTGGGTGCTCTTCTAGATAATTCACCACAACATCGTGGACCTGCTCCCAGGTAAAACCATCACCGAAGCAGATCGGATTTATGATCTCCATCTGATACCAAAACATCCCTGCTGCTCCCACTATAAAGCCGTGGCACAAATCCCAACGGGTTGCACAGTGTTCGCGCAGCTCGTTTCCTGTCATGGCACCGGCCGGGCTTGACACCCCAAGCACGACCACAGCGGCTAGGAGCGCCTGCTTCATCGCGCGCGCCTCTCGCTTTGAGGAACGCCGACCTTTCGGCCAGCTTCGTACCGGGGTCCCAAACATCGTTCAGCTCATCGACCTGCACCGGCACGACGTAGGGCTCGCCGCGCTCGACACCACACGATAGCGAGGGCGCTGCTCGCGCCTGCCGACAAGCTGGCGACCACAATGCCGGCGGCAGGCAGTCGGACCAAAATTGAATACCGAGTCGGATCATGGATCACATCTCCTCAACAACTTCACATGGTTCGCCTTGACAAAACACTCTGCATACAAAGCCGCCTGTCTGGCGCAATCTTCAATAGTCTCAGCATGCCTAGTTATTTCTTGTACAACGTCATAGAGCACGCTGCCAGAAATTCTATGGGTCTCTGGACAAACATCTGTGGGTGCACACAAGAAGTTATCCGCTGCGTCTTCAGAAAACTCTTGCTCGAAACCAGCGTTGACTAGCTGCTTAGCTATCGCGGCCGAAAGTAACCCGTACCACTGCTCCTGATCAAGGATCGGCCACTCCGCTTTCGCAGTCTGGATCGCTACCACCTTCATCACCCACGCCCATTTCCTGCATGAGGTCGTAAAGAACTTCGCGCGTGCTAATCGATGAGGTTGAGCCGGACGCGATGTGGCGCCAGCTGGGCAGCGCCGACACCGCCTGCATCGCAAGTGACACGTCGACCCGATGGCGAATACCTGGCCATTGATGTGAATCCGAGAAGTCGAGGGCGACAAAGCGATTTCTAACAGCCTCGGAGCCTGTAGTCTAGCGATTTCCTAGCCTCGCGCTAGCGGCGATGCGACGCCGGGGACCGTCCGGTCGATGACCAGCGAGCGTGGGCCAGAGCTGGCAGAGATCGTCGGGCCTCACTCGTCGCCAGAACGGTCGCGACATGGTTCTCGGTCGTGTCGCGAAGGTGGTGGAAATTCACGGCGCGGGTCCGCAAGCATGGTTGGTCGGGGTCAAGCAGCGAGGTCAAGGTCGGTGGGGAGCGGTCGAGGGATGCCAGCCGTCGACCCGGCGATGATCTGGCCCGGCACCAAGAGCGCCCAGAACATCAGGGCCGCGGCCTCGGCGCAGGGCCGCAGGCGCCTGCCCGAACGTCTCGTAGATTCGGGGGTACTGCTGGGGCTCGGCGAGCCCCTGCAGCCGAATCGCCAAGCCGCCCACCTCGATCGTGTCGCCGGCCAAAACTTGCGTCACGAGCGCAGTGAGGCTATCACGTGAATACTTCGCAGCATCGGCCGGCGGGGCGGCCGGCAACGCAGTCGCCCATCGAGCATCAGGCCGCGCCGGCGCGGAGGCCCTGGCCCGGACGGGTGACCATCTCCCGCAACCTCATGCTTGGTGCCCCGCCTGGCCCGGGGCGGTCGCCGCCCGGTAAATGTCATCGATCCCCGCCTTGACCCTGTCGAAGTCGCGCGCCTCAACGAAGCCGATGATCAGGCCCGCAGGCACCCTGTCCAGCAGTGCCGAGCTCGGCCCGGTCAGCCCAAGCCTGCCCCCCACACGCTCCACGACACGCCACAGGAGCGAGGGCTGCGCAACCTGTGAGCGACCCGCACGACCGAAACCGAACACAGTCATGCCGTCCATTCGACGAGAGCAATCGGTGACGTCGTCGTCGTCGTGTAACAGGACGAGGGAACGTTCCAGTGTGCCGTCGGCGAAATAGACCCATTCCATGCTCGTCGCCACGCCGGAGGTGTTGACGACGTCTTCCTGCCAGGCGATCGAGCAGCTCGCCACCCGGCCGTCGGACCGACCGCACAGATCGTCGTCGCCCAGCTCGCCGCCGGGCGTTCCCTCGTAGAGCAGCCAGTACCGTGCTGGCGCGCTCAGCGCGGTCATTTGGGCATAGCTTGGGCAGAACTCCCACGTCACCTGCCAACCATTCTTGCGCGAGCGCACGGTGGCCATGGACAGCGGCACCCCTTTGGGGTCCGCCGTCGTGCTCAGGGCCCCGGTGTAGCCGGGGTGGCCAAAGACGCCCCGAGCCATATTGGGGATGCCGCGAAACCAGCCCCACTGTCCATTCGGCACGCCCGGCGTGCCCTCGGGACGGAAATTGATCCAATCGATGCCGTCCCGGTCCAGAATGCTGGTGAAGCCTGCGCCCGCCTTGTCGTAGAAGTAGGTGGCGCTTTCGGTCACGACCTTGAAGCAGGCGATGCCTTCATCGATGTCATCGGTGATGACCACCGCGCCGGCGGCCGGGTGCAGCAAAGCCATGGTCCCTCGTCCTCACCTGGCTGGCGGCGCCGGGTTCGGCGCCGGCGCGCCGAACGACCGCTTGGGAGAGTAGCATGACTGGCGACCTTCGATCGCCCCGGATCTTGCATCTGTCGTGGGGTCGCGACCGGATTGTTTCACAGACTCTGATCGCTAATCCTGCGGCCTCTCCTGGGTCGAGGCGCCACCAACTTCCGCTTCCAGTGCCTCGATCCGACGCAGAATCTCGCCGAATCGGCGGTCGAGCTCGCTAATGGTCATGTAATGGGGCGTGTAGGGCTGGAGCAGGAAAAGACGGACTTCCCGCTCGTAGCTAGGACCTCCTTCGCGGAGCCGCTGCACAAACAGCCGCACCAGCTGGGCGTGCTCGGGCGAAAGCCTGAAGTTGACCTGCTGGGTGTCGGTCATGACCCACTTTGTTTTGGCTCTGGAGCTCCAATACTCCTTCGAGGCCCTAGCTGCATGCTAGCAGGAACCGGCTGCGTGCACCATGCCCTGCTCGCAGAGCAGGCTTGCGGTCCATCCAGTCAAAGCTCACCGGTCGGGCCGCAAAACCAACCGCCGGGCCCTACACCGAAGGCGCGACAGGACGGCATACTCCCCTGGCGCGCATCCTGGATGCTCCGCTACCGGATGCGTAGGCAACTTCAGCGCAGCTGCTGGCGCTGCCGTGGCCAGGCTGCCTTCCATGCCGCTCGCCGCTTCCGCACCGCCATGGCCTGAAGCGTTTCGGACGCCGACGCCGGCCATCCGGCGTTCGGCGCTGGCCACCGCTCAGGCGCGGCGTTCGAGCTCGACCAACTCGGCGGCTTCCCTGCCGCTTGCTGGACGGGGCGCCGTCCAGAGCCGGGGCAGGAGCCGAAGCCAGGGGCGGCGCCGGCGGAACGTCAGGTGCGCCAGGCTCGACAGGCAATGGATCCGCTGCCGGCCGCCGATGTCGGCCCTCAGAGCCATTTTGGCGTAGTCTTTGAACATCATGAGCTGGTAGGCGCTCTGCGAGCCCGAGGTGTCGATGTGCTCCTCGAGTTCCTGAGCGTCCTTGCTGTAGGAGCAGCCGCGGTGGACGCGCTTGGCGAAGAGTGTTTCGGGCACCTGGTGGAAGCGCCCCAGCAGAGCCAGCTCCGCCAGAAAGACCTTGTCGGCCCCCCAGTAGCTCCCGTGTCGCGCCGTCTTGAGAAAGGCGTCTCTACGGATCACGCCAAAGGTCGGAACGCACCACCACATATCGTACAGCACGTCTCTGAAGCGGACCTCCGGTTCCGCCGCCTCCGCGACGTGATCCCGGTCCGGTCTGGTCACTGGCGCGCCATCGCCATCGACCAGGCAGGCTCGTCCGTGGTCGTACCTCAGCGGCTGCCCCCGTTCATCGATCATCTTCACGTAGGTATGGCTGAGAACGACGGACGGATCTCGGTGCAGTACGTCGACGCAGCGCTCCAAGAAGAGCGGCTCGTGGAGATCGTCGCAGGCAGCCCACTTGAAAAGGGACGTGCAGGAGAGCTCGAAGGTCCGGTTGAAGTTCCATGCAGCTCCGAGGTTACGGTCGCTACGGAAGTAACGCACTCTGGTGTCCCGGGCCTGATAGGATCGACCGATCTCGGCGGTCCGGTCGGTCGAAGCGTTGTCGGAAATGACGATCTCGAAATCCTCGAAGCTCTGAGCCAGCAAGGAGTCCAGGGCTTCTGCAAGGTACGCCTCAGCATCGTAGACGGGGACGCCGATCGAGACTTCAGGCATGAGCACATCCGCCTTTATGCTTCAGGAAGACGCCTGTAGATCTGCTCGCAATCGCGCGCACGCAGGCATCGGATTGGCGCCACAAGCTTCGATCGAAACCGCCGCTCAGCCGTGCCGGCGCGCTCCACGGCGCAAAGCCGTAGTCCGGGAGCGGTGAAGCGCTCGGAGCTTCGAAACCGAGGGCTTCGACGAAGCACTCCCCGTACACCACCACACCTGCACGCAGTGATCAGATACGCGCATGCCGGCGGTTCCGGCAAGTCGTCCCGAATGAGTACCCCGAGAAGGCGCTTCAAACCTTGCCGCGGCGTGCGCCACGGCGCTGATCCGGAGCATCCGCGATCGCGCTGACCCGGTTGGGGTAGGCATAGGGCGTCCGACGTATGCTGGAGGGGCATGGACCTGTCCAGATGCGCCGGCGAGCCGCTTGGCAGACGGCGCATACTGGCCAAGGTCAGATGTGGCGCCGGAAGCGGAGCGAACAGGGAGATGGCAGATCGGGAAAAGCACGAGCACGACAGGAAAGGCTGAGAATACTGCTCGTGGGCCATGCCTGCTCGCCGGACCTGGGATCCGAACCCGGATTCCTCTGGAACTGGGCGTGGCACCTGTCCGACCTGCACGACGTGTGGGTGATCGCGCATCCGCTTTGTCGGACGGCGGTCGAAGCCGTCATGGCCCGACACCGCGATCGAGCGCTCCGCCTGGTTTGGGTCGACCTGCCGAAGCGATGGGACCCGTGGCATCCGGCGCGCGGCGAACGGGCCATACATCTGCACTACGTGCTCTGGCAGCGCGCCGCCTTGGCGCAGGCGCGGCGGCTGCACGCAACCCAGCGCTTCGACATCGTGCACCACGTCGGTTGGGGCACGGTGAACGCCCCGCCAGCGCTATGGCGACTGGGCGCACCGTTCGTCTGGGGCCCGATTGGCGGCGGCCAGGCGGCGCCTCTGCGCTTCGGCCGTCATCTCGGCCGGACGGGAATCCTCAGGGAAGCCGCGCGGACCGTGCGTCGGCATCTGGTGCCCTTCTTCCCCCCGCTGCGCCGCGCCGTTGCGAACAGTGCCGTGATTCTGGCGACCAATCATGAGACCGTGGAGGTCCTGCACAGGGCCGGCGCTTCCCGCGTCCAACTTTTCCTCGACGGCGGCGTGCGGGCGGACCAGTTCATCGCCCGCCAGCGAGTGCGGCGCGCCGGCGACCGCCTCGAGCTGGTGTGGGCGGGCCGCCTCGAGGCGCGGAAGGCGCTGCCGCTGGCGCTGGAGGCGATGGCGCGCAGCTCGGACCTCCCGGTTCGGCTGAGGATCGCGGGCGACGGGCCGCTCCGACCGGCCTACGAGCGCCAGGCGGCGGCTTTGGGCCTGAGTGACAAGGTGCGCTTTCTTGGTCTCGTGCCACGTGCGCAGCTCCTGTGCGACCTCTTCGCGACTTCGGACGCGTTTCTGTTCACAAGCTTGCAGGACAGCTTCGGGTCGGTCGTGATCGAGGCCATGGCGGCCGGCCTTCCGGTGCTCGGGCTCGACCACCAGGGCGTTGGCGCCATGATCCCCGAACAAGCGGCGATCAAGGTGCCGGTAACGTCGCCGGCGGCGACGATCCAAGGCTTGGCCGACGGCATCCGCGCCCTGGTCGCATCGCCCGACCTTGGTGAACGCATGGGGGAGGCGGCGCGCCGCCATGCCGCCTCAGAGAGCTGGAGTCGACGCGTCACCCGCATGAACGAGCTCTACCGGCACTGCCTGGACCGGCAGAGCGCTTGCGTCCGAGTTTTGGCGGGCCACAGCGTAGCCGCCGCAGCCACGGAAGCATCGGTTTGACGATCCGGCAGGCGCGGCGCGGCGCGGCGACGGATCCCGAGGACGCGTCGACGGGATCGTCATGATCATTTGGTCTCGAGTCGCGGGTTTTCTGGTCGTCGGTTATCTCAGCATGGCGCGATCGTTCGCCTACCTTGGCGTCCCGCCGCTGTTCATCGGCGAGATGGTGCTCGGCGCGTTCCTGCTGCTCAAGCCGCGCGTGGCCCTTGGCACATGGGCCGCGTCGTTGCTGCGAGCATCGCCGTTGAGCGCGCTCGGCCTCGCCCTGCTCGTGTTCGTGCTGTACGGCGTCTGGCAGATGGGGCGCGGCATCGTGGGTGGCAGCTCGATCTTCTATACGCTCAAATTCTTTGTCTTCAATTATTATACTATATACTTGTTCCTCGGGGTTTGGATCGGCCTGCAAGCTCCCGATTTTTTGCCGCGACTGGTTCGCGTGATCGCTTGGGCGAACGGCATCTACGGCTTGCTGTGGGTGCTTGTGCTGAAGGACGTGGTGGTTCCCATGCCGGCGGCTGGGGTGACGCTTTTCGGCGCGCCTCCGGCCGGTGGCGCGGTTGCCATTCTCGGGTTGCTGTGCTTCGAGCGCGATCTGCGGGCGGTCTGGCAGGTCCTGGCCCTCAACATCGCCGTCACCCTGGCGATACCGACGCGTTCCGTATGGCTGGGCTTGGCGGTTGGAGGGCTCGTGTGGGGCCTCCTGACTGGTCGGCTCGGCCGGGTGGTCGCCTTGGGGGTGGCCGGTCTTGCGGTCGTCGGCATCATCGAGCTCGCAGGCATGCGGCTGGGTAGCGTCTCATTCGACGAGATTCTGGGCCGCGCCATTGCCCCGATCGATGCCGAGCTCGCCGAGGAGTGGAACCCGCGTGCGGGCGTGTACGCCAGCACGCTCGAGTGGCGCCAGAAATGGTGGGACGAGATCTGGCGCTCCGTGCATTCGGCCCCAATGCTCGAGGCCTTCGGGCATGGCTACGGCTTCGACCTGTTCGCCCTGGCGCCGGAGGAGGTCCGGGCGGGGCAGGAGGAGGAGATCCGAACGCCGCACAGCGTGTTCTTCTACGCCCTCGGCTACACCGGCTGGGTCGGCGTCGCCCTGTTCGCTGCTCTGCAATTCGCCCTTCTCAGACTTCTTTGGCGATCGTATCGGGACGCCGGGCAGCCGGCCGGAGTGGTTTGGTGGTTCATGGGGATGTCGATGGCCTGCTTCGAAGCCGGCTTCGACACGCCGTACAAGGCGATTCCTTTCTACCTGCTGATGGGCCTCAGTATGGCACCGGGATTACAGCCGAAGGGAGAGCTGGATGCGCGTCCTGCACGTGCACAACTTCTACCAGTTGCCGGGAGGTGAAGACCAATGCTTCGCCTCGACCGGCGGGATGCTCCACGACAGTGGGCACGAAGTGGTCCCATTCACGCTGCACAACGACGGCGTCGTCACGTCGGGGAAGGTGGCCACAGCGAAGGCGGCGGTATGGAACGGTGCGACCTACCGCCAGCTGCGCCGGCTGATCCAGACGACACGACCCGACGTCGCGCACTTCGAGAACACCTTCCCGCTCGTGTCGCCAGCCGCGTACTACGCCTGTCACGCCGAGGGCGTGCCGGTGCTCCAGATGCTCCACAACTTCCGCATCATCTGCCCCTCGGCCATCCTGTACCGCGACGGTCAGGTGTGCGAGGACTGCCTCGGCCGGCGGCTCCCCTGGCCCGGGATCCGGCACGGCTGCTACCGGGGCAGTCACCTTGGCAGCGCAGTGGTTGCCACCATGGTCACCCTGCATCGTGCCGTCGGCACCTGGGAGCGCTACGTCGACGCCTACGCTGCCCCAAACCGTTTCGTCCACGCCAAGTTCATCGAGGCTGGCTTCGACCCGCACGTCACTCACGTTCACCCGTACTTCCTGAGCAGCAAGCCCGAGCCTGGCGATGGTGCCGGCGGCTACGCCCTGTTCGCGGGCCGACTGACCCCGGAGAAAGGCATCGCAACGCTTCTCGCGGCGTGGCAGGAGCTGGGCTGCGACCTACCGATCAAGATCCTCGGGGACGGTCCCGAGGCGAACAGCGTCGCCCAAGCGGCCGCCCGGTATCCGGGGATCGAGTGGCTGGGCTGGCGGCCCGTTGAGGAGGTCCAGGCCCTGGCCGGTGCCGCCAGGCTCGTCGTCATTCCGTCGGTTTGGTACGAGACGTTCAATCGGATGCACCTCGATGCGTTCGCCAAGGGTACCCCGGTGGTCGGCTCCGACCTGGGCAGCATGCAGGCGATCATCGATCATCGGCGGACCGGTCTCCTCTTCAGGCCGGGCGATCCGGTCGACCTGGTGCGGCAGGTTCGCTGGCTTCTGAGCCGTTCTCCCGAGACGTACGCACAGATGCGCCTGGCCGCGCGGCGGGAGTTCGAGGACCACTACACCGCCGAGGCCAGCCACGAGCGCTTGATGCGGATCTACGACTGCGCGCGCGAGCAGCTGGAACGGAGGGTCAGGCATTGATGGCGCGCTACAACATCCTCGGGGTCGAGGTCAGTGCCATCTCCATGGCCGCTGCCCTGGCCGTCATCGAAACCTGGATCGCGGCGCGGACTCCCAACTATGTGTGCATCACCGGTGTCCACGGCGTGATGGAAAGCCAGTCCGACCTGGAGCTTCGGGATATCCACAATCGCGCGGGGATGGTGACGCCCGACGGCATGCCGCTCGTTTGGCTGGCGCGGCTGCAAGGACTGGGCTGGGTCGAGCGCGTGTACGGGCCGGATCTGCTGCTCGAGCTGGCCAAAGTGTCGCTGCCCAAGGGTTACCGCCACTTCTTCTACGGGGGTGGCGAAGGGGTGGCCGATCTTCTGGCCGCGCGCCTGCGCCAGCGCTTTCCAGGCTTGGAGGTCGCGGGCACGCATACGCCCCCGTTCCGTCCGCTGACGGCCATGGAAGACGAAGCGATGGTCGGGCACATCAACGCCTCCGGCGCGGACATCGTCTGGGTGGGCTTGAGCACGCCCAAGCAGGAACGTTGGATGGCGCAGCACGTCGGGCGCCTGCAGGCGCCGGTTCTGATTGGCGTCGGGGCGGCGTTCGACTTCCATGCCGGCCTCAAGCGCCAGGCACCGCGCTGGATCCAGCGGTCCGGGCTGGAATGGGCCTTCCGCTTCGCGACGGAACCACGACGCCTGGCGGGGCGCTACCTGAAGAACAACCCGCGCTTCGTCCTGTTGGCCGCCGCACAGCACCTCGGTCTGCGCCGGTACGCACATTAGCGCGTTCTTCCTTTGGGCGGACCCGCCCAAGCCCTCCCGGCCACCCGATCCCATCGTACGCTGTGGGTGGCCGGGAGGGGGCGCGGGCTGGCGCCGATCTCAACTGAACCGAGAATGCCCTAGTGGTGACGCGCCGGCGGCGCGATCGACCCGTGAACAGGTGCCCGCAAATTTACCGGGCTCACGAAGCTGGTTCGCCCGGCATCATCGTTCTTTTGGGGCGCGCGGCCGACCAGCCAACCCCGCGCGCTGGGG
>JBOHKK010000100.1:0-17484 GCA_050729115.1 Geminicoccaceae bacterium | reverse complement strand
GGTGGACCCGCGGCCCCGGCCCGCTCCCCCTCCCAACCACCCAGCGATGGTACCCTTGGGGCGGTTGGGAGGGGGAGCGGGCTGGTGCGAGCTGATCGAAAAATGCGCTAGCGCCCGACTTGGTTGGGCCGATCCTGGAGAGGATCGGGGATAGCAGCCGGTCATCCCCATGCGCTGTCAGAGCCGGGCCGGCGGCAAGCGCATCGTGGCGCCCGATGGCAGCGAGATCGTGCGGCGCTCGAAGCCGCAGCGGACGGCCCTTGGTCAAGGCGCTCGCGCGAGCGTGGAGGCGGCAGAAGCTCGATGCTGGCGTCTGCAGCTCGGTCAGCGAGATCTCCGAGGCGGAGCGGCTGAACCAGAGTTACGGGAGCCGCATCCTGCGGCTGGCGCTGCTCGCGCTCGAGATCGGGGAGCTGGTTCTCGACGGCAGGTCGATGTTCGACCTCACAGAGCTGATGACGCCTTTCCCCGTAGAATGGGCGAAGCAGCGCCTGCAGTTCTGTCGTACAGCCGCACCGATGCTCCAGCGATTTGCCGCGCCGCCGGTGAGGCCTCGCTCGGCGCCCTGCGCGACACTCCTTAGCGCCTCGGCACCAAGATCGACCGGCCATCACCGTTCCTCGCGACGGAAGGGTATGAGCAGCGCGGCCGGGGCGCGCGTCTTGCGCGCCAGGACCGCCATGGCGACGATGGTCGTAACAAAGGGCAGCATCAGGAACACCTGATAGGGCACGTCGATCCCGCCGCTCGACTGCAGACGCAGGCCCAGCGCATCGAGCGCGCCGAACAACAGGGCCGCTCCTGCCACCCGCCAGGGATCCCACTGCCCGAGCACGACCAGAGCGATGCACACCCAGCCGCGGCCCGAGATGACGCCGAACGTGAAGGCGTTGAACTGCGCAAGCGACAGATAGGCACCGGCGATGCCCATCAGCGCGCCGGAAATCATCAGCGCCTGGTAGCGGGTCCAGGCGACGTCGACCCCGGCCGCGACCGCCGCGTGCGGGTTCTCGCCGACCGTCCTGAGGCCGAGCCCCCAGGGCGTGCGGTAGAGCGCGAAGGCGGCAAGGGGCACGAGCAGGAAGGCGACGTAGACCAGGGCAAACTGATCGAACAGCACCGGCCCGAGCCAGGGAATGTCGGCAAGCCCCGGGAGCGCCAGGGTCGCGAACGGCTCGACATGGGGCGGCTGCGACGGCTGGCCGAAGATCAGCCGGTAGAAATAGAAGCTGAGACCCGTGCACAGCATGGTCACGCCGAGCCCCGAGACGTGCTGGCTGAGGCCGAGGCTCACCGTCAGGACCCCCATCAGCAGCCCCAACCCCAATCCGGCCGCCGCTGCCGCGGCGATACCGAGCCAGAGCTCGCCGCTGAAATAGGCCGTGGTGAAGCCGACCATGGCACCGAGCAGCATGATGCCCTCGATCCCGAGATTGAGCACGCCGGCGCGCTCGGCGAACATCTCGCCAAGAGTCGCGAGCAGCAGCGGCGTCGCGACCCGGATCACGGCGGCAAAGAATCCGACCTGCAGGAGCTGATCGAGGATCTCGCCGATCGCGGCCTCCGCTCAGAGCGCCGCCGGCCGGCGCAGGCGCAGGCGATAGCCGGTGAACAGCAACGCCGTGAGCATGCAGAGCAGCGACGTGCCCTGGATCACGTCGCCCAGGAACACCGGCACGCCGGTCTGCCGCGCCATGCTCTCGGCCCCGGTCGCGACCGCGGCGAAGAACAGCGCCGAGGGCACGACGCCGAGCGGGTTGAGGCCGGCCAACATGGCGACCACGATCCCGGTATAGCCGTAACCGGGCGAGAGGCCCGCCATCACCTGGTAGTGGAGGCCCGCGACCTCGCCGACGCCGGCGAGCCCAGCGAGCGCCCCGGAGATCGCCGCGGCCGACAGCAGCACCCGACCGAGCGCAATGCCGCCATGGGCGGCGGCGCGCGGGTTGGCGCCGACGGCGCGGATCTGAAAGCCGAGCGTGGTCCGCGCGATCAGCAGCCAGACCGCGATCGCTGCGAGACCGGCGACCAGCACGCCGAGGTGCAGCCGCGTGGCACCCAGCAGCATCGGGAACTCCGCCTCCATGCGAATGTCGGGCGAGTCCGGATAGCCGCTCAGCGGGTCCTTCCACGGGCCGTCGACCAGCGCCATCATGGCGTAAAAGATGACGAAGTTGAGCATCAGAGTGGCGACCACATCGTCCACTTTGAGGCGCACGCGCAGCACCGCCGGGAGCGCGGCCGTGGCGGCCCCGGCGACAGCGCCGGCCAGGATCATCGCCGGCACCAGCGACCAGCCGGGCAGCCCCTCGCGGGCGCCGACGAAGGCCGCGGCCATGGCGCCGGCGAGCAGCTGGCCTTCGGCGCCGATGTTCCAGAACTTGGCGCGAAAGGCGACCGCGACCGCAAGCCCGGTCAAGACCAGCGGCGCCGCCTTGACCACGGTCTCCACGAGGTTGAAGCGGCTCCCGAGCGCGCCCGCGAACAAGGCGCGGTAGGCGTCCAGGACATCGGCGCCGGCGAGCAGGATGAGCATGCTGCAAAGCGCAAGGGTGGCCAGGATCGCGAGCAATGGCAGGACGATGCCGAGCCAGGCGGGGGTGTCGACGCGCGGCTCCAGCCTGAGCTGGATCACGCCGTCCACTCCGCCCCGGCCATCAACAGTCCGACCCGGGCGACCTCGGCTTCCGCCACCGGCACGATGTCCAGGATGCGGCCCTCGAACATCACCGCGATCCGATCCGCGATCTCGAACACCTCCTCCAGGTCCTCGCTGATCACGACGACAGCGCGGCCGCGCGCCCTGAGCTCGAGCAGCTGGCGATGAACGAACTCCTTGGCGGCGATGTCGAGGCCTCGGGTGGGCTGTGCAGCGACCAGCACCAGCGGCTCGAAGGCCAGCTCACGGGCGAGCAGCGCCTTTTGCAGGTTGCCGCCCGAGAGCGTGCCCGTGCGCGCCGCGGGTCCGGTGGCACGGATGCCAAACTTCTCGATCTGGGCGGCCACGAAGCGCCGCGCCGCGCCGTGGCTCAAGATACCGAGCCGGCTGAAGGGCGCTTCGCCGACCCGCGCCAGAATCATGCTGTCGGCGAGCGGCAGCGTGCTCAGGAGACCCGCGCCGATGCGATCCTCGGGCACGTGCGCGATACCCATGCGGCGCATCATCCGGGCGCTCGTGCGGGTCACGGTCTGCCCGGCGACCTCGACGCGCCCGCTCGAGGCTTTGAGCGTGCCGCCGATGACCTCCGCGAGCTCCCGTTGGCCGTTGCCGGACACGCCGACGACGCCGAGGATCTCGCTCCCGCGAACACTGAGCGAAACTTCCTTCAATGCAACGGGGTGCGCCGGCTCCCGCCGCGTCGTCACGCTGTCCAGGGCAAGGAGTACCCGCCCCGGCGCGGCCGGCGCCCGCGCTGGCGGTGCCAGCTCGTGGCCGCACATCAACTCGGCCAATCGGCGGGCCGTGACGGTATCATCGTTGGCGAGCGCGGCAACCACGGCGCCCTGACGCATGACCACCAGCCGATCGGTGATGGCGCGCACCTCGTTCAGCTTGTGGCTGATGAAGATGACGCCCACACCCTGCGTCGCCATGGTCCGGATCGCCGCAAACAGCCCTTCCGTCTCCTGGGGCGTGAGCACCGCCGTCGGCTCATCCAGGATCAGCACCCGCGCGCCGCGATAGAGCGCCTTGACGATCTCCAGGCGCTGCTGCTCGCCGACGCTGAGCGAGCCGACCGCGCGATGGGCTCGAGCAGGAGGCCATGGCGCGCGCCTACCTCGGCGAGGCGCGCGCGTGCCCCGGCTCGGTCGATCACGCCGTGGCGCCCCGGCTCACCGACCATCAGGTTCTCGAGCACACTGTGCCGATCCACCAGATGAAAATGCTGGTGCACCATGCCAATCCCGGCAGCCAGCGCGTCGGCCGGGCTGCGAATCGTCACGGCATGCCCCTGGATGCGAATCTGGCCGGCATCCGCGCGGTACATGCCGAACAGGATGTTCATCAACGTGGTTTTGCCGGCGCCGTTCTCGCCGAGCAGCCCCAAGACTTCACGATGATGGAGGGTGAGATCGACGGATCGATTGGCGTGCACCGGGCCGAAGCGCTTGTCGATGCCGCGCAGCTCGAGCAGCGGTGAGGAGTTCGTCATGGGCGTCGACGTCAAAGCCGCTGGCGCCGGGCCGACCGAGCCCCGCGACCGCCGGCAGCGATGGTCGATCGGGGCCGGGCGGAGCTATTCCGATTGCGGCGTGCCCTCGTCGACCGGCACGCGGAAGGTTCCGTCGATGATCTCCTGGGTACGCTCGGCGACCATGGCCTTGACGTCGTCCGGCAGCTTGCCCTCCCAGGCGTGATAGGGCGCCAGGTAGGAGCCACCCTTGCCCATGAAGGAGAACTGGCCGAAGTCCTGGGAGGTGAACACGTCCGCCTTGACCAGGCTCACCACCTGCTCGACCGTCGGCCACATGTCCCAGACGACGCTCGTCACCACCGTGTCGGGAGCCAGCTCCGACTGGTCGGACATGTTGCCGATCGCCAGGATGCCGCGCTCCGCAGCCGCCTCGATGACGCCGAAGCGCTCGGCGTAGATCACGTCGACGCCGGCCTCGATCTGGGCGATCGCCGCCTCCTTGGCCTTGGGCGGGTCGAAGAACGAGCCGATGAACGCGAACTTGCATTTGACTGCCTCGTTGACCTCCTTGGCGCCGGCACAAAAGGCGTTGGACAGGCGATTGACCTCCGGGATCGGCATCGCCGCCACCGTGCCGATGGTGTTGGATTCGGTCAGCTTGCCCGCGATCATGCCGGCGAGATAGGCCGGCTCGTGGATCCAGTTGTCGAACACGCCGAAATTCGGCTCCGCCGGGCCGATGCCCGAGCCGAAGGCGAAGGCGACCTCCGGGTAGTCGCGGGCGACCCGGCGGGTGATCCGCTCGGTGCCGAAGGAGTCGCCCATGATCAGGCCGTGGTCCTGCTCGGCGTACGCGCGCAGGACCCGGGCGAAATCGCTCGCGGACACGCTCTCCGACCAGGTGTATTCGATCCCGAGCTCCTCCTTGGCCCGGAGCAGCGCCACGTGGATCTGATTGACCCAGGGCTCCTCGATCGGGGTCTCGAACACCGCCGCGACCTTGAGCGGGTCCGCGGCGGCTGCCTCGCCGTTGCCGACGGTGCTGGTGCTCGCGCTCAGGGCCGTCCCCAGTACCAGCGCCCGCCATGTCCTGCCGCTGCCGAGCATCCCCTTGCCCTCCCCTAAGAACGTCGGTGATCGACCTTATCCACGCATACGCCGTGCCAAGCGCGGTGCGATGACCCGGGCAGTATACGGGGCCGCTTGCTCTCCGCCAGTGGGCGGGCGCCTGGCCCTAGCCTTCCTCGGCGATGTCCTCGTTCCAGAGCTCCGGCCGCTCGCGGATGAAACGGGCCATGAGGTCGATGCAGTCGGGGTCGTCCAGCAGCACGACGTCGACCCCGCGCTCTGCGAGAAAGTCGCAGTTACCCTCGAAGTTGGACCGCTCGCCGACCACGACCCGCCGGATGCCGAACTGCAAGACGGCGCCGGCGCACATCATGCAGGGGCTGAGGGTGGTGTAGAGAACGGTGTCGCGGTAGTGCGGCCGGCGTCCGGCGCGGCGGAGACAGTCCATCTCGCCGTGGGCGATCGGATCGCCTTCCTGGACCCGCCGATTGTGTCCTCGCGCCACCAGGCGACCGTGCTCGACCAGCACCGACCCGACCGGCACACCACCTTCTTCGTAGCCGCGCTCCGCCTCTTCCAGCGCAAGTCGCATGAACCTGTGGTGGTGTTCGACGGGCTCGACGAAGGGCATCCACGCCTCCGCTCCTGCGCATTGACTGGCCAGTGACTGTAACAGGCTACCAGGGTGAAGCAATTCCCCGAGGTGCCCGTGCCCGAATCGGGCAATCCCGACGACAACGCCTTCACCCGGTCCGGACGTGAAGAGCGTCGAGACCAAGCTCAACGGCCCCACGTTCGTCGTGCGCATTCCGATGCGGTTCCAGCGCCGCGGCGCAAGCGCATCGTCGCGCCCGACGGTAGCGCCATCGTCCCGACGAACAAGCCCCAGCCCAACAGCACCCTGATCAAGACGCTCGCGCGGGCGTGGCGCTGGCAGAAGCCGCTGGATGCCTACACCTCGGTCAGCGAGATCGCCGAGGCGGAGGGGGATCGGCAAAGCTACGTCAGTAATCCTCAGGATGGCTGAGGCGAATGGTGGAGTGTCGGAAACCGCGCCACTGGAAGCGAGAGAATGATCGAGAGGGGGGAGAAGGGTTCGAAAATCGCATCTGAACGTTTCGAGCTGAGCTATCGCCTACCCGATTGCCAAAGTCGAACCAGCCGTGGGCATGCCATCAGCTAACTCCTCGCAGGAGAAAGGGGAAATCGAGTGGGAGAGCCGTGGATCTGATGCGATCGTCTCCACGGCTGCGACGACAGGCAGGCGGGTTGCCAAGGTGGCAAATCGGCGGATCGGCGATGCGCGCGACCAGACTGCCTGACCTCAGGGCGAAGGACTCCGATTGCTGGCGGAGGAGGGGAGCAGCCTTGCCCCCGGCCATTGATTGTCGTCGACCAGATGGCGGACCTCGCGCATCAAGATTTCGGCGGCAACGTCCACCGACCGCGGCCGCTTGGGTCTCAACGGTAACGCCAGCGCCAGGCGCCGCATCAGATGGGGTCCCGCGATCTCGCGAATGCAGAACCGGCCCGAATCCGCCTCGTGGCCCAATCCGGCGGCGGGCAATACCGTCCACCCGATGGCAGAGTAAACGAGCTCCTTTTGCACCTCCATCGAATCCGCCTCGACGACCACGGTCAGCGCGACGCCCGCCGCGGCGGCCGCCCGGTCGATGAGCAAGCGAAGTGCGTGTTGCGGACTTGGCAGGACCAACGGGAGGTTCGCCAGCGTCGCCATGGTCACTCTTGCGGGCAGCGCCGCCGCCTCGGCTGCCGGCCCGATCAGATGCAGCGGCTCCTCCAACAGCGTGCGGATGTCCAAGTGCGATGGCGATGACGGCTCGTAGACGACCGCCAGATCGATTTCCTGCGTTTCCAGCCACTTCAGAAGATATCCGCCACCACCGCTCACGACGCGAAGCGCCACCCGGGGGCAACTTTCGCGCATTCGCGTCGTGAACGTTCTCGCCAGGACACCGCCAACGCTGGGCAGCATGCCAAGCACGACACTGCCGGTGACTTCTCCCGCCAGACTGGCGATTTCCGTCCGCGCCTGATCGAGCTCGCGCAGCGCTCGCCGCGCATGCTCCGACAACAGCTCGCCCGCATCCGTCAGGCTCATGCCACGCGCGTGCCGAACGAAAAGTCGAGACCCGAACTCCTCTTCCAGCATCCGCATCTGCCGGCTCAATGCCGGCTGGACGATGTGCAATCGCTCGGCTGCGCGACTCAGGCTGCCGGTCGCTGCGACCGCGAGAAAGGTGCGGAGCTGATGCAGTTCCAATGCGCACACCTATAGAGTCTGAGCATATCTCATAGAGCGACTATCTACTATTCCTAGTGCTGCCGCAATCCTTAAACTCGATGTCGCGCTTGCGAATGCCCTGCGCAGGCGGCCGCCGAAGCGGCCTCGAGCCGAGGTCAAGGCCCGGCCCGAAGCGAAAGGACCCGTGTTGCCGATGCCGTCTGTTGCTGACCGCCGGAAGCTGGATGCCATTGATCTGGAGATCATGTGGAACCAGCTCGTCACGCTGGTCGACGAAGCGGCCTTTGCGGTCCGTCGGACCTCGACCTCGAAGGTGGTCGTCGAGGGCGCCGATTTCGGGGTGCTGCTCTACGATGCCGCCGGGCGGATGATCGCGTCGGACTTCGCGATCGCATCCAAGATCAGCACGATTGCGGTCCTGGCCGAGAAGCTCCTCGAGAATTTCCCGGCATCCGATCTGCGACCAGGCGACGTGCTGGTGACGAACAATCCCTGGTGGATCATGGGGCACCTGAACGATCTCGCGGTGCTCGCCCCCTTGTTCTTCGACAGCAAGATCGTTGGCTTCGCCGAGTGTCGCGCGCACATGGCGGATATTGGCGGTTGCCTGTCGGCCCGACCGCGCGAGGTCTTCGAAGAAGGGCTGATGATACCCCCGATCAAGGCAGTCGAAGGTGGTCAAGAGAACGCGACCTTCTTCTCGATGCTCAGGGCGAACGTGCGCGTTCCCGACCAGGTGGTCAGCGACATTCACGCCCTGATAACCGGATGCCGGGTTCTCGAAGCGAAACTGGCGAACTTTCTCAAAGAGCACGGATTGACGACGCTGGAGCCGCTCGCCACCGAGATCCTTGGTCGATCGCAAGCCGCGATGCGCGACGGCATCAGGCAAAACATCCCGGAGGGCGAGCATTACGGCGAAACCTGCGTCGACGGCTTCGAGGAGCCCCTCACCATTCGCGTGCGGGCGACGGTTCGCGACGGGGAGGTCGATCTCGACTTCACGGGCACGTCGCTCCAGAGCGACTACGGGGTCAATTGCACCGCCGTGTACCGGCATGTCTGGAGCACTTTTGCGATCAAGTGCCTTGCTGCCCCCGCGCTTCCTTCGAACGAGGGGACCTTTGCGCCGATCCGATCGCATGCCCCCGCCGGCACCCTGCTGAATCCCTCCTTCCCGGCACCGGTCAAGATGAAACCGGTCGTTGGCCACTACATACCGATCGCCATCCTCAATGCCTTTGGCGACGTGGTGCCACGACGGATGCTCGCCGAGTCCGGCAAAAAGTCGCTCTTGTACCTTTCAGGAAGGCATCCGAACGGTCGCGCTTTCTCCGACCTGACATTCGTGATGGGCGGTGTCGGCGCGCGCACGACCAAGGACGGGCTCCATTGCACCAGCTTTCCCGGAAACGTCGGGAGCATTCCGGTCGAGATCCTCGAAACCGTCGTTCCCATCCTGGTTCACCACAAGCGACTCCGGCCCGACTCGGGCGGCGCCGGGCGGTTCCGCGGAGGCTGCGGCACGGACTTCGCTTTCGAGTCGCGATCCTCGATGCCGATCACGGCGCAAGCCGAGCACGGCAAGCTCGACATACCGCCGCAGGGCTTGCGTGGCGGCCGGGCGGGAGCAGGTGGCGCGACCTCGGTCAACGGTCGGAGCGTTTCGGACAAGCTGCCTGTGTCGCTGCGGCAGGGCGATGTGATGCGCATCCAGACACCAGGGTCCGGGGGCATGTATCCACCCGAGGAACGGGACCCGGCTGCGCTCGCCAACGATCTGGCGAACGGAGTCGTCACGCGCGACGCCGCGATCCGCGACTACGGCTTCGAGCCCCCTGCGGCCGAGCCGATGGCGCGGCGTGCGAACGGGACGGGGTGCTGATGGGCGCTGATGAGATTCGTGACTTTGCGCTAGGCGTCGACATCGGGGGTACATTCACCGATCTGGCGCTGCTCGAGCGTGGCAGCGGGCGCATCCTCGCCGGGAAGATCCTCACCGAGTACGGCGACTTTGCGCGGGGCGTATTGGACGGGATCGGCAAGCTGCTTTCGGAGACCAACGTTTCGCCGGAGGCCGTGCAGCCCGTCGTGCACGGAACAACGCTCGCCACGAACGCATTGATCGAACGGCGGGGCGCACGGACGGCGCTGGTCGTCACGAGCGGCTTTCGCGACGTGCTCGAGACCGCGCGCGGCACGCGCTACGACATCTTCGATCTGGAGGTGAGCCCGCCGGATCCGCTGGTTCCCCGTTCACGAGTCCTGGAAGCCGACGAGCGGATCGATCACACCGGCCGGGTCATCAGGCCCTTGCCAGAAGGCCAGGCCGAATCCCTCGCCATCCAGCTGGCCGCGCTCGGCGTTGAGAGCGTGGCGGTCTGCCTCCTCCATTCCTACGTCAATCCAACGCACGAGCACGCGATCGGCGCTGCGCTCTCAAAGCATGCGCCTCACCTCGCCGTCTCGCTGTCGTCCGATGTCATCCCTGCGATCGGAGAGTATGAACGGGCGACCACCACGGTTGCCAACGTCTATCTCCAACCCATCGTCCGCGACTATCTTGGCCGTCTGCAGGAGGGATTGCGGTCGCTTGGATTTCCCCAGCCGCCCGTCGTCATGACGTCCGATGGCGGCACCATCAGCTGTTCGACCGCTGTGCGCTATCCGGTCAGGCTCCTGGAATCCGGCCCGGCCGGCGGCGCGATCGCGGCGGCATATCTGGGCGAGCGATCCGGTCTCGATCGTGTCATCGGCTTCGACATGGGCGGCACGACCGCCAAGATCTGCATCATCGACGATCACCAACCCGAGCGGGCCACCGAGTTCGAGGCGGCGCGCGTCGAACGTTTCGCCAAAGGCAGCGGGCTGCCTCTGAAGGTCCCGGCCATCGAGATGATCGAGATCGGCTCCGGCGGCGGCAGCATTGCAAAAGTCGATCGGATGGGTCTCCTGAAGGTCGGACCCGAGAGCGCCGGCGCCTCCCCAGGGCCCGCGTGCTATGGCTTCGGAGGCGATTTCGCGACCGTGACCGATGCGAATCTCTGTCTGGGCTACATCGATCCAAGCTATTTCCTGGGTGGCGCCATGCCGCTCCACAAGGACGAGGCTCTCCGCGCCATAGAACGGAATATTGCAGCGCCGCTTGCGCTGGCAGCGGATCGTGCCGCGTGGGGCCTCCACGAGGTCGTGAACGACAACATGGCGCGCGCCGCCAAGATCCACTGTTTGGAACGGGGAAGAGATCCGCGGCTGTACACCCTTGTCGCATTCGGCGGTGCGGGTCCCATCCACGCCTACGGCATCGCCAAGGCGCTGGGTATCCCGCGCATTCTCTATCCTACGCGGGCCGGCATCCTGTCGGCGGTGGGCTTCCTGGTGGCCCGACCCTCGTTCGAGCTCCTGCGGTCGTACGAGGCATCGCTGGCGCCAGATGGTTTGAGCGAGATCGACGCGCTGTTCGCCGAGCTGGAAGATCAGGGTCGTGAACTGTTGAGCTCGGCCGGCGTTCCCGCTCGTCTGCTGGAGTCGCGCCGCGAGGTCGGAGTCCGATACGTGGGGCAGGCTTCGGTGCTCTACGTCGGTGTGCCCGGGCAATCTTCGCGCGCCGATCGCGTGGCCCTGGTCGAGGAGGCGTTCATCAGAGAATACCGGAACCGCTATCACCGGGCCGATCCGGATGGAGCGCTCGAGGTCGTCAGCCTGCGGGCACTCGTGTCCGGGCCGCGCCCCGATCTGGAGCTGAAGGAAGCCGGTGCGGGCCTCGGAGACGGGTCAGGGGCGCTGAAGGGCCGGCGCGAGATCTACCTTCCCGAGGCCGCGGGCTTCGTTTCCTGCCCGGTCTACGATCGATACGCGCTGACCTGCGCCATTCTCGGCCCGGCGGTCATCGAGGAGCGGGAATCGACCGCCATCGTCGGGCCGGAGGCCAGAATCGACATCCATCCCGGCAACAATCTCCTCGTCACGATGCCCGAATCTCGCAAGTCTGCGCGACGGATCGAGCCGCAGAAGGCGGCGGTCGGGCTATGACTCCCGGCCGTAAGCTCGCTCGGTTCGTTGCCGGGCTCCGATGGGAAGCGGTTGCGAGCGAGCTTCGCGAAAAACTCCAGGACCATGTCCTCGACACGCTCGGCGTGATCTGCGCCGGCGTAGGCACGCCGGAAGGCAGGGCATGCGAGGGCGTCGTGCAGAGCTGGGGATGCGGAGAGCAATGCGCCGTCGTCGGTCGATCGTGGCGGCTGCCGCCGCTTGGCGCGGTGTTCCTCAATGCCTTCCATGCGCGGATCCAGACGTTCGACACGCATGATACCGGCCCGTTCCATCCGGGATGCGCGGCGCTGAGCGCGGCCCTCGCCTGTAGCGAGGTGGCGGGTCTCACCGGCAGGCGTTTCCTGACGGCCGTGCTCGCCGGCTACGAGACCGGCACGCGCGTCGCCGCAGCCGTCTCGCCGTCTCACTATGACCGGGGTTTTCAAAGTACCGGGACCTGCAACAGCTTCGCGGCCGCCGCCGCCGCCGGTCATGCCATGGGATTCGACGGCGACGCTCTTCTCGAATGCCTTGGGCTCGCCGGCCAGTCGGCTTCGGGGCTCAGGCAGTTCCAGGTCGACGGGTCGATGATCGACACGAGCTTTGCGGGGGCGCGCGCCGCACTCGTCGGCGTCGTGTCGGCGCAGATGCGGGCGGCGGGCCTGCCGGGCGCGCAAGGGGTATTGGACGGACGATGGGGATTCTGCAATGTGACTGCCGACGACGCCGATCTTGAACGGCTTTCCTCCGGCCTTGGCGAACGGTTCGAATTCGCCGCCACGGCATTGAAACCTTACCCCTCCTGCCGGTTTACGCACGGCCCGGTCGAGGAATTGCTGCGACTGCGCGTCGAGCACGGGATCGCTGCCGCCGATGTGGAGGAGGTCGTCATCTTCACCTTCCGGCATTCCATCGAGGTCTCGGATCGACCGATCGTCATCTCGACCGCCGACGCCATTCTCAGCCATCAATATGCCGCGGCGCTGGCGCTGGCCCGCGGCCACGTGGACCTGCCGGCAATTGCCGACCACGCCGCTCTCGACGCCGTCGTCTCGGGGCTGATGCGGCGGATCATGGTCGTCCATGACGAAGATCTGGAGCGGCTCTACCCCGAGCACTGGCCCCATCGCGTCACCATCAGGCTGCGCGATGGGCGATCCCTCGCGGCTTCCAGCACGGATCCTCCTGGCGGTCGCGGCCGGCGGTTGAGCCGGGCGGTGGTCAAAGAGAAGTTCCTTGCCAATGCCGAATCGCTGCTCGGGCGGGAGGCTGCCGAGCAGACGATCGAAGCGGTGGACGACCTGCCGCAAGCGCCGAATCTCGAGCGGTTGGTGCGGAATCTGAGCGGGATCAGCGAAGGTCAAGCCTGGGCGTTGCCGCCGTCAGCCGCAACGCCGCGGTGGGCGTCGTGACGGCCATGCCGGGCCTCCGAAACCCCCTCCTCTACGTCCTGTCGGTGGCGGCGGGACTGCTGGCGTGGGAAGTCGCGGCCCGCGACATGTCGCGGCTCGTTCTGGCCCCGCCCTCCGAGGTTGCGGTCAGGATCTACGAGGGGTTCGCCTCGGGCGAGCTCGCGAGCGCCTTTCTCGGCTCGCTCGGCCACATGAGCGCCGGACTGGCGATCGCGGTGGCCATCGCGCTCCCGCTGGGTTTCCTCATGGGACGAAGCCGAGCGGTGGCCGCTCTCCTCGAGCCGATCGTGGCCGCCATCTACGCCATTCCGCCGGTCGCCTTCGTGCCCTTCATCGTGATCTGGTTCGGCTTCTTCTTCGAAGCACGCGTCGCGCTGGTGGCCCTGATGTCCGTGTTCGAGATGCTGGTGACGTTCACCGTGGGGGCGCGGACCATTCCACCGGCGCTGATCGATGTCGGCCGGTCCTTCGGCTCCGGCCGGATGAAGCTGATCCGAAGCGTGATGCTCCCGGCGATGCTTCCGTTCGTTCTGACCGGACTGCGGCTCGGAGCGGTGCGCGCGATCCACGGCATGATCGTCGCCGAGCTGTTCTTCGCAGCGGCCAATCTCGGGGAGGCGATGAAGCGCAGCGCGCTGAGGTTCGATGCGGCGGGTGTGCTCGCGGTGATCGTGCTGCTCGCCGTCTTCGGCCTCTTGGTGCAGGAGGGCTTGAAAGCGCTGGAATGGAAGCTGGTCGGAAAGAGACGCGCCGCCTGAAGGCATGGTCGCCGACGGTGACCCGCTGGCTGTGGCACCTCGGCGGCATCGTCGGCTTCGTCCTGTTGTGGGAGCTGACCGGCCGCAGGATGGGCGAGGCATTGCTCGCGCCGCCGTCGGTCGTCCTGCCGACACTTGTGGAGATGCTGCAGGACGGAAGCCTGCTCACGACGGCGGCAGGCTCGCTGCGCCAGATGTTCCTCGGCTATCTGCTCGCCTGCATCGTCGGCATGCCTCTCGGCGTGGCCATGGGGCGCTCGCGCCACGTCGAGGTTCTGCTCTTTCCCTGGCTCAGCATGCTGATCGTGACCTCGGTCGCATCGCTGATGCCACTGTTCATCCTCGGCTTCGGGACCGGCTTTCAGTTCCGGCTGATGGTGGTCTTCGCGGCCTCGGTCTTCTACGTCACGCTCGTCACCTACCAGGGCGCACGCGACGTCGAGCGTCGCTGGATCGACGTGGGTCGTTCGTTTTCCGCGACCGGACTGCAGCGCTTCCGCAAGATCATCCTGCCCGCCTTGTTCCCGTATCTGCTTGCCGCCGCACGGATCGGGCTCGGCCAGGCATTGCGCGGAATGGTCATCGCCGAGCTGTTCGTCATCGTCGGTATCGGCGGGCTGATCCACAATGCAGGCCTGCTCGTCTCGACATCCACGATGTTGGCGCTGCTCTTCGTCCTCATGGTGATAGCGATGGTCGCAAACGAGCTGTTGCGCGAAGCCACCCGCAGGCTGGCACCCTGGTACGAAAGGCGGGCGACTTCCTAGCGTCGGACATGCACGGTGCGTTGCCGACGATGTGCGTCGAGAAACCCGAGGGAGATGGCAAATGAATCGTCGCGAAGTCAACAAGATGCTGTCGCTTGGCGTAGGTGGCGGACTGCTGGGCCTGTCGCCCATGACGCTTGCAGACCGGGCATTTGCGCAAAAGGGCCGCGTGCTGGACTTCCAGCTACTCGGCTATGTGCTCGGAATCCAGGTTCCGGCGACTGCAGGCATTTTCGAGATCTTGCCGTCGATGCCTGGCTATGCGCAGCCGACATTCGCTCGGCTCAATCAGATCCGCGTGGTGACGCAGACCATGGTGAGCGGCACGGCGGACATCGGGGATTCGGATCCCCCCACCGTCATCAGCGCTGTCGAGGCTGGTGCGGACCTGAAGATCGTCGGCAAGCTGTACGACAAGACGAGCCTGGTCCTGGTGGTCAACGCCGATCGCGTCAAGACGATCGAGGACCTCGCCAAACCGGAGACGCGCGTCGCGATCAGCGCCCGCGGCGAGATCGTCCACGTCATGCTGGTCGAGCCGCTTTTGAAGCGCAACCTGGACTTCGACAGCATGACGGTGATCGAGATGCCGGGATCGGGCGCGCGCGTGAGCGCTCTCTTGTCCGACCGCATCGACGCCGGCAACGTCCACTTCGACCAGGTCGCGGCGATTGCCGATCAGGGCAACTTCAAGGTCCTGATCGAGCCGTGGAAGGAGTTCGACGGTTGGACCAACGAGGTCTGGGTGGTTCGCTCGGAATGGCTCCAGGACCCGGACAACGAACGGGCTCTGGTCGACATGCTGAAAGCCACGCTGATCGCGTTCCGCAGGGCCAATGACGACTTCGACTGGTACCTCGAGCAGTATCGGAAGTACGCCACCCTCAAGGGCGCGTCGGAGGAAACCGCGGAGCACCTGCGTCCGATCTGGGAGCGCCTCCAAAGCGAGATCGGCGCCTGGCCCCCCGACATGAACTTCACCGTGGCGGAGCTCGAGAGCCTGGTGCCGGCATACAAGGCAGCCGGAGCCATCCGCGGGACCGTGCCGATCGAGGACATCGTCGAGCCGAAATACGTCCAGCAGGCGTTGGAGGAGCTCGGCTGACCGGGGCGGTAGGACCGATCAGCATGGAGCCGGCCCGATCAGCCAGGAAGGCTCTCACGGGGTACAATCGGGGACGAGGGATGGACCAGACGACGGCAGAGATATGCCGAGGTTTCAGTCAGTTGCGAACGGCCATCATCGGCGACGCGTTGCGCGAAATGGGCTTTGCGCACCAGATCCTGTGCTCCTCCATCAGCGGTCTCGTTCGCGGCATGCAGGTGGTTGGACCCGCCTTCTGCATCCGCGGCGAGACTGCCATGGGCGCCGTCGCGAAGACGCCGCCAGGCACGCCGCATCCGAAGTATGAGATGTTTCACGCAATGTACGCCGGCTGTGTCCTGGTCTACGCCACCGGCGGCTATGAGGAGGCCGCCGTGTGGGGCGACAACATCCATATCACCGCCAAGCTGAAGGGTTGCCGCGGCGTCGTTGCCGATGGGGGAATCCGTGATGCGCAAGCCATCATCGAGGCCGGACTTCCGGTGTTCGGCCGCTTCATTACGCCGGCGAGCTCAGCGCCACGCTTCCACATCCGCGGCTTCGAGATTCCGGTGACGATGCCGGGCCAGACCTCGAGGCATGTGACCGTCGACCCTGGCGACATCATTCTCGGCGACTTCGACGGCATCGTCGTGATCCGGCGCCGCGCCGCCTCGGCTTGCCTCGAGTCCGCGAACGAACTGAGTCGCATCGAGGCGATCCAGAGCGCCGAGCTGATGCGTGGCGACGACCGTCAGACGGTGTACGAGCGCTACGACAGGTTTGGGCACATCGGAAAATGGATCGAGTGAGAGGTGCAGGCGCCCTTCATCGCGCATCGTGACGAGTCGAAGGCGCCTGCCGCCGCGCCGGTTCCCAAGCTCGCGGTGGCAAGCGTCACCAAACGATTCGATCGCGATGGCGCATCCGGCCTCCTGGTCCTCGATTCGCTTTCCTTCGAGGTTGCGGATCTGGATTTCCTCGTCATCGTCGGCCCGAGCGGATGCGGCAAGTCCACCCTGCTGCGGATCATCGACGGGCTGGAGTCACCGGACTCCGGCACGATCCTTGTCGACGGCGCAAAAGCCACCGGCCCGGGCCCGGGACGGGCGATGGTGTTCCAAAGCTTCGATCTCTTTCCCTGGCGCACCGCAATCGAGAACATCACCTTCGGGCTGGAAGTCCGCGGCGTGGGGCGGCGCGAACGGCTGCAGATCGGACAGCACTATATCGACCTCGTGGGCCTGACGGGCTTCGAGGACGCATACCCGCATCAATTGAGCGGCGGAATGCAGCAACGCGTGGGGATTGCGCGTGCCCTTGCCGTGAAGCCGGACGTCCTTCTCATGGATGAGCCGTTCGGCGCGCTCGATATCCAGACGCGCGATCTGCTTCAGGACGAGCTGTTGCGGATCTTCGATACGGAAAAGAAGACGGTGATCTTCGTCACGCACAGCATCGAGGAAGCGATCTACCTGGCGGATCGGATCATCGTCCTCTCGCCACGGCCGGCCCGCATCTGCATGGATGTTCAGGTTCCGTTTCCCCGCCCCCGGAACGAGGACATCAAGGGGGAGCCCAGGTTCATCGAGATCAGGCGCGAGATCTGGCAGATGCTCAAGCAAGCCGTTTTTGAGCAGCAAAGCTGAACCGGCTGAGGGCATGAATGGTGACGCGTCGCAGCGGGGATGGTAGGCACCGATGCGCAATACCAGGATGACGGCGGGAGTTCGACATCGACCCAGCCGCCGCACCGAGGGCGACCGAAGCTGAGCACTGGCCTCGTTATTAATCTCCCATAAATATACCTGACATTTGGATGGACATGTGCTAGGCCTAGGGCATGCAAGCGCGGGACTTTCGCAGCATCGGCAGGGCGGCACAGGAGGCGCTGCGGCGGCGCGCGATCGTGCTGGTCGAGCACGAGCGCATCACCCAGGGCGCGGCCGCCAAGGCGGTCG
>JBOHKK010000099.1:0-17489 GCA_050729115.1 Geminicoccaceae bacterium | reverse complement strand
GTGCGCAGACGCTGGCGCGGGGCCGACGCCGTAGCCGATGAACGCCGGCCCCGGGCGGCCGATCACGGTGTTGACGGACGCGCCGCGCGTCCTACAAACACACACGATGGCAAGCTTCGACGTCGTGGTCATCGGCGGCGGCCATGCCGGATGCGAGGCCGCGGCCGCGAGCGCGCGCATCGGCGCGCGGACCCTGCTGCTCACCCACAAGCGGGCCACGATCGGGGTGATGTCGTGCAACCCGGCGATCGGCGGCCTCGGCCGCGGCCACCTGGTGCGCGAGGTCGATGCCCTCGACGGCCTGATGGGTCGCGCCATCGATCGGGCGGGCATTCAGTTTCGCGTCCTCAATCGCAGCAAGGGGCCGGCGGTGCGTGGCCCGCGCGCGCAGGCGGATCGGACGCTGTATCGCCATGCGATCGCGCGCCTGCTCGAGCAGCAGCCCGGGGTGAGCATCGAGGCGCGCCCGGTCGAGGATCTGGTGCTGGATCGGGCGGGACGGATCGCCGGCGTCGTCGCCGCCGATGGTCGCAGGTGGCGCGCGGGCGCGGTAGTGCTGACCACCGGCACGTTCCTGCGCGGCGAGATCCACCTTGGGCTGGAACGCTGGCCCGCAGGCCGCGCCGGCGATCCGGCCGCGGTTGGGCTGGCGCGCCGGCTGGCGGCCTTCGGCTTCGGCCTCGGGCGGTTGAAGACCGGCACGCCGCCGAGGTTGGACGGACGAACCATCGACTACGGCGCGCTCGCCCGGCAGCCCGGCGACGCCTGCCCCGAGCCCTTCTCCTACCTGACCCGCGCGCTGACCAATCCCCAAATCGAATGTGCGGTTACCGGCACGACGCCGGCATCGCACGAGCTGATCCGGGCCAATCTCCACCGCTCACCGATGTACGCCGGGCGGATTGCGGGGACCGGGGTCCGCTACTGCCCGTCGATCGAGGACAAGGTCGTGCGCTTTGTGGAACGCCCGCGCCATCAGGTCTTTCTCGAGCCGGAGGGACTGGACGATCCGACGGTCTATCCGAACGGTATCTCGACGTCACTGCCGCGCGCGGTCCAGGCGGCGCTGCTGGCGACCGTTCCGGGGCTGGAGCGGGCGCGGATGCTGCGCCCGGGCTACGCCATCGAGTACGATCACGTCGACCCACGCGAGCTCGACCCGACGCTGGAAACGCGGCGCGTGCCGGGGCTGTTTCTGGCCGGGCAGATCAATGGCACGACCGGGTACGAGGAAGCGGCGGCACAGGGGGTGATCGCGGGGATCAATGCCGCGCTCGGCGCCGCCGGCGGCCAGGGCTTCACGCTCGACCGCGCCGACGGCTACATCGGCGTGCTGATCGACGACCTGACCACGCAAGGGGTGAGCGAGCCGTACCGCATGTTCACGTCGCGGGCGGAATATCGGCTGACGCTGCGGGCAGACAATGCGGATTTCCGGCTGACGCCCAAAGGCGTCCGGATCGGCGTGGTCGGGGCCGAGCGCAGCCGGGCGTTCGCCGCCAAGCAGGCGGCGCTGTCGCAGGCCGTCGGGCTCTTGAGCGAGCGCCGTCTCAGCCCGAGCGCGGCGCAGCGTCACGGCATCGAGGTGAAGCTGGACGGCGTGGCGCGCAGCGCTCTGCAGCTTCTGCGGCTGCCCGATGTCGACGTCGCGCGCCTCGCAGCGATCTGGCCCGAGCTCGGCCGCGTGCGCCGCGACATTGCCGAGCAGCTGGAGATCGAGGCCCGCTACGCGAGCTATCTGCCTCGCCAGGAGGCCGACATCGCGGCGTTGCGCGCCGATGACGCCCTGGTCCTGCCGCGCGATCTCGATCTCGACGCCATCCCGGGACTCAGCCGCGAGGTGCGCGCCCGCTTGCGCGAAGTCAGGCCGCCGACGCTTGGTGCCGCGGCGCGGATGCCGGGCATCACCCCGGCCGCCCTCACGCTGCTGTTCCGGCATGCCCGACGGGCGGCCTGAGCGATGGCCGAACGGCCGCTGAGCTGCGAGGCGTTTGGCGATCTGCTGGATGTTTCACGTGAAACGTTGGAGCGGCTGACGGTTTATCTGGGGCTGCTGCGCCGCTGGCAACCGACGATCAATCTGGTCGGCGCCGCCACCCTCGCCGATCCCTGGCGTCGCCATTTTTTGGATTGCGCACAGCTTGCGCCCCTGGTCCCGAGCGCGGCGAGGAGCTGCATCGATGTCGGCAGTGGCGCCGGCTTCCCAGGGATGGTTCTGGCCTTGCTCGGGGTATCGGGGGTGCACCTGATCGAGAGCGACCGGCGCAAGGCGCAGTTCCTGCGCGAAGTGGCCCGCGCCACCGGCGCGGCGGTGGCGGTCCACGCCGAGCGGATCGAGCACCTGCCCCCCTGGCCCGCGGATGTGGTCACCACGCGGGCGCTTGCTCGGCTGCCCCGCCTGCTCCAGCTGGTCGAACCGTTCGTGTCGTCACACAGCGTCTGTCTGTTTTTGAAGGGCGGGTCGGTCGAGCACGAATTGACCCAGGCGCGAATAAGCTGGCATATGGTGGCCGAAAGGTTGCCAAGCCTGTCGCACCCGAGCGGGGTCGTGCTCGCGTTGCGTGGAGTCTGCCGTGCGCGTGATCGTCAATCCTAGGCCGCCGCAGCTTGGTCGGGTCGTCGCGATCGCCAACCAGAAGGGCGGCGTCGGCAAGACGACCACGGCGATCAACCTCGGCACGGCGCTCGCGGCGTGCGGCAAGACGGTCTTGTTGATCGACATCGACCCACAGGGCAACGCCAGCACCGGCCTCGGGGTCCAGAGCGCGGCGCGCCGCATCACCAGCTACGACCTGATCCTCGGGGAAGCGAAGCTCGCCGAAGCCGTTTTGCGCACCCAGATCCCGGGCTTCGCCCTGGTGCCGTCGGTGGTCGATCTGTCCGCCGCCGAGCTCGAGCTGGTCGAGCGGCCGCGGCGCGAATATCGCCTCAAAGACGCGCTTACCGCCGCCGACAAGGACTACGACTACGTTCTGATCGACTGCCCGCCCTCGCTTGGCCTGCTGACGGTCAACGCCCTGGTCGCCGCCCGCGCGGTCCTGGTGCCGCTGCAGTGCGAGTTCTTCGCGCTCGAGGGCTTGAGCCTGTTGCTGCGGACGGTCGATCGGGTGCGCCGCAGCTTCAATGCGCAGCTCGAGGTCCAGGGCGTGCTGCTCACGATGTTCGACCGGCGCAACAACCTCGCCCAGCAGGTCGCAACCGACGTCCGCAGCTTTCTCGGAAAGCGCGTCTACGAGACCGTCATCCCCCGCAACGTGCGGGTCTCGGAAGCGCCATCGCACGGGATGCCTGTACTGCTCTACGATTTCCGCTGCCCCGGCGCGCAGGCCTATGTGCAGTTGGCGGGCGAAGTGCTGCGGCGCGAGCAACTGGCGGAAGCGGCGCTATGAGCCAGATCGGCACGGAATCCCGCCCCAGCCCGCGCAAGCGCGGATTGGGCATGGGGCTCTCGGCGCTGCTCGGCGGCGCCGCGGCGCTGGCGGAAGGCGCGCGTACGGTGCCGATCGAGTTCTTGCGCCCCTCCGCGCTCCAACCGAGACGACATTTCGGCGAGGGCGAGCTGGCGGCGCTCGCCGACTCGATCCGCGTCAAGGGCGTGATGCAACCGCTTCTGGTCCGGCGCGTGCCCAACGACGCCGAGCAGTACGAGATCGTCGCCGGCGAGCGGCGCTGGCGCGCCGCCCAGCTGGCCGGCTGCCACGAGCTGCCCGTGGTCGTGTACGCCCTGTCCGACCGCGAAGCTCTGGAGGTGGCGCTGCTCGAGAACGTGCAGCGCCAGGACCTCACGCCGCTCGAGGAGGCCGAAGGCTACCGGCGACTGATCGACGAATTCGGCCACACCCAGGACGAGCTGGCGCAGAGCCTGGGCAAGAGCCGCAGCCACATCGCCAACCTGATCAGGCTGCTCGGCCTGCCCGGGCCGCTGAGGGCGATGCTCGATGGCGGTCAGCTGTCCGCGGGCCACGCCCGGGCGCTGCTCGGCGCCCGCGACCCGACGCCGCTGGCGCGTCAGGTGGTCGCCCGCGGGCTCAACGTCCGTCAGACCGAGACCCTGGTCCGCAACGAGCGCCAGGCGATCAGGTCCGGCAGTCAGGGGCAACGCGACGCCGACACCATGGCGTTGGAGCACGACCTTTCGAGCCGGCTCGGGCTGCCGGTCAGAGTCCAGCCGAAGGCCAAAGGCGGCACGCTCAGCATCGAATACCGCTCCTTGGAGCAACTCGATGGGCTGGTCCGGCGTCTGACCTGAGGCAACCGCGTCTGCCGAAATGCCTGAACTGGCAGACGCGTCGCCGGCGGCCTAATAGATGATGCCCAGCTCCAGCTGCGCCTCCTCGGTCATCATGCTGGGATTCCAGGGCGGATCCCAGACCACGTTGACGGTGGCGCCTTTGACGCCGTCGACCGCCTCGACCTTGGATTTCACCTCGTCCGGCAGGGTCTCGGCGACGGGGCACATCGGCGAGGTCAGGGTCATGTCGATGTGCACCGCGTCGTGGTCGTCCACATCGATCTTGTAGACCAGCCCGAGCTCGAAGATGTTGACCGGAATCTCCGGATCGTAAACCGTCCGGAGCGCCTCGATGACCTGGTCGCCGAGACGGTCGACCGCCATCCGGCGCGCTGCGTCTGCCGGCGCGGCAGACAAAAATTCCGTGGCTTGGTCCAGCCGGGATTGCTCGCTCATGGACGCCCCCTCAGAACATCGCTGCGATTCGGCGCAGGCTCGTGGCCAGCGCCTCGATGTCGTCCCGCGTATTGTAAAGGCCGATCGACGCGCGGGCGGTCGCGGTGACGCCGAGCCGCGCCATGACCGGCATGGCGCAGTGATGGCCGGTACGCACGGCGATGCCGTCGAGGTCGAGCAGGGTGCCGATGTCGTGGGGGTGGAGATCGTTCATGACGAACGACATCACGCTCGACTTCTGCCGCGCCGTGCCCACGATGCGCAGCCCGGGGATCTGCTGCAGGGTGCGCGTCGCGTCGGCGAGCAGATCGGCTTCGTGCGCGGCAACCCGCTCGATCCCGAGCCCGAGGAGATAGTCGAGGGCGGCGCCGAGACCGACCGCGGCCTCGATCGCCGGGGTCCCGGCCTCGAACTTGTAGGGCAGCTCGTTGAACTCGGTCCGCTCGAAGCTGACGCTGAGGATCATGTCGCCGCCGCCCTGGTACGGCGGCATCGCGTCCAGCAGCCCGGCCTTGCCGTACAGCACGCCGATCCCGGACGGCCCGTACACTTTGTGCCCGGAGAACACCAGGAAGTCGCAGTCGAGCTCGCGCACGTCGACGGGGATGTGCTGCACCGCCTGGCAGGCGTCGATCAGAACCGGCACCCCGCGCTCATGGGCGAGAGCGACGATGTCGTGCACCGGATTGATCGTGCCGAGCGCATTCGACACCCAGGGCACCGAGACCAGTCGGGTACGCGCGGTGATCAGCTCGGCCATGGCATCGAACAGGAGCTCGCCCTCGTCGTTGATCGGCGCGACCACGAGCTTCAACCCGATCTGCTCGCGCAGCAGCTGCCAGGGCACGATGTTGGCGTGGTGGTCCATCGTGGTGATCAGCACCTCGTCGCCGGGCGCGGCGCGCGGGCGCACGTAGCTCTGCGCGACCAGATTGATGCCCTCGGTGCCGCCGCGCGTGAACACCACTTCACGCCGGTCCGCGGCGTTGATGAAGGCGCGAACCTTCTCGCGCGCGCCCTCGTGCAGGTCGGTCGCCCGCTCGCTCAGCGCGTGCACGCCGCGATGGATGTTGGCGTAGTCATGGCGCAGCACCCCGGCCAGGGCATCGATCACCACCTGCGGCTTCTGAGCGCTCGTTGCCGAATCGAGGTAGACCAGGGGCCGGCCGTGCACGGTCTGGTGCAGGCAGGGAAAGTCGAGCCGTGCCCGCGCCGGATCGAACCGGTGGTCGGGGCTTGCGAGCACCGCCGCCTGGATCATGCCAGCTCCCCCAAAGCCTCGCCGCCCGGCAACCGAGCGAGCAGACCCGCCTTGGCCTGCTGGGCGATCGCCGGATTGCCGAATCGCTCCAGAACCTCGCCGGCGAAGGCAAAGGTCAGGACGCTCCGCGCGGTGGCGACGTCCAGCCCGCGCGAGCGCAGATAGAACAGCTCGCGCTCGTCGAGCTCGCCCGCGGTCGCGCCATGCGAGCATTTGACGTCGTCCGCAAAGATCTCGAGCTCCGGCTTGGTATCGATCTCCGCGTCAGATGACAGAAGCAGGTTGTTGTTGCTCTGATAGGCGTTGGTCTTCTGGGCGTCGCGCCGGACCACGATCTTGCCGGCGAACACGCCCTGCGAGTGGTCGTCCAGGATGCCTTTGTAAAACTGATCGCTGGTGCTGCCGGGCGCGGCGTGGTCGACCAGAATGTGGTTGTCGACGTGCTGATGGTCCCGCGTGAAGTACAGGCCGTTCAGCGTCGCCGCGCTGCCCCCGCCCTGCATCACGGCGCGGATCTCGTTGCGCACCAGCGCACCGCCAAGGGTCGCCAGCGATTGCGTCAGCCGCGCGTCTGCCGAAATGCCGTAGTGCGTCTGCCCGATGAGCGTCCCCCCGGCGGCGCCGGTCTGCAACCGGTCGTGGCGCAGCTCGGCGCCGCGGCCGACGACGACGTGGTTGACCAGGTTGGTCAGACTGCGGCCGCCATCCGGCATCACGTGGGATTCGATCAGGTTCAGGCGCGCGCCGTCCCCGACGATCACGACGTTGCGGGGGTTGAGCACCGCCGGCGGGTCCCGATCGACGCTCATGAACAGGAGTTGCACCGGCCGGTCCAGCGCAACCCCGTCGCCCAGGCGAATCAAGCAGCCATCCGCGGCCAGGGCCGCGTTCAGCGCGCTGAACGCGCGCCCCGAATCGGTGTCGGCAACGGCATCGAGCACCGTCGGATCACCGCGCTCCAGAACGGCCGCGAGGCTGCACACCGTCACGCCGTCAGCGACCGTCTCGTCGTCCGACAGGTGAGCCGCAAAACGGCCGTTGAGGAACACCAGGCACCTGGCGCCGCGGACCAGATACGGCTGGACATCGGCGCGGCGCAGCTCGAGCCGCGGCGCCAGGTCGAACCGCGCTCGCGCCAGCGGCCCGACCGAGGTGTACTTCCACGCCTCGGACTTGGGTCCGGGAAAACCCAAAGTCATGAACCGATCGAAACTCGCCTCGCGCAGGCGCCGGATCGCGGCGTGCCGGGCGCCGGGCAGCTGCGGCAGCGCGGTCCCGAACAGCGCGGCGTAGCGCGCCTCGGGGACGATCGAGCGAGCCGTCGTCGCCATGGCTCACGCCACCGCCTGCGCGGCCACGTGGCCGAAGGCACCGTAGCCGGACTCCTCGAGCTCGAGGGCGAGCTCAGGGCCGCCCGAGCGAGCGATCCGGCCATCCACCAGGATATGGACCCGATCGGGCACGATGTAGTCGAGCAGCCGCTGATAGTGGGTGATCACCACGATCGCCCGCTCGGGGCGGCGCAGGCTGTTGACGCCGTCGGCGACGGTCCGCAAGGCGTCGATGTCGAGCCCGGAATCGGTCTCATCGAGCACCGCGAGCCGGGGCTCGAGCACCGCCATCTGCAGGATCTCGTTGCGCTTTTTCTCGCCGCCGGAGAACCCGAAATTCACGCTTCGCTTCAGCAGCTCCTGCTTGACCCCGACCAGCTTGGCCTTGTCGCGCACGAGCTTCAAGAAGCGCGCGGCGTCGATCTCCTCCTGACCACGGGCCCGGCGCAGGGCATTGAGCGCGGTGCGCAGGAAGTACATGTTGGCCACCCCGGGGATCTCCACGGGGTATTGGAAGGCGAGGAAAACGCCCGCGGCCGCGCGCTCCTCCGGCGCCATCGCCAACAGGTCCTCGCCGTCGTAGAGGATCTCGCCGCCGGTCACCTCGTAGCCGTCGCGGCCGGCGAGGATGTAGGCGAGCGTGCTCTTGCCCGAACCGTTGGGGCCCATGATGGCATGGACTTCACCGGCGCCGACCTCCAGGTCGACGCCTCGCAGAATCTCCTGGTCGTCGACCGAGACGTGCAGGTCCTTGATCCTCAGCATACGTTCCTCAAGCTCACTTCTCGTTGATCTCGCGGGATGGCGGCCGCGCCCGGCGGCCCGCTCCCGGCTCAGCCGACGCTGCCTTCCAGGCTGATCGCCAGCAGCTTCTGCGCCTCGACCGCGAACTCCATCGGCAGCTCCTGCATCACCTCCCTGCAGAAGCCGTTGACGATCAACGCCACCGCGTCCTCGTCCGACAGCCCGCGCTGCCGGCAGTAGAACATCTGGTCGTCGCTGATCTTCGAGGTGGTCGCCTCGTGCTCGACCCGGGCCGAGGGGTTCTTCACCTCGATGTACGGCACCGTGTGGGCGCCGCAGCGATCGCCGAGCAGCATCGAATCGCACTGGGTGTGGTTGCGCGCATTCTCGGCGCCTTTCAACACCCGCACGAGGCCGCGATAGGTGTTGTTGCTCCGGCCCGCCGAGATGCCCTTGGAGACGATCCGCGAGCGGGTGTTCTTGCCGATGTGCACCATCTTGGTGCCGGTGTCGGCCTGCTGATGGTTGTTGGTCAGCGCGACCGAGTAGAACTCGCCGCTGGATTCGTCGCCCTGCAGGATGCAGCTCGGATATTTCCAGGTGATCGCCGAGCCGGTCTCGACCTGGGTCCAAGAGATCTTGGAGCGGTGGCCACGGCAGGCGCCGCGCTTGGTCACGAAGTTGTAGATGCCGCCGCGCCCCTCGCGATCGCCGGGATACCAGTTCTGCACGGTCGAATACTTGATCTGGGCGTCGTCCAGGGCGATCAGCTCGACCACGGCGGCGTGCAGCTGGTTCTCGTCGCGCTGCGGCGCCGTGCAACCCTCCAGGTAGCTGACGTAGGCGCCCTCGTCGGCGATGATCAGGGTCCGCTCGAACTGCCCGGTCTGGGCGGCGTTGATCCGGAAGTAGGTCGAGAGCTCCATCGGACAGCGCACCCCCTTGGGCACGTAGACGAAGGAACCGTCCGTGAACACCGCGGAATTCAGGGCCGCGAAAAAGTTGTCGCCCTGGGGCACCACCGAGCCGAGATAGCGCCGCACCAGCTCCGGATGCTCCTGCAGCGCCTCCGAGATCGAGCAGAAGATGACGCCGAGTTCCCCGAGCTTCTTCTTGAACGTGGTCGCGACCGAGACGCTGTCGAACACGTAGTCGACCGCCACCCCCGCGAGCACCTCCTGTTCCCTGACCGGGATGCCGAGCTTCTCGTAGGTGCGCAGCAGCTCGGGATCGACCTCATCCAGGCTCTTCGGCCGATCGTCATCGGACCTGGGCGCCGCATAGTAGCTGATCGCCTGGAAATCGATCGGCGGATACGCGACCTTTGCCCAGGTCGGCTCGTCCATGGTCCGCCAGCGGGCGAGCGCCTTCAGTCGCCACTCGGTCATCCAGGCCGGCTCGTGCTTCTTCGCCGAGATCATCCGGACGACATCGTCGTCCAACCCCTTCGGCACGATGTCAGATTCGATCTCGGTGAAGAAGCCGTACTTATATTCGTGGCCGGCGTAGTTCTGGACCGTCTCGAGCGCTGTCGCCATCGGTTCTCCAACTCCTTTCGGCGTTGCCGCCTTACTTCGCCTGGGCCGCGATCACGCGGCTGGCGGCCGGCATCAGCCCGCCCTGCATCTCACGCCCGGCCTTGGCCATCGGCCGATCCGCCAGAACCTCCAAGGGCATGGCGAATGCGGCCGGCACCGAGTGCGCCATCTCTTCCATGCTAATGCCTTCGAGCGCGTGCCGGATCGCGTCGTTGATCCGCTGCCAGTTGGCACGCGCCGGACACAAGGCCTCGATGTCGCAGTCACCCGGCCCATGCTCGACGCACGCCGTGAGCGCGATCGGACCCTCCAGCGCGACGATCACGTCGGCCACGCTGATCGCTGAGGCCGGCCGTGCCAGACCGTAGCCACCCTTGACCCCGCGATGCGAGATCAGAAGACCTGCGCGGACCAGACTCTTCAGGATCTTGCTCGCCGTCGGCAGGGGCAGGTGACTCTGCGCAGCGATCTCCGGCGCCGTCTGCTGCCGGTCGGGATGACGCGCCAGGTGGGTCATCACCACAATCCCATAATCCGCCAGTCTGCTCAGCCGGATCACGCCATTCGTCCTTCGGTAAAAAGGGACCGGATCGGTCCCGTATCGCTGCTAATGTGCCCCCTCGGAGGCGAATGTCAACCCCGATTCCTTAGGAAAACCCGTCCGCTGCACGCTTCTTTAGAAGCGACCTAAATTTACGGCCGCAGGCTGCGGAAAGGTCTCGTGATCAGGGTCTCAGAGCAGACGCAGCTGCCCACTGGCGGGAGCGGGCGGCGCGAACAGGTCGGTGCTCAGCGACCGCGACTCGGCGCTCAGCCCGAGCCGGCGCTTGGCGGTGGCGATCCGGCGCGCGATCAGCTCGGCATACGGCCCTTCCCCGCGCATGCGCCGGCCGAAGGTGGCATCGTACAGCCGCCCGCCCCGGCACTGGCGCACGAGCGACAGGACGTGGGCAGCGCGCGCCGGCGCATGGGCTTCGAGCCAGCGCTCGAACAGCTCCTTGACCTCGTGCGGCAGGCGCAGGAGCACGTAGCCGGCGGAGCTCGCGCCCGCGGCAACGGCGGCTTCCAGGATCCGCTCGATCTCGTGATCGGTGAGCGCCGGGATGATCGGCGCGACCATGACCGCGGTCGGCACGCCGGCGTCGCAGAGCCGCCCGATCGCCTGCAGACGCCGATGGGGTGCGGCGGCGCGCGGCTCGAGCCGGCGCGCGAGATCGCCATCGAGCGTGGTGATCGAGATGGCGACCCGGACCAGGTCCTGGCGCGCCATCGGCGCCAGCAGATCGAGATCGCGGACCACCGCCGCCGACTTGGTCACGATGGTGGCGGGATGGCGGCAGCGGGCGAGCACCTCGAGGATGCCGCGCGTGATCTGCAGCCGCCGCTCCACCGGCTGGTAGGGGTCGGTGTTGGTGCCGAGCGCGATGGGCTGGCAGCGGTAGCCGGGCCTGGCAAGCTCGCGCTCGAGCAGCGTCGCCGCGTCGAATTTGGCGCGCAACCTGGTCTCGAAATCGAGGCCGGGCGAGAGGCCAAGATACGCGTGGGTCGGCCGGGCGTAGCAATACACGCAGCCATGCTCGCAGCCGCGATAGGGGTTGATCGACCGGTCGAAGGGAATGTCCGGCGACGTGTTGCGCACGATCACGCTGCGGCTGGCATCGGGTGTGACCTCGGTGCGCGGCGGCGGATCGTCCGCGCGCGCCCGCGCCAGCGATCCCCAGCCATCGTCGAACGGATCGAGCTCGGCGCTCTCGAAGCGGACCTTGGGATTGAAGGTCGCGCCGCGCCCCTTGTGCACCGTGTGCCGGTCGACGCCTCCTGACATGCACCCAACCTAGCCGCGCTTGCAGAACATAACAAGAACATTTCGGTGCTGGTCCGGCCGCGTCAGGGTCTTTAGTGTACCGCTCCGGAGCAACGGAAGGGTAGCGATGACGAGGCTTGCCGGCTATGGAACCTGGGCCTCTCCGATCACCGCCGAGGCCATCACTGCGGGGCAGGTCGGGCTCGCCCAGCCGAGCCTGGATCGCGGCTGCAGCTACTGGCTCGAGGCCCGGCCCCAGGAAGCGGGGCGCACGGTGCTGGTCCGGCGGACGCCGCAGGGGGCCAGCCAGGACCTGACCCCGGCGCCGTTCAGCGTGCGCACCCGCGTGCACGAGTACGGGGGCGGCGCCTATGCCGTGGCGGGCGGGGTGATCGTCGCCGTCAACTTCGCCGACCAGCGCCTGTACCGGATCGAGGACGGCGCGGCGCCGCGGCCGCTGACCTCGGCGAGCGAGGGCCGACTGCGCTACGCGGATCTCGAGCCGGACCTGGCCCGCGAACGCGTGCTCGCGATCCGGGAGGACCATCGGGCGGCGGGCGCGGCGGTCAACACCATCGTCGGCCTCGACCTGTCCGGCGACGACGACGGCCGCGTCCTGATGGCCGGCCACGACTTCTTCAGCTCACCCCGGCTCGGCCCGGATGGCGATCGTCTGGCCTGGCTGTCCTGGGACCATCCCAACATGCCCTGGGACGGCACCCGGCTCTGGTCTGCCGAAATCAGCGCCGACGGCGGCCTCCGCGACGTTCGCCAGGTCGCGGGCGGCGAGCGCGAGGCGATCGTGCAACCGGCCTGGTCACCGGATGGCAAGCTGTATTTCGTGTCGGACAGAAGTAGCTGGTGGAACCTGTACTGCGCCGAGAACGGCACCACGCGCGCCGTCTGCCCGAGGTCTGCCGAATTTGCCGGACCGGCCTGGGCGTTCGGCATGCGTTGGTACGGATTCCTCGATCCGGCGACCGTCCTCGCGTGCTTCAGCGAGGACGGCCGCTGGCACCTCGGCACGATCGACGTGGCCGCCGGTGGGCTGGATCGGGTGGGCATGCCCTATACCGAGCTCTCGGGGCTCATGATCGAGGACGGGCGGGCGATCATGCGGGCCGGCCGCCCCGACGCGCCGGCCGCGATCGTCTTGCTGAACCCGGAAAACGGCCGCGTCAGCGAGCTCGGCCTCGCCGGCGAGCTTCCCGTCGATCCGGCCTATCTGGCGGTGCCCGAGAGCATCACCTGTCCCAGCGAGACCGGCGCGATCACGCATGCCTTCTACTATCCGCCGACCAACCCCGACTTTCGGGCGCCTTCCGGCGAGGCGCCGCCGCTGATCGTCAAGAGTCACGGCGGGCCGACCGGCAGCACGTCCGCGGAGCTCCGGCTGTCGACCCAGTTCTGGACGTCGCGCGGGTTCGCGCTGTGCGACGTGAACTACGGCGGCAGCACGGGCTACGGGCGCGCCTATCGCGAGCGCTTGAACGGCCGCTGGGGCGAGGTCGACGTCGCGGACTGCGTGAGCGCCGCCCGCGCGCTCGTGGCCGACGGGCGCGCGGACGCCCGCCGCCTCGCGATCACCGGCGGCAGCGCCGGCGGTTACACCACGCTCTGCGCGTTGACCTTCCACGACGTGTTCCGGGCCGGGGCGAGCCACTACGGCGTGAGCGATCTCGAGGCGCTCGCCAAGGAGACCCACAAGTTCGAGAGCCGCTACCTTGATCGCCTGGTCGGGCCCTGGCCGGAAGCCGCGGCGCTGTATCGGGCGCGCTCGCCGATCCACCACGTCGAGCGCCTGTCGTGTCCGATCATCTTCTTTCAGGGTCTGGAGGATGCGGTCGTGCCGCCGAACCAGGCGCAGCTGATGGTCGAGGCGCTCCGCCGCAAAGGCCTGCCGGTCGCGTACCTCACCTTCGCCGGCGAGCAGCACGGCTTTCGCAAGGCCGAGACCATCCAGACGGTGCTTCGCGCCGAGCTCGCATTCTACGGCCGCATCTTCGGCTTCGCGCCGGCCGACGGCCTCGCCGACCTCCCGATTGAGAATCTCCCAGAGTAGCTTGGCTTGCGCAATTCGCGGGTTTTAGGCTTCCTCTTGAGCACTGTACTCCGAGACAGTACGGCGCCGGACCGCAACATGGATGATCCATCCACACTACTTCGCGTGGCTCCGTTGATATGGCCCGGCGACTCGAAGGCTATTCGTGTGGGCAGTGGTGCCCCTCGAACAGATTACGGAGCGGGCAGATCCGGGATTCGAGTTCGGTTTTGAATCTGGGTTTCGCAAATCTCAGCCCACGTCTTGCCATTGTGACCATCTACTACTTGGTCAAGCGTACACGATGACTTTGCAATGATCTGCGTCGCGGCAGCCGCATCAGTTTCCGATGCCATTATACTTGTCCTAAGAGTCTTATACTCATCGTAAGTTAAACGCGTCAGTTTTTTTGTTATTTCGTCATTTTGCAGAACATCGAGTTCAGTAAGTTTAGCTGCCATATCCGCCATTTCCGGCCAGTTCCTTAACTTTTCATCCAGTGTTGGTGGCATAAGCGGTACGATTAGATCAAAGCGACCGCTTCGCGTTATTGCGAGATCAAATTTGTCTATGTAGTTTGTTGCAACAACAAACACAAGACGCCGCCACTTGTTTACGGTGGCCAGCTTTGGAAGCATTGACGTGGTAAGAAATCTGCTTAAGATCTCGTCAGATCCAGCTCTATCTCGAACCATTTCATCGAATTCATCCAGAAGCACCACTATTCTTTCCGATGCAGCCAGCATCTTGAACAGAATTTCAGCTTGGGCTTGCAGACGGTCCATGCCGCCTCGCACGAAATAAGAAGGATCAACGGTAAGTAGAGGCCAATTGAGGAATTGCGCGATGAGGCTCATGAGCACGGTTTTGGATGTGCCAGGGGGCCCAAAAAGGATAGCAGAGGTCGGCGTTTGCTCCAACATCGACGCGCCAGCCTCGACCTTCAACGCCTCTGTCGAGATCGGTAGCACAAATGCATTGTACAAGACTTCCTTGAAAGAACGTTCCTGACCTCGATAAGGGAATCGGGAATCGAGAAATTTGGGCGCGAAGTCCTGATAGGCGCTCCGCGGACGGCTCGGTGGTGTGTACGGGACCTGGAGATCCTCGAATACGACTTTCCGGATTGCCTCCGCGGCTAAACGATCTAAACCATACGCAAAATGGTAGGCGGACGCCGTGGACCAGGACTCGGGGCCCTGAAACTGTGGATGATGGCCGGATGCCCAACCATGCCCACCGTCCGGGAGTGGATACGCTGTGTCCTCAAGTGCAAAGGCCGCCTTACTTAAATTGGATAAATAGTGAAGGAGGCGGTCTCGAAGGCTGGAGCTCTGGAGCAATTGCGTAAGCATCTCATATTCGAAGCAGTATGCGTTACCGACGCCGGGATAATGGAAGAGAGGGCGGCTGCGAGGCCACGTTCCGTCCGGCAACTGCTCGTCGAAAAATTTCTGCAACGCTGCCTGAAGAACTAGATTTTGGTCCGGTGTTGTTTTTTCAAGGTCGCCGACGTTGGCTACGAGAATGATGCTGTAGATTAGATGAAACATATCGGTGTTCTTGCTTTTGGCTAAAGAAAGCGCAAGTTGATGATCGATTTCTCCCCAAGCCCATTCGGCGGTTTTACTCCTGACGGTGTCTTCTAGCAGCGCACGGCTTTCAAGAACGCGAGCCACTAGCTCGGTCAGGTAGGCGGAGGGCGGGTAAGGCCGGCGCTCGACTGTGAGGCTGACACTGCCATCACGAATAGATTCTTTGAGAAGAGCTTGAGCTTTCTCCACCTTTTGCCGATCAGCGGGGGCGGTAGCGACACGCGGGTCGACACTCTCTAAAGCTGTGACTGCTTCAAGGACGAAGGACACGCTGAATGGATTATCCACGTCCAGACCACCGCTTTTCCAATCTTGATGGAGAAGGCCAGAGGCGATAGCCGGTGCTTTCGCAGCCCAAGGTTGCTTGGGATCCCACTTGCCGGTTTTTAGGATGGAAACCAGACACGTGGATGTGCTCGCGGTCGGGGCTTTTGGCCTTGAAGGCCGTTCGTGCATGTGATGGAAGCCTGGAAGCTTTTCATCGTAGTAGAAGCCAAGCGATGCGACCTGACGCATCCCGAGAACGTTTAGGTATGTCCGGAGCGCCGCGAGGTCGGAAAACGAGGACGGGCTGGAATCAGACATCGAAAGGGTCTGGAGTGAGCCCAAAGGTTGCCGCTGCTATGCGACGAGCAGAGGCGAGTTCGGTTCGGGCTCGGTCGGAGTGATGCAAGTTCAACCGAGTAAATTCCGGCGAAAGCTGGTCGAGGGTGGCGTGTAGAATCTCGACGGATTGGGCCGGGTCGATTAGGAAATGAGCGGTCGGCGCTCTGTCGACCTTTGCTAAGCGCGCTGCTTGGACGCAAGCGTCCAGGTGCGCAACCTTTGTGACATATTCGCGAATGGTCACGTCGCTGGGAAGCGTGTCGCTAAACACGGGCACTCGCGCAGCGGTGGCGAAGCCTATCTCCAACGACGCAGAAGGGCCGACATACCCATCCGGGGTCACCAACCACAGGAAGGACGAAGCGGCAATGCAATGTAGGTGGCGATCCTGCACCAGTCGGACCGACCGCAGACGATCGCTCGCGACGAAGAGGAACTCCCCCAGATGATCGACGACCCTTGGATCTGACGGTGAAAGGACCTTCACCCCTTTCGCGGTGAGTTCGCCGACGGCAGTGTAGATCGCCGTCATGTGCCGGTGGAAGCTGCCCGATACGGTTGCAGTGAGCATGGCGTCCTCACTCTCCTTTCGCATTAAGGTCCACAACCCTCAGCTTGTCGCGGATCCCCGTCCGCCTCTGGGCCATCGCGGCTTCGTACCTCTTGCGCATCACCGGTTCGGCTTCGAGTTGGGTCTCGATGAACGTCTTCAGTGCCTCACGGACGATCGAGACCTGCGGGGCGTCGTAGTGGGCCTCGCAAAACGCCTCCAGCGATTGCCGCAGGACGTCGTCAAGCTCGACCAGCAGCTTCTTGGACCTACCCGTACCTAGCGATTCAGCCACCTTCCGTTCCGACCGTTTGCGGGTACTATATATAGCTATATATCAGCATATAGGTCCTAGGTCTAGGGACAACTTTTAGATCAGGTGATACTGGCGACCTTCCGCCGCACGACGATAGCTTCGAAGCGCGCGGCCGACTATCCACTGCGTGCGCGGGTTCGCATGGGTAGACCACGCCTCGCAGAGATCCAAGACCCATTCTGGCCGGCTCTTGCTCGCGTCATTCAGCCAGTTGGCAACTGCGGTGCGGACGTATCTGCTGAGGTCAGCGCTTACCGGTTCTAAGAGAGGCAGGCACTTCTGGGGCTCGCGCTTCAGCATTGAGAGGTGCTGGCCCCACACGCTTCGCGGCCTGGTGACCTCAATGGCGAACCGACGCACATTGGGGTCAGCGTCCTCAACCCATGCTTGCAGACGGTTGATCCCATCGTCCAAGTCAATAGCAAGGTGCGGGCGAAATGCCATCCAAGCACATTCACGAACGGTCATGTTGTGATCGGCAGCGAAGTGCCTTGTTCGGGTAAGCCGCTCCGCTGAGGGTAAGCCGGGGAGCGCATGGAGGGCATATACGGCCCACTGCCTTACGATGTCGCAGCGATGGTTTAGCAGAGTACGATGCAGGTGATGGTCCGGGTCACGTGACACGCTCGCCACGGCAGCGCCCACTGCCGCAAGCTTCTTGGTGATTCCCAGCCCGGCCAGCCGCGGCAATTTGTCCAGAACCTTTCGCCCTAGATCACCGCATTGCGCGCTTGAGAAGACCGAGCGAGCCAGGACGTCCATGTCAACCGCCAGCCATTCCATTAGATTGACGGTCTCGTCGAGCCCAAGATTGAGCTTTCGGAGCGTCTCGACAGCTACGTCCGAACGTCTTCTCGCGCCTCGGCGCCGTTCCGTCATACCTGCCTAATGCCTCCTCATGCAGAAAAAAACCGTTGACCCGCGCCGGCGCCGCTCGCCGCGAAGGCGGCGGCGAGGAACGCCCCGCCGTGCGCGACGCTCTCCGGGTCGATCCCGTGCGGCAGACCCCTGCGGAT
>JBOHKK010000098.1:0-17553 GCA_050729115.1 Geminicoccaceae bacterium | reverse complement strand
TCCTCGGCGAGGTCACGCTCGCGTTCGGCCGGCTCCTGCGCGGCCGGGCGCGCTTTCGCCGCTCCGACCTGATGCTGATCATTCAGCAGGTCGGGGCCGAAGCGCTGCCCATCATCAGCCTGGTCAGCTTCCTGGTCGGCGTCATTCTGGCGTTCCTGGGCTCGATTCAGTTGCTGCAGTTCGGCGCCCAGATCTACGTCGCCGATCTGGTCGGCATCGGCATGGCGCGGGACATGGCGGCGATGATGGTCGGCATCATCCTGGCCGGGCGCACCGGCGCCGCGTTCGCGGCGCAGCTCGGCACCATGCAGGTCAACGAGGAGATCGACGCGCTTTCGACCCTCGGCTTCTCGCCGATGGAATTCCTGGTCCTGCCGCGCATGCTGGCGCTGATGGCGATGACCCCGCTGCTCTGCCTGTATGCCAATCTGATGGGCATCATGGGCGGTGCGTTCGTGGGCGTGACGTTCCTGGACCTGCCGCTGATCACCTATCTGCAGGAGACCGAGCAGGGGATCCGCCTGATCGACTTCATCGGCGGGCTGATCAAGGCCGCGGCCTATGGGGTGGTGGTCGCCGTCGCCGGGTGTCTCAAGGGCATGCAATGCGGGCGCAGCTCGGCCGCGGTCGGTCAGGCGACGACCTCGGCGGTGGTGACCTCGATCGTGTTCATCGTGGTGACGATGGCGATCCTGACCTTGATCTACAATGCGCTGGGCATCTGATGGGACCATGAGCCAGCCCAGGCGCGGCCGGGAGGCGATCAGCGAATGAGCAAGGCCAATCCAGCGGTGATCGGCGCCTTCGTCATCGGCGCGATCGCCCTGATCGTGATCGGGCTGCTGGTGTACGGCGGCGCCGGCTGGTTCGTCCAGCGCAACCAGTACGTGGCCTACTTCCCGGGATCGGTCAAAGGTCTGCGGGTCGGCGCGCCGGTCGACTTCCGCGGCGTGAGCATCGGGCAGGTGACCGACATCAGGGTGATCTTCGACCCCGAGGAGGTGAGCGCGCGGATACCTGTGATCATCGAGTTCGACCCGACGCAGATCCAGCTCGCCGGAGCGGAGCAGATGGTCGCGGACGACACCGACCGACTGATCGAAGGCGGATTGCGCGCGCAGTTGCAGTCGCAGAGCCTGCTCACGGGGCTGCTCTTCGTCAATCTCGACTTCCACCCCGATGCGCCGGCGCGGCTGGTGGGCGGCGATGAGCCTTACCCCGAGATACCGACCATCCCTTCCGGCCTCGAGCAGCTGCAGCAAAGCGCCGGCGATATCGCCATGCGGTTGCCGGACATGGTCGACCGCCTGGCCGGCGTATTGACCAGCATCGACGAGGAGCTGAGCCGAAATCGCGGCGACATCCGCCAGATCGTGGCGGACGTCGCCACGACCGCGGAGGCCATCAGGGATCAGACCCCCGAGATCAACCGGATCATGGCCACTGCTCGGGATGCCACCGGGGACGTCCGACGCGCGGCCGCGACCCTGGAGCAGATCCTGCAGACCAACCGCGATGCGATCGGCGCCCTGATCGACGAGTGGACCGTCACCGCAGGCTCGGTGCGGCGCATGGCCGATCAGGTCAACGCGGCGATCGCCGAGAACCGCCCGGGTCTGCGCGATTTCACCCAGACCGGCTTGTACGAATACACCGGGTTGGCGCAGGATGCGCAACGCTTGGTCGATCAGATGACCCGCGTCGCCGAGGAGCTCGAGCGCGACCCGGCCCGGTTCCTCTTTGGTGACCGGACGCAGGGGGTGGCGACCGAATGAGCGCCCGGCTGGGGAGAAATCGCATGCCACGGACGCGGCGACAGATTTTGCGCATCGGCGCGATCCTGCCCCTGGTGACCTTGGCCGCTTGCCAGCTCCCCGGAAAGGGCCCGCCTCCGCGCGAGTTCCGCGTCACCGAGAAGACCACTTTCCCCGAAGATCTGCCCAAGGTGACATGGTCGCTGGTGGTGGACCGGCCGACCATCGATCGGGCGATCGACACCGCCCGGATCGCGCGCATGAAGGGGGTCGAGATCGAGTATTACGCGAATGCGAACTGGGTCGATCGGCCGGCGGCGATGATCGAGCCGTTGATCATCCAGTCGTTTCGCAACTCGGGCGCGATCGACGTCGTGGCCGATCGACGATCCGACGTGCGGGGCGACTTCGTGCTGCAGACCAACATCGCGGCCTTCCAGGTGCAGCAGGCGGACTCGGGCGCGTCGGAAGCCCGCGTGGTCATGTCGGCGCGACTGATGGCGATGCCCCGGCGCGAGGTGGTCGGCACGACCGAGATCGGCCGCAGCGTCCCCGCTCGGGCCGGAGACCTGGAATCGATCGTCCTGGCGCTCGACGACGCGCTCGGCAAGGTCCTGAAGCGTCTGGTCGAGTGGACCCTGTCGGCAGGCCAGGGACGCGGCGTGAGCTGAGGGCGCGGCCGGGCGTTCGCAGGCGGCTTGCTGATCGCTTCCTGCTGGTCTTACATCGGATTGTACCCAGCGGCGCCGGCAAACGAGTGCTGCGGAACGCCAACAGGGGAAGCAAGGATGATCAGATGGGCGCTGGTCGGCTGCCGCGGACTTCGAGCCGTCGCCGCGGCCGGCTTCTTGGCCGGGTGCACGGTTGGCCCTGACTACGTGCCGCCCAGGACCGCGCTGCCGGACCTGTGGGAGCAGGAGCTGAGCCGCGGGCTGGTCGACGGCGAGGCCGATCTGCGCACGTGGTGGACCGCGCTCGATGACGCCGAGCTCGACCGTCTGATCGCGCGGGCGACCGAAGGCAATCTCGACCTCAGGCAGGCGGTCGCCCGGATCCGCCAGGCGCGGGCCAACCTCGGCATCGCCAGCGGCGAGCTCTTTCCCGGGGTGGACGGCATCGGTTCGGCCGACACCAGCCGGATCAGCGAGGAGGTGGCGGCAGCGGTCGCGCCGCCGCAGACGCGCACCGACACGCTTTACTCGATCGGGGTCGATGCGACCTGGGAGCTCGACTTCTGGGGCCGGATCCGGCGCAACGTCGAATCGGCGGAGGCCAATATCGGGGCCTCGATCGAGGACTACCGCGACACCCTGGTCGTGCTCTACGCCGAGGTCGCGCGCAACTACGTCGAGATGCGCACGCTCCAGGCCCGCATCCAGTCGGCGCTCGACAACGTCCGGGCGCAGCGCGCTGCGCTCCAGCTGACCATCGATCGCAACCGGGCGGGCCTCGCGCCGGACCTGGACGTGCGCCAGGCGGAGCTGAACCTCGCGACCACCGAAGCCTTCGTTCCCACCTTGCGCAGCGCGCTCGCCCAGACGATCAATCGTCTCGCGGTGCTGCTCGGCGAGTATCCGAGCGAGCTGCAGGACGAGCTGGCCGCGACGGCGGCGGCGATCCCGCAGCCGCCGGAGGAGGTCATGGTCAGCCTGCCGGCCGAGCTGTTGCGGCAGCGCCCCGACATCCGCAGCGCCGAGCGCGAGCTGGCCGCGCAGACCGCGCAGATCGGCGTCGCGACCGCCGATCTCTATCCGCAGTTCACGCTGTCGGGATCGTTCGCTTTCGAATCCTTCACAACCGGGGATTGGATCGAGTGGCCGGCGCGCAGCTTCTCGTTCGGGCCGGCGTTTCGATGGAGCATCTTCGATGCCGGCCGCATCCGCAGCAACATCGAGGTGCAGGACGCGCTCACCGAGCAGGCGCTGGTCGCTTACGAGCAGACGGTGCTCGGCGCGGTCGAGGACGTCGAGAACGCCATCGCGGCCTACGTTCAGGAAAGAGACCGGCTCGAATCGTTGCGACGCTCGGTGGTCGCGGCGCGGGAATCGGTGCGGCTGGTGGAGACCCTGTACCGGACCGGGCTCACCGACTTTCAGAACGTGCTCGACACCCAGCGCTCGCAGTTCCAGCAGGAGGACGCGCTCGCCGAGAGCGAGGGCCTGGTCACCCAGAACCTGATCCAGCTCTATCGCGCGCTCGGCGGCGGCTGGGCGCCGGAGGCGGCGGCGCGGCAGGAACCCGGATCTGAGGGAGTCTCATGATGCGGCGGCCGGGCAGCAACACGGCTGCGGGCCAACCCCGTCCCTGGAACCGGTCGTCGTGACCTTGACGAGCGGCCATCGCCGCCCGACCTCGGAGCGAGCACATAGGTTCAGCAGGGAGCGCCAGACATGCAGGTCCGTCAATCCGCCGCCGGGCTGCTTCTCGCGGGCTTGGCGCTCGCGGCATGCGAGAACCTGCCCTACTACGACGAATCGCTCGACCTCTTCAGCCGCAGCCAGTACGACCCGACGATCGAGGCGATCGAGGAGCGGACGCCGCCGCCTCAGGACTCGCCCGTCCTCTCGGCGCCGCCCGACGATGCCGCCATGGCTCCCGGTGGTGCGATCCTGCGCGCGAGCCGGATGTGGAACGTTGATCCGATCACGGTCGATCCGCCGGGGCGGGGGCCCGTGGTCTCCGAGCTGCCCGAAAGCGAGCTGGGGCCGGCGCGCGATCGGCAGGTGGTCCCGGCCAAGCTCCCGCCGCGCACCCGGATCACGCCGCCGATGGGGTATGCGCGATCCAAGCGGGTGATCTACGGAGCCAACCGCGGCCCCTTCGCGACCGGCAGCATGCGGACGCTGCGCTAGTTCGGCAGAGACTTGAGCAGGCATCATTCCTGTTGACTGATTTTTGAGCAAGGGGGAATGTGGCCCTATCGGGCTGATAAGTTTCTTTACAATCGGAGTGCGAACTCATGCTTCCAGATCGTCTCAAGCTAGTAATGGAACTGCTCCGTGCTGTGCCGCATGATCGGCGAACACCGTTTCAGATCGGCTTGCTGACCGAGCTCGACACGCTCGATCGTTCGCTCACGGTGCGCAGCAAGGATATGCCGCATATAGGGAAGAGCCACTGTGGGAATCACCAGTGGCGAGCACAGGTTCGGCGATCCGTTCAGGACTCTGGTGGAGGTTCGGCCGGGCCAGCCGCCTACCTGCCCCTGGTGCGGACGCTGACCACGATTGTGACACAGGAGAATAGGTATGAGTGGAGATAGCTCTGCTTCCTCAGAGCCTTCGCCCGCTCCGAAGGATGAAGGCCAGGCTGATCCGGGGAACGCGCCACCTTCGAATCCAAAGACTTCGGGGAAGGCTGCCGAAGATTCAGGTCCCTCGAGCGAACCATCCAACGTAACGCCACTCCATCAACCTGTTGACGAGCGACCCCGCTTGGCTTTCGTGGTCCAGGACGATGTCGCCAACGCGCCATTCTTCATGATTTTGCCGGGCGAAGCTCCGCCCAGCTTGGCGCAACTCAAGCTGTACGCGCGAGTCAATGCGCTTCTTGAGCGGTTAGTACCGCGCCCCGATGCGCCAACGGTCGTTCGACACCACCTACGACAGCTTCGGGCCATCGCCACGGATGGGCTGTTGGGCGATGACGCCGTTGCAGCCCAAGCACTGGCCGAAGCCGACAAGCTCGCGCTCGAAGCGCGGACGAGTGTCCTGCGATCGGCGGAAGCTGGCGCATTCGAGGTGAAGAGGGCAGAGGGCAGTGGCAAGCTCGACCTCGTGGTCACCACTCGGCATGGCGTAGTCGCGCCGCAGGACCAGGTGGAGCTCCTGGTTCGAATTCAGCGTCTCGTCACCGTCATTCAGGTAATGTTCCGGTCACGGCGCCGACCTTGGTGGGAAAGGGCGTGGCAGAAGCTCTTCAAAAAAGATGCACCCGCGCAAACAAATGGGACCTCGCAAAACGCCACGGCGCAAGACCCCAACGACTTGGCCGCAGCCGATCCGCGTGCCCAGGAATACCTGGATCAGCTCCTCGGCATCGCTGGAATCGGACTAGAGAGCGATCCTGCGCAGGTCAAGCTCGCCGACCAGCAGCTCGCAGCCTTTCAGGAGCAGCTCGTGTCGCGTGAAGCGGCCCGGATCAAGAATGGGTACATGAGGCGGTTTCTTGTCTATGTACTTGTGGCCGTGCTGCTACTTGCTCTCTTGCCGGGCGCTGGCATCCTGTTAGCGGAACAACTGTCGAATGAGGCTTCCGCATGGGTGGAAGCCATCAATCTGCATCGTAACTTCGTGGTTCTGCTCATCGGTGCCACGGTCGGCGCTTGGCTCTCTTTCGGCATGCGTAAGGTCGTGATCGGATTCTCGGACCTCGCCGCTCTTGAGGAGGATCGCCTGGATCCGCCCGTTCGCATCCTCTTCGTATGCGGCCTTGCCCTCATCCTCGGGCTCCTTTTCGTCACTGGAGCGGTGAAGATGCAAATCGGAGGGTTCGATACCGACTTCATCCACTCTGTTTCAAAGGCCTTGCTCATCGGCCTTTTCTGCGGCGTCTCTGAACAGGCCCTCGCGGGCGCGGTGGGCCGCCGAGCGAGCGAGTTCATGAGCGGAGTATCTGGTGGCCCGGAGCGGCCCTCGGCTAAGTAACGCGCTCAGGTTTGGCTAGGCCATTTTCTCCTTGGGTGGACCCGCGGCCCCGCTCCGCCTCCAACCACCCACCGATGGTACCCTTGGGGCGGTTGGGAGGGGGAGCGGGCTGGTGCGAGCTGATCGAAAAATGCGCTAGTCCGCATTTCTCACAGCCAGTGGCCGGCGTCGGTTTGAGCAAGGCAAAGACCCGGATTCTGTAGCGCGGCCGAGTTGGCCTTCCAAACACACTGTTTTTCGCCGAAGTACGGGAAGTCGAGGGAATCCGCCGCTTCCGGCCGCTTCTGCAGAAACGTGTGAGAAATGCGGGCTAGCCAGCTGGTCTGGGACGCATCAGAGCCAGCTCTCAGAGCTGGTGTGTCAGCCAGGAGCTATGCCCACGCGCCGCCCTTTCGGTTCCTCGTCTTGGCTGGCCGCCGCGCCCAGCTCCGAAAAACCGCAATGGCTGTGAACTGCTTCACACCTCAGCCCGATTCGGTTGCGCCAGATTGACTACGATACGTCGCGCGCGTGCGGGCGAGCGGACCTGACCCGCAAGATCGAGGCGATGCCGCCTCGAGCGCGGCGCGCGCGTGCGGGGGAGCGCCCAATAACGGGGATACGACGATGGATCAGGTGGGGGCGGAAATCTTCGCGATCCTGGAATGGGCGGGAACGCAGTACCTCAAGCCCGGCGATCCCGACCTCTACAGGAACTATCTGCTGCACATCGGGGGGACCGACACCCTTCAGCACTATGACGGCACCGAGACCTACTGGGACCGCGTTCAGATCATCCTGGACACGTTCTTCAGCTCGAGCGAGCGGGCCGGGATCTGTACCCAGGTCATCGGGTACAGCGGGTTTTGCGCGCTGCCGGAGTTTCGCGGCTTCTGGATGCGCGCGCTGGCCGAGCGCCGGCTCCAGAGCATGCTCCGCGCCACCGCGATCATCCGGTCCACCAAGCTCCGTGTGGGGTCGGCGGCCGCCCGGCGGAGCGGCTGACAAGAAACTGGACATGTCATTGCGAGGAGCGGAGCGACGAAGCAATCCAGGCGCCGCTGCTGGATCGCCACGGGCGCTGGCGCGCCCTCGCGATGACGACCGGCGGTTCGACGCCCCGGTTTCATGCGCGGGGGTCGGCCCTGTCGGTGGCAACTAGAAAGAAACCTGGACGCCGCGCTCGGCACCGTCATTGCGCGGAGCGTAGCAGCCTGCCCTCGGGCGGAGACCCGAGGGACGAAGCAATCCAGAGGCCGCTCCTGGAGATCGCCACGGGCGCTGGCGCGCGGCTCGCGAAGACGTCGCGCAGGCGAGTGGCGGTTCGGCGTTTCGGTTTCATGCGGTCGGCCTCGTCCGATGGCAACGCATATGAATCTGCAGCGCCGTAGCTGATCTTTGGCGACGGCATCCGGGCGCGCGGCCTGTCCTCGCGGCGCGCGGCCACCGCTCGCCCCGCCCCCGCAGGCTCGCGCAATCCGGCGCGCAAGCCTTTACATCCCGGCGAGGTGGGTCGTACATCATGGGCGTGTCTTTTCCTCTGCGGACCGCCTGATGCCGACCGTCGCGAGCGCCGCGTTGCACGCGCTCAGCAGGGCGATGTGCGTCGCCGCGGGCAGCGGCGAGCGCGAGGCCAGCCTGGTCGCGGATCATCTGGTCGAGGCCAATCTCACCGGCCACGATTCGCACGGGGTCGGCCTGCTGCCGACCTATGTCCAAAACGTCCGCGAGGGGCGGCTCGCGCCCAACCGCCACGCCGAGCTGGTGAACGCCGCCGGCGCGGTCCTGATCGTCGAGGGTCATCACGGCTACGGCCAGGTGATCGGCTACGAGGCCATGGAGCTGGGCATGGCGCGCGCCCGCGGGCACGGCGTCGCTTTGCTCGCGATCCGCAACAGCTTCCATCTCGGGCGGATCGGGCACTTTGCGGAGCAGTGCGCGCGCGGCGGCTTCGCCTCGCTTCACTTCGTCAACGTGATCGATCATCCGCCATTGCAGGCGCCTTACGGCGGCGCCGAGGCCCGCTTCAGCACCAATCCCTTCTGCGCCGCCGTGCCCGGCGAGGACGGCGCCGCGGTGCTGCTCGACATGGCGACCAGCAAGATCGCCATCGGCAAGGCGCGGGTCGCGAACAACCAGGGGATGCCGGCGCCGGAGGACAGCCTGCTCGATGCCGCCGGCCGGCCGACCCGCGATCCTGCGGTGATGTTCCGGGAGCCTCAGGGCGCCTTGATCCCGATGGGCGAGCACAAAGGCTCGGGTCTCGCGATCCTCTGCGAGCTCCTGGCCGGGGCTCTCATCGGCGGCCGGACCATCCAGCCCGCGCACCCGCGCGCCGGCGGCATCGTCAACAACATGCTTTCGGTGATCATCGACCCCGACGCCTTTGGACCCCGGACGGTCCTGCTGGACGAGATCCGGGCGCTCCTCGCCTACGTCAAGTCGGCGCGGCCCCGCGAGGGCTTCGCTGAGGTCCTGGTGCCGGGCGAGCCGGAGCGGCGCCGCCGCGCCCTGCACCTCGCGCACGGCATCGACGTGGACGAGCGCACCTGGGCCGAGATCCTGAGCGCGGCCGGCACGCTCGACTTGGCCGACGAGCGGCTCCATGCGCTGATCGGATAAGGTTCGCGCATGGAACGCGTCGACTGCGTGGTGATCGGCGCCGGGGTGATCGGCCTCGCGATCGCCCGGCAGTTGGCGATGTCCGGGCGCGAGGTCGTGGTCCTCGAGGCCGCCGGCATGATCGGCACCGAGACCAGCTCGCGCAACAGCGAGGTGATCCACGCCGGGATCTACTATCCGACCGGATCGCTCAAGGCGCGCACCTGCGTCGCGGGCAAGCACCGGCTGTACGCCTACTGTGCCGAGCGGGGAATCCCGCATCGCCGCTGCGGCAAGCTGATCGTCGCGGTGAGCGAGGAGCAGAAGGCGACGCTCGAGGCAATCCGGGCCAAAGCGAGCGCCAACGGCGTCGACGACTTCGCGTGGCTGGAGCCGGAGGCGGTCCGCGCGCTCGAGCCCGAGGTGTCCTGCACCGCGGCGCTGCTCTCGCCTTCCACCGGGATCATCGACAGCCACGCCTTGATGCTGGCGTTCCAGGGCGATGCCGAGGACCACGGCGCGATGCTGGCCTTTCGGGCGCCGGTCGAACGCGGCCGGATCACGGATGAGGGCATCGAGCTCGAGGTCGGCGGCGCGGAGCCGATGACGCTCCTCGCCCGGACGGTGGTCAACAGTGCCGGCCTCAATACGGTCGATCTGGCGCGTCGGTTTCAGGGGCTTGACCCCGAGCTTCTGCCAACCCCTTACCTGTGCAAGGGCAACTACTTCACCCTGTCGGGCGTGCGCCCGTTTGCTCACCTGATCTATCCGGTGCCGGAGCAGGCCGGCCTCGGGGTTCACGTCACCATCGATCTGGCCGGGCAGGTCCGCTTCGGCCCCGACGTCGAGTGGATCGAGCAGGTGAACTACGATGTCGACCCCGCGCGCGCCGAGGTCTTCTACGATGCCGTCCGGAGGTACTATCCGGGGCTGAAGGACGGCGCGATCGAGCCGGGCTACGCCGGCATCCGGCCGAAGATCTCACCCAAGGGCGCCCTGGCGGCCGACTTCGTCATTCAGGGCCCGGCGGCGCACGGCGTCCCGGGCCTGGTCAATCTGTTCGCGATCGAGTCGCCCGGCATCACCGCGTCTCTGGCTCTGGCAGAGGAAGTGGCAAGAGCTCTGGACCACGCGGTCAGTCGGGCCGCCTGATGGCAAAGATGATCCGGATCGCGAGCATCGGCGAGTGCATGATCGAGCTGCGCCACCGCAGCGCCGCCCTGCTCGACCTCGCCTACGGCGGCGATACCCTGAACACGGCCGTGTACCTGGCCCGGCTCACGCGCGGTCGCGGCGTGCAGGTCGACTACGTCACGGCGCTCGGCGACGACGCGTACAGCGATGCGATGCTCAGGGCGTGGCAGGCGGAGGGCATCGGCACCGGGCTCGTCGCCCGCCTGGCGGGCCGCTTGCCGGGTCTCTACACCATCCGCACCGACGCGCGCGGCGAGCGCAGCTTCACCTACTGGCGCTCGGCCTCTGCCGCGCGCGACATGCTGCGCGGCCCGCGCGCCGAGCAGATCGCCGGAGCGCTCGCGGGCTACGACCTCCTGTATCTCTCGGGCATCACGCTTTCGATTCTCGATCAGCCGCAGCGAGCCGCGCTCATGGCGCTCGCCGATCGCGTGCGCGCGGGCGGCGGCCGGGTGGCGTTCGACGACAACTATCGGCCGGTCGGGTGGCCGAGTGCCGAGGCGGCGCGCGCCGCGTTCGACGAGATACTCAAGCGGGTCGACGTCGCCCTGCCGACGCTGGACGACGAGCAGGCGCTGTTCCAAGTGGGCGGCGCCATGGATTGTGCCGACCGGCTGCACCAGCGCGGGGTCGCCGAGATCGCGATCAAGCTCGGGCGCGCCGGCTGTTTTTTGTCCTCGGCCGAGTTCACCGACGAGGTCGCGGCCGAGCCGGCGGGCGCGGTGGTCGACAGCACCGCGGCCGGCGACAGCTTCAATGCCGGTTATCTCGCGGCGCGCCTGCTCGGCGTCGATCCGCCGGCCGCCGGCCGCCTCGGCAACCGTCTGGCGGCGCGCGTGATCGCCCACCCCGGCGCGATCATCCCGGCCGAGGCGCTGGCGGATCTTGGCGCCGAAACCTCCTGAACGGGATCATTCCGGCTGGTGGGTCAAGGCGACTCGAGTGATCCTGCTTCGGGCGCTCGCTGAATCGCTCGCGTATCGGGTTGTCGGTATCGTCACCCTCGACTGCGGCGATGAAATCGCCGAAGGTGCGCTCGCGCGAAAAGCACCAGCGCGTGACGCAACCGGCGATGACCGCGCCGGCCCCGAACATGAGCAACGCCGCGAGGGATTTGCTACCCTCCCATGGCGTCGCGCTGTCGAACGCGGCCCAGAGTGCGGCGAGCGTGATCAAGGCCGTCACACAGCCGATCGCCCGAAAGACGAGCCGCCCCAGGAAGCCGTCGATCCGCTCGAACACATTGGCCACGACGACACCACCGTAAAGTCACCGGACATCCTGCAGGCTGGCATCCGGAGCTTGATGGCGGGTTAATCCGGCCCGATTACAGAAAAGCCCGGCAAATGACGATAGAAGCATGCGAGGGCATCGGAGCCCTGGCCATGCCACCGCGCGGCTCGGGCGAATGTCGGGGAAAACGGGGTCAGAGGGGAAAACGGGGTCAGACCCCTTTTATGCTGCTGAGGGGAAAACGGAAAACGGGGTCAGACCCCTTTTCTGCTGCTGAGGGGAAAACGGAAAATGGGGTCAGACCCCTTTTTCTGCTGCCTGGCTGGAAAAAACGGAAAACGGGGTCAGGCCCCTTTTCTGCTGCCACCGGAGTATGGCTGTGCGACCGCGCCGGTCGGGCGAATCCCGGAGTTGCCGGATCCGCTGGCGGACACCGAGGGGGCGCCGCTCACGCCACGACGTTCGAGGGCTGGCCGCGGTGGAAGCTCTCGATGTTGGCGATCACCTGGTCCCAGCAGGCCTGCATCGCCTGCTCGCTCGCCCAGGCGACGTGCGGCGTGACGATCACGTTCGGCCGATCGAGGATCGCAAGGAAGGGATGATCGTCCTTGGGCGGCTCGGAGGTCAGGCAGTCGAAGCCGATGCCGCTGATCAGCCCTTCGTCGAGCGCCCGCACCAGATCGGCCTCGTCGACCAGGCCGCCGCGCGAGGCGTTGATCAGGAGCGGCCGCCGCTGCATCTGCCGGAACTCCGGCATGGCGAGCACGTTGCGGGTGCTCGGCATGAGCGGGGCGTGCAGCGTGATGACGTCGCTCGTCTCGAGCACCTCGTCGAATGGCGTGTACAGCGGCCCGAGGCCCGCGACCCCCTTGTGTGCCGCGTAGAGCGTGCGCATGCCGAACGCCTGGCCGAGGCGCGCCACCGCCTGGCCGATCGTGCCCTCGCCGATGATCCCGAGCGTGGCGCCGGCGAGGTCCCGGATCGGGTGGTTGAAGAAGCAGAACTGCCCGGCCTTCTGCCATTCGCCGGCCATGACGTCCGCCCGGTAGCCGATCAGCGAGCGGCGCAGCGCCAGGATCAGGGCGAAGGTGTGCTCGGGCACGCTGCCCACCGCATAGCCCCGGACGTTGGCGACGACGATGCCGCGCTGCCGGCAGGCGGCGGTGTCGACCACGTCGTAGCCGGTGGCGGCCACCGCGACCATCGTCAGATCCGGCAGCCCGGCGAGCGCCGCCTCCCGGATCGGGACCTTGTTGGTGATCGCGACGGTGGCGCCGGCGAGCCGTTCGGTCACCTGATCCGGGGCCGTCGCCTGGTGCTCGGCCCACTCGTGCTGGAAGCCGGGCCGGCGCAGCTCGACGGTGGGGCCGATGGTTGCCCGATCGAGGAAGACGATGCGGTGCACTGCGCGCCCCACCGATGGCACTGCGCGCGTCTAGCCGGCTGCCACCACCTGCTGGCGCTGCTCGCCCAGCCCCTCGATGCAGAGGTGCATGACGTTGCCGGGCGCGAGGAATACCGGCTCGGGCTTGACCCCGGCGCCGATGCCCGGCGGCGTGCCGGTGCTGATGACATCGCCCGGCAACAGCGTCATGTAGCGGCTGAGATGGCTCACCAGGTGCGCGACGCCGAAGATCATCGTCCGGGTCGAGCCGTCCTGGAAGCGACGGCCGTCGACCTCCAGCCACATGGCAAGGTTCTGCGGGTCCGGGATCTCGTCCCTGGTGACCAGCCAGGGGCCGATCGGGGCGAAGGTATCGGGGCTCTTGCCTTTGATCCACTGCCCGCCGCCGCCGTGGCGCTGGTAATCGCGCTCGGACACGTCGTTGACGATGCAGTAGCCGGCGACGTGATCAAGGGCGTTCGCCTCCTCGACGTAGGAGGCGCGCCTCCCGATCACCACGCCGAGCTCGACCTCCCAGTCGCCCTTGGTGGCGCCGCGCGGCAGCCGCACCTGATCGTCGGGTCCGATGATCGAGCCGGTGTGCTTCATGAACACGATCGGCTCCTCGGGGATCGGCGAGTTGGTCTCGCGCGCGTGGTCGGCGTAGTTGAGGCCGATGCACACGAGGTTCGGCACATGAGCGAGAGGACACCCGAGACGCGGCGCGCCCGAGGCAAGGGGCAGGCTCGACGGCTCGAGCCCCGACAGCCGCCTTAGACTGTCGGGGGACACAACGTCCGGCGTGATGTCGTCGATCTGATCCGACAGGTCGCGGATGCGACCCTCGGCGTCCAGCAGTCCCGGCTTTTCGGCCCCCTTCGGCCCGAAGCGTAGCAGGCGCATCGATTCCTCCCCTGTGCCCTAAGAGCGCTGCGTGGTGGCAGAAAAAGCGCTGGCTGTTCGGCCAACCGATACCACATTAGAATATTCTTCCGAGCGGGCCAAGGTGACGCGCCACGCGTCATCCGCGGCCCGTTTGGATTCGATGATCGAGACTGACCATGACTGAAGGCACGGTTTTCGATTCCTCGGGCGCGCGCCGGCACATCGTGCTGACCTCGCATCCGCGACCAGGCCAGCCCAAGCCGCCCAAGGTCAAGTGGGGTGCCTCGACGCCGGAGGCGCGTGGGCCGATCATCGGCACCCTGTCGGATGCCGCAAGACGCAACGTGATCGGCGCCCATGCCGGCGCGTACGCGCTCTATCGCGCGCTCGCGATCGCGGCCGGCAGCCTGAGCAGGCTGCATCGCCCCGATCTGACCGATACCGCGCCCGCGGTCCCGATCGGGCCGCACCCGCAGTGGGCCGATCCCGCTCGGATCGTGGCGCTCGATCCCTACGGCCACGTCGTCGGCGAGGCGTTCGCCAAGCAGCTTGCGGACGGCTGGGACATCCGCCCGACCATCGCCGTGACCAAGGCGCGCCTGACCGTGCCCGAGCTCAAGCATGCCGTCCGCTTCGAGGAGATCGCGGCGGATGGGCGGGTGGTCACCGCGGCCGGCGAGGTCAGCTGCACCAAGGTCGCGATCGAGCCGGTGTGGTGGCTGCCGGGGGTGGCCGAGCGCTGCGGCGCGTCCGAGACCGACCTCCGCCGCCATCTGTTCGAGCAGACCGGCGGCATGTTCCCGGAGCTGGTCACGCGCTACGACCTCAAGGTGTTCCTGCCGCCGATCGGCGGTCAGACCGTCTACCTGTTCGGTGATCTCGACGCCCTGGCCGATCCTGCGTGCAGGATCGCGTGTCGCGTGCACGACGAGTGCAACGGCTCGGACGTGTTCGGCTCGGACATCTGCACCTGCCGGCCGTATCTGGTGCACGGGATCGAGGTGTGCATCGCGACCGCGCAGGCGGGCGGGGTCGGGATCATCGTGTACACCCGCAAAGAGGGCAGGGCGCTTGGCGAGGTGACCAAGTTCCTGGTCTACAACGCGCGCAAGCGGCAGCAGGGCGGCGATCGCGCCGCGGCCTATTTCGAGCGCACCGAGTGCGTCGCCGGCGTGCAGGACGTGCGCTTTCAGGAGCTGATGCCGGACGTGCTCCACTGGCTCGGCGTGAGGCGGATCGACCGCCTGGTGTCGATGAGCAACCTGAAGTACGACGCGATGGTCCGCTCCGGCATCGAGATCGTCGAGCGGGTGCCGATCCCGGCGGATCGCATTCCCGAGGACGCCCAGGTCGAGATCGAGGCGAAGAAGGCCGCCGGCTACTATGCTCTGGAGTCGCCGCCGCGCACCGATCTGGACGTCGTCAAAGGCCGCGCGCTGACGGACTACGAAGGCCGGTGAGCGCGCCCGTCGAGCAGCAGGGCGCGACGCTCGCGGCGGTTCGGTGGCTCCGGACGCCGGAGGCCGTGCGGGCGCGGGCGGGCGTCGTGCTCGCGGCGGCAAAGGCTGGTCTCACCGCGAACTTCGCGGTCGACCCGAGCCGGCTCGATGACGCCACCGAGACCGTGATCCGGCTGACCCGCGCCGATTACCCCGACCTGAACATCCCGTTGCACAGCCGCTGGCGGCACTTCGAGGTCCGGCAGCGGGATCGATGGCGGGAGTGCAGCCGCCGGCTCGGCCACCTCGACCGCGACGAGGTCGCGCGCATCCGCTTCGACCTGGTGATTCCGAGCGTGCTGCTCGATGCCGGCGCCGGCGACGGGTGGCGCTGGCGCGAGTCCTCGAGCGGCGAGGTGTTCGGTCGGTCGGAGGGTCTGGCGCTTGCGAGCCTCGAGCTGTTCGAGCGCGGCGTGCTCTCCAAGCATCGCTCGAGGCCGCTGCGGACCGATGCGGCGGCGCTGCGGGCGCTCGACGCCGCGGCCATGGCCCAGGCATTCCAGGTCGGCGCCGACAACCCGCTCCTGGGCCTGGACGGCCGCGTCCGGCTCCTCAACCGGCTGGGCGCCGCGATGGATCTGGACCCCGAGCGCTTCGGCAGACCGGCGCGGCTCGGCCATCTGTACGACCACCTGAGAGCGCAGACGCAGGACGGCAGGCTTCCGGCGCGCGTGCTCCTCATCACCCTGCTCGAGAGCCTGGCGCCGATCTGGCCCGGGCGAATCGAGCTCGGCGGCCACAATCTCGGCGACGTCGCGCGCCATCCCGCGGCGCTCACCGACGATCCGACCAGTGGCCTCGTGCCGCTCCACAAGCTGTCGCAGTGGCTCGCCTATTCGCTGATCGAGCCGCTCGAGGACGCCGGCATCGAGGTGATCGAGCTGGACGCGCTGACCGCGCTCGCGGAATACCGCAACGGCGGCCTCCTGATCGACAGCGGCGTCCTGGTTCCGAAGCGGGGCGGCTTGCTCGGCGAAGCCCATCCGGGCGAGGGCGAGGTCGTGGTCGAATGGCGCGCCTTGACGGTCGCGCTGATCGATCGGCTCGCGGATCGGGTGCGGGGCGGGCTCGGCCTGTCGCCCGCACAGTTGCCGCTCGCCAAGGTCCTGCAAGGCGGGACCTGGAGCGCCGGACGGTGGTTGGCGCAGCAGTTGCGCGAGGACGGCGGCCCGCCGCTTCGCGTCATCAGCGACGGCACGTTGTTCTAGCGCATTTTTCGATCAGCTCGCACCAGCCCGCTCCCCCTCCCAACCGCCCCAAGGGTACCATCGGTGGGTGGTTGGGAGGGGGAGCGGGCCGGGGCCGCGGGTCCACCCGAGGGGAAAATGGTCTAGCCCGTCGCAGGGCGCATTCTTCGGAGAGGTCGATGTCGCTTGCAGGAAGGGTCGCTCTGGTCGCCGGCGGAACGCGCGGCGCGGGACGGGGCATCGCGGTCGAGCTGGGTGCAGCAGGCGCGACGGTCTATGTGACCGGACGGACGACACGTGAGCAGCAATCCGAATACGCTCGGCCGGAAACCATCGAGGAAACCGCCGAGCTCGTCTCGGCATCCGGCGGCAACGGCATCGCCGTTCAGGTCGATCATCTGGTCGCTGACGAGGTCGCAAAGCTGGTCGATCGCATCCGCGCCGAGCAGGGTCGTCTCGACGTCCTGGTCAATGACCTGTGGGGCGGCGAGAATCTCAAGGAATGGAACAAGGCCGTCTGGGAGCATGACCTCCAGAACGGTTTGCGCATGCTGAGTCTCGGTGTTCATACGCATCTGATCACGGCGCATCATGCCCTGCCGCTGTTGATCGAGCGTGCCGGCGGACTGCTCGTCGAGGTGACGGACGGCACGGCCGCGTACAATGCGGACCATTACCGGATCAATCCTTTCTATGATCTCGCAAAGGTGGCGGTGACGCGCATGGCCTGGGCGCATGCCAAGGACCTCGCACCGCATGATGCAACTGCGGTCTCGATAACGCCTGGGTGGTTACGCTCGGAGATGATGCTGGAGGCGTTTGGCGTGACCGAAGAAAACTGGCGTGACGCGGCGGCGAAAGTGCCGCATTTCGTGATCTCCGAGACCCCCCGCTTCGTCGGGCGCGCCGTTGCGGCGCTTGCGGCCGACCCGGATCGTTCGCGTTGGAATGGGCAATCGCTTTCCAGCGGCGAGCTGGCGAAGGTCTACGGCTTCACCGACGTCGACGGCTCTCACCCCGACGCTTGGCGGTACGTCGCGGAAGTACAGGATGCGGGCAAGCCGGCTGACGCTACCGGCTATCGATAGGCTTACGCGTCGACTAGACCATTCTCCTTTTGGGTGGACCCGCGGCCCCGGCCCGCTCCCCCTCCCAACCACCCAGCGATGGTACCCTTGGGGTGGTTGGGAG
>JBOHKK010000097.1:0-17579 GCA_050729115.1 Geminicoccaceae bacterium | reverse complement strand
CCCAACCACCCCAAGGGTACCATCGGTGGGTGGTTGGGAGGGGGAGCGGGCCGGGGCCGCGGGTCCACCCAAGGCGAAAATGGTCTAGAGCCGCTGAAGCCCGGAGATCCGCGCTACGTCGACCTCTCGGCCGGGCAGGAGACGAAGGACCTGCGTCTGCTCCGCCAGTACATCGAGGATCAGGACGCGGACGAGCGACGGTATGCTCTGGCGGCGTTCTCGGGCCACCGCGGCTGCGGCAAGACCACGCAATTGCTGCGCCTCCAGGACGAGCTGGCGCCTCGGTTCACCTGCATCCACGTGGACGCAGACGAGACGCTGCTGCAGGACCCCGACCTCGACTATCCGGACCTTATGCTCTGGCTGGTCGACCAGCTCGTTCGCGAGTTCGACAGACGCGAGCACCCGCTCGACGAGAGGCTTCTTGCCGATGTGGTCGAGTGGTTCGCGTCAAGGACCCAGGAGGACGTGAAGACACTCCGCGCCGAAGCCACGGCCGAAACCGAGGCCGAAGCGTCCGGCAAGACCGGACTCTATTTCGTCAGCCTGAAGATGCTGGCCCGGATCAAGTCGATGGTGCAGGGCAGCGTCGAGCGGCGCCAGACCATGCGCCGCGAGCTGCAACGCTACAGCGCCGACCTGCTCGGCCGGGTCAGCCAGCTTCTCGACGGCGCAGCGCGCGTTCTCGAGGGGAGCGGCAGGTCGCCCGACCTCCTGATCGTCCGGGACAATCTCGATCGGCTGGGTGCGGAGCCGGCCGAGCGGCTGTTCATCGAGAACGGCGATCTTCTGGGCAAGCTCAACGCGCACGCCATCTACACGGCGCCGGTGGCCATGGTCCTCTCGGCGGCGGCCAATACCGGGCAGGTGTTCGAGCACCGGTACACCCTGCCGATGGTCAAGGTGCAGCAGAAGGGCAGCCAGACCTACAAGAGGGGCATCGATGCGCTGGTCTCTCTGATCGGCGCGCGGGCTGACCTGGACGAGGTCTTCGTCGACCGGAAGGTCCCCCCATACCTCGCCCGGATGTCCGGCGGCAGCGTGCGCGACCTGATGCGGCTGCTGTTCGAGGCCCAGTCGCTCGCCCGTGTCGACGACAAGAGCAAGATCGATCACGCCAGCGCCAGAGCTGCCGTCCAGCGCGTCGGGGTCGATCTCGAGCGAACGCTGTGGCCCTACCAGCCGCTCGCCGCATCCACGAGTCGAAGAGCCTGCCCGAGCCTGAGGCCGCAGACCAGCACCAGCTCCAGCAGGCGCGCGCCTTCTACGCCGACCTCCTGATCAAGGGCGTCGTCCTCGAATACGATGGCGGCGAGTGCTGGTATGACGTGCACCCGATCATGCGCGAGATTGCGCCATTCAAGGATGCCCTAAAGCGTGGCTAAGGCGCTGACACGACAACAGAGCCGGCGGCGCAAGACGCCCGATGCCCGCGAACGCGAGCTGAAGCGCCTGCGGCTCTCGGTCTGCGACGACGTCGGCTTTCGCCTCTACCTCGCGACCTACGATCAGCCCCAGCGCCGCGACGAGCTGATCGCACGGGTCACTCTGGAAGCCGCGGCGGAGAAGGTGCGGGTCACGCGGCTGAACCTCGCGCAAGCAGAGCCGGAGGCCAACCTCGTCGGGCTCTTGCGCGCGCACCTCCAGGAGACGGACCTCGCTCCCGGGTGGCGCCAGGCGGTGATGGTCACGGGCATCGAGCAGCGTCTCGACTATGCGGGTGGGCGCGAGGGATACGCCTTCCTGCACCAGGCGAACCTGCTGCGCGACGCGTTGCCCGAGGCGGCACCGGTGCCGGTCGTGTTCTGGCTGTCACGTCTGGCGAGCGCAGCCCTGCCGGCGGAGGCGCCCGACCTCTGGCGCTGGCGCGCGGTCAACTTCGACTTCACCGGTGATCTGGCGCCACGGGCCGAAGTGCTCCGCGAGCTGACCACGCTGCTACCAGAGGAAGACCTCGGGCTATCGGGCGAACAGCGGCGTGCGCGCCTCCGGATGCTTGAGGATCTGCTGGCAGAGCTCGAGCGCGAGGGGCCGCCGAGATCGAAGCGCCGGAAGGCCGAGCGGGCAGACCTCCTCCTTGAGTCGGGGAGGGAGTATTGGCATCTGGGACGCGCAGCTGAGGCAATTCCGCGCTGCGAGCGGGCGCTCGAGATCTTTCGAGAGATCGGCGACCGACGGGGCGAGGGCAAATCGCTCGGCAGTCTGGGCCCAGCCTATGTCGCTTTGGGCGAGACGCGAGGGGCGATTGAGTATTGCAAGCAGGCGCTGAAGATCGCGCGCCAGATCGGCGACCGGCGGGGCGAGGGCGCCGCGCTTGGCAATCTCGGCATTGCCTATGGCGTTCTGGGCGAGCCGCGGCGGGCGATCGAGCGCCACGAGCAGAGCCTCGCGATCAAGCGCGAGATCGGCGACCGGCGGGGCGAGGGCAACTCGCTGTACAATAGCGCCGTAACATTCGATCAGCTCGGAGAGCGGGACGAGGCGATCAGGCGGATGCAAGAGGCGCTTCGGATCTACGAGCAGATCGAGAATTCGAACGTGGCGCGGGCGCGGGCACAGCTCGCCAAGTGGCGCGGCGAGGGTGTCGGCTGAGGAGCCGGCCCGGTTCCAGGCGGGGCGCGCCAACGAGGCGAACGAGTCCGCGCCAGGCGCTCACACCCCAAAGGTCAAAGTCCGGAGCAGGCGATGAGCAACCCACCCTGGTGGCAGAAAGCGGTCATCTATCAGATCTATCCGCGCTCGTTCCAGGACAGCGATGGGGATGGTGTCGGCGACCTCGCGGGCATTCTCCAGCGCCTCGACTACCTGTCGTGGCTCGGGGTCGATGCCGTCTGGATCTGCCCGATCTACCCCTCGCCGATGGTCGATTTCGGCTACGACGTCGCCGACTACGTCGGGATCGATGCGCTGTTCGGGACGATCGCCGACTTCGACCGCTTGGTGTCGGCGTTGCACGAGCGCGGCATCCGCATCGTTCTCGACTTCGTGCCCAACCACACCTCGGATCAGCATCCGTGGTTCCAGGAGGCGCGCGCGTCGCACGACAACCCGCGGCGCGACTGGTACATCTGGCGGGACGCGGCGCCGGACGGCGGGCCGCCCAACAACTGGGTGAGCCAGGCGGGCGGCAGCGCCTGGGCGTTCGACGACGCGACCGGCCAGTACTACTACCACGCCTTCCTCGCCCAGCAGCCCGACCTGAACTGGCGTAATTCGGCGGTGCGTCAGGCGATGTACGACGTGCTCCGCTTCTGGCTGGCGCGCGGCGTCGACGGCTTCCGGGTGGACGTGTTGTGGCACATGATCAAGGACGACCGGTTTCGCGACGATCCGCTCAATCCCGACTATCGCCCGGGCCAGCCGGATTTCCGCCGGGTGCGGGCGCTCTACAGCGCCGATCAGCCCGAGGTGCTCGAGGTCGCCGGCGACATGCGGCGCGTCCTTGAAGAGTACCCGGGCGACCGCCTGCTGATCGGCGAGATCTATCTGCCGGTCGAGCGCCTGGTCGCCTACTACGGCGCCGATCTCGGCGCCGTGCATCTGCCGTTCAACTTCAATCTGATGTGGGCGCCGTGGCAACCGGCCGCGATCATGCGGCTGATCCAGTCCTACGAGGCGGTGCTGCCGCCAGGTGGCTGGCCGAGCTGGGTGCTCGGCAATCATGATCAGATGCGCATTGCCAGTCGCGTCGGCCCGGCGCAGGCGCGCGTTGCCATGGTTCTGCTCCTGACCCTGCGCGGCACGCCCACGCTCTACAATGGCGACGAGCTGGGTCTCGAGAACGTCCCGATTCCGCCGGAGCGAATGCGCGACCCCTTCGGCATCAACATGCCCGGCACCGACCAGGGCAGAGACCCGCAACGCACGCCGATGCCCTGGGACGGCACGGCCGATTGCGGGTTCACCGAGGGGGAGCCCTGGCTGCCGCTCGGCGAAGGCCGGTCGGCGCAGAGCGTCGAGGCGCAGCGGCACGACCCGAGCTCGATGCTCACCTTGACGCGTGAGCTTCTGGCCCTGCGCCGGCGGGAGCCTGCCCTTTCCCTGGGGGATTGGGCGCCGGTCGCGGTCGAGGGCGATGTCCTGGCGTACGCCCGGACATGGCGCGCCCGACGCTTCGTCGTCGCCCTCAACTTGACGTCCGCGCCCAGAGCCGTCCGGTTCGGGGCAGACCTGGCGGGGCGCATCGAAATCTCCTCGCAGCCGACACGCGTGGGGCACCTTGTCACCGACCGTATCGAGCTCGAGGCAAACGAAGCGGTCGTCATCGCAGCAAGTGGGAGCCGGTCCAAGCGGATCCGTGGCAACGATACGGCGCCCGGTTGATCCAGATCAAAGCCCGGCTGAGCCGAATGTAGGCCCGGGCGCTGTCAACTCGAGGCCCGGGGTCTTGGCGCCTGCGCGAATGCCCCGTGGGCCATCAGGATGGTCCGCGTCATCCTCTCATACCGATCCCACAAAGTCCTGACCTTCGGGATCGGTATCGCGCGCGGGGTTGGTGGGTCGGCCGCGCGCCCGAAAAGAAGGATGATGCCGGGCGAACCAAGGTTCGAACTTTGTGAGCCCGGTATCAGATTGTCCGGGGGACCGCGCCGAGCATCAGCCTTGCTCGGCACCTCGTAGACCTCGGGGCGTCGGATTCCTGGCTCCGCTACCGATGCGGGCCGGTGCTTGTGGTCCTCGGCTCCTCGCGGGGGCGGCCGATCAATCATCGCGTTCGCGCTCGAGCAGCAGTGCAGGAGCCGAGCGGAGGCGACACACGGAGGCCCGCAACCCCACGCCACCTCCGTCGCCGGCCGCTGCGAGCCGCGCGCACCTTGCTGTCGCGGTACAAGCGTGGCGGCCTGCCCTTCTTTCGGCACCGCAAGGAAGGCGGCAATCACGACAGTGGCGTGCAGAGCGTCGGCACCGCTGTAGTCGACGTCCCCTCGTCGACTACCTCGAGTTAATCGCTCGCAGACCTCTATAGAGTTCGACCGAGAACGTCGCAGCCGACGAGCCCACCTGGTTTGCCGTCGAGATGATGGACGAAAGCTCATGTCCCTTCAGGACTGTGGCGTTTGAAGAAATCCCTGACGGCGCACCCGCTCGAATGGGCGCCGCACCCGAGATCAAAGGTTGGCCACTACCGGACTCGGGCCGGTTCCTGAATGGCCACGTCCGTCACTCGACGACTTACCTCGCGGCGGGCTGGAGAATGAGGTGGTGCGTCAGATCACAACGTGATGCCGCGCCCGCGACAACTTTCGGATCAGCTTCCGGAACAGTTGCCGGTAATAGAAGCGGTAGGGGCTGGCCTCGTCGTAGCGAGCGTAACGAGCAGCGGTCTTGTCGTCGTCGGCGACGAAGACGGTACGCGATCCGCCATGGCGCCCGGTCCGGCGTCAACCCCGCCTGAAGCTTGCCCTCGGTGTAGTTCTGCCAGTGGCTCGGCAGCCAGCGCGACAGGAGGAAGTTGGCGGACAACGGATGGAAGTCGCGCCGACCCATCGCGATCACGCCTTTGGAGAAGGGGGCGACCACGGTCGCGACGATCTCGGGATGAGGCTTCTGAAGAGGCTTCCCCAGGTAACCGACCCCGAGCTCCAGCTGGCTGTGCTGGGCGGTCGAGACCTTGTACCGGTTGCCCGGAAGATCGATCTCGTAAGGCGGATCCCGCTGCCAGATCTCCAGGATGACGTTGATCGCCTCCTCGAGCATCTTGTTCTTTGTCCTCGTCAAGGATGCCCAGGACCTCGCTGTCCGTCGGCAGTACGCCCGGGCTCGATCGCGTCTCGCCGGATACAGAGCGGCGCGCGCCGCAGAAGGGCGCCCGACCATCTCGACCAAGCGATGATTCAGCTCGACCACCGCCAAGTCTCGGCCGGCTGCACGACGGCGCACGGCCGCTGGATTTGCCGGTTCACTCGTAGATCACTTCGGGATTGTCGCGCAGGATGACGCTCCGGGTCCGCGCGTCGGACACGAGTTCGTGCAGCAAACCGAGTTGAGCCGCGGGATCGATGTTGCGGAACGGCAAAGTCCCGTTGTCAGGCTTCGCCGCGCCGGCGTGGGGCGCCGTGTGCGGCCAGTCCGACCCCCACACGAGCCGCGCCGGATTGGCTCTGATGAGAGCGCGCGCGATCCGTCCGATATCAGCCCAACTGGCGCCCTGGTCGACGAGCCGATACGGCGCCGACAGCTTGATCCACGTGCGCCCGCCATCCAACAGCCGTTGCAGCCGATCCAGGTCGTCCCGCTCGTGCCGCGTGCCGGCACGAACCCTGCCGAAGTGATCGAGGACGACCGCTACCGGGAAATGCTCGACCAGGGGCGCGAGCAGGGCGAGCGCGGCGCCGCCGACGTGCAGCTCGATGTGCCAGCCGAGCTCCGCCGCGGCGCGGACGGCGGATGCGAAGCCTTCGGCGCGCCGCTCCGGGCCGAGAGCGCCGCCGCTCGCGCGGTTGATCCGGATGCCGCGGACGCCCTGCGCATGCCATTCCCGCAGCAGCTCGAGATCGGGCGTACCCGACGGCAGGACGACCACCCCGCGGGCGCGCTCGCCGAACGTGCCAAGCGCATCCAGCAACCGCCGATTGTCGCAGCCGTAGGGGCTCGGCTGCACCAGCACGAAGCGCGCGATGCCGAGCGCGCTCATCATCCGCTCGAGCTCGCCCGGCAGGGCGTCGGGCGGGGTGTAGGCCCTGGCCGCGGCAAACGGATAGGCGGATGCCGGGCCGAATACGTGGACGTGACAGTCCCAGGCGCCGGCCGGGACCGGCAGGCGCGACGCGGCGGTGCGGCCGTCGGAGGCCGCGACCCGGTCCGCCGGCACGCGCGCTCAATCCCCGTCCAGGATCGTCAGCTCGAGAGCCCGGCATAGCTCGGCGGCAAACGCACGCGTGCCCAGGGAGCCGCCGAGATCCGCGGTGCGGGTGGCGTCGTTCGAGAGGACCCGTTCGACGGCGCGCTCGATCGCCCGCGCCGCCGCGCGCGCGGGCTCGATCCCGCGGTGCTCGCCGAGCCAGTCGAGCATCATCGCCGCGGAGAGCACGAGCGAGGTGGGATTGGCCTGGTCCCGACCCGCGATGTCGGGCGCCGAGCCGTGCTGCGCCTGCGCCGCCACCAGGCTCTCGCCGGCATTGATCGAGCCGGCCAGCCCGAGGCTGCCCGACAGCTCGGAGGCAAGGTCCGAGAGAATGTCAGAGTAGAAGTTGGTCGAGACGATGACGTCGAAGCGGGCGGCATCCCGCACCAGCAGCGCCGCCATCGCGTCGACGATGACCTCCTCCAGCTCGACGTCGGGGAAAGCGCGCGCGACCTCGCGCACCTCGCGCAGGAACAGGCCGTCGGTGAGGATGAAGTTATTGGCCTTGTGCACCGCCGTGACCTTGCGCCGGCGCTTGGCCGCCAGCGCGAACGCCACCTCCGCGATGCGGCGGCAGGCGCGCGCGGTGATCTTGCGCACCGACAGCGCCAGGTCCTCGGTCGGCATGAATTCCCCGGTCCCGGCGACCATGTTGCGATCCGGATAGAACCCTTCGGTGCATTCGCGCACGATCACGAGATCCATCTCGGTGCCGCGATGCGGCACCCCGCTCCAGGTGCGCGCCGGGCGGAGGTTGGCGAACAGGTCGAGCTTGACCCGGAACGCCGCCGAGACGTTGACGCCGCCTTGATCGCGCGGCGGGTAGTCGAGGTGCGAGATCGGCCCGAGCAGAACCCCGTCGGCGCGCCGCGCCCGCCCGAGCACGTCGTCCGGCAGGGTCGTGCCGAACTTCTCGAGCGCGGCGAAGCCGATCTCGGCGAGCTCGAACTCGAGCCCGAGCCGCAGCCGCGCCTCGATGCCGCGCAGCACCGTGAGCGTGGCATCCGTAATCTCCGGCCCGATACCATCGCCGGGCAGCACCAGAAGCTTCATCGGACCTCCTCATGCCGGAGCGTGAGCGCCGCCGTCGGCAATGCGACCACCTACCCCGTCCCGCTGAAGCCGAGCAGCCGCGGCAGGAACAGCGTGAGCTCGGGCAACGCGATCAGGACGACGGTCAAGAGGACCAACAGGATCACGTAAGGAAAGGAGACCCGCACCAACTGGTCGAAGCCGAGCCCGGTCACGCGGATCAGCGCATAGAGCACCATGCCGACCGGCGGGGTCAGCAGCCCCAGCGTGAGCGCGAGCGCCATGACGATCCCGAAATGGATCTCGTTGATGCCGAACTCCTGGACGATCGGCATCAGGATCGGCGTCAGGATCAGGACCGCCGGGGTCTGGGCCATGAAGCAGCCGACGCCGAGCCACAGCACCATGAGCAGGAGGAGCAGCACGGTCGGGCTCGAGGTCAGGCCGGCGAGGAACTCGGCAAGCTCGCTGGGCAGGCCGCTGCGGATCAGCACCACGCCGAGCGCCGAGGTGAAGGCGATGATCAGCATGATCACGGCGGTGTCGATGAAGGTCCCGCGCACCTCCTCGATCAGCCGCCGCCAGCCGACCTCGCGATAGACGAAGACCGCCAGCACGAGCGCATAGAAGGCCGCGACGGCCGCGGCTTCGGTCGGGGTGAAGATGCCGGCATAGATGCCGAGCATGATGATCAGAGGTGTCAGCAACGACAGAACCGCCGGACGGAACGCCGCCCAGATCTCGGCGAGGCTCGCGCGCGTGCCCTTCTGCATGCCGTCGCGGTGCGCCCGGAAGGCGACATAGGCCATGAACACCGCCGCCATGAGGACGCCGGGCACGACGGCGGCGAAGAACAGGGCCGCGACCGAGACCTGCGCCTGCACCGCATAGGCGACCAGCACGATGCTCGGCGGCAGGATCGGCCCGATCAGCGAGGACGCCGCGGTGACCCCGGCGCTGAAGCCCCGCTCGTAGCCCTGCGCGTGCATGGCGCGCATCTCGATCTGGCCGAGCCCGACCGCGTCCGCGGTCGCCGAGCCCGACATGCCGGCGAACAGCATGCTGGCCAGCACGTTAGCGTGGCCGAGCCCGCCGCGCAGCGGCCTGACGAGCACGGCGACGAAGCCGAACAGCCGATGGGTGATGCCGCCCGTGTTCATCAGCCGCCCGGCGAGCAGGAAAAACGGGATCGCGAGCAGCAAAAAGCCGTCCATCTTGCTGATCGCGGTGCGCGCCAGCATGGTCGCGACCCGTGGATCGAACAGGTCGCCGAACAGGAGCCCGGCGCCGACGAACGCGCCCAGCCCGGCGGCAAACCCCACCGGCATGCCGACGACGATGAGGCCGATCACCAAAGCGAGCGCGACGCCGGCGACGATCATCGCGGGCGTCCGGTACGGCGGACGCGATGACTGCGGTATTGGCGGACCGCATCGGCCAGCACGAAGACCATCATCAACCCGATCGCCGCGGCCTCGATCCCGTAGATGTGGGCGACCCGAAGCCAGGGCAGCGTGACGTAGGTGGCATTGGCGTTGAGCTCGATCAGGAGCAGCGCGCCCCAGAGCCAGACCGCCAGGAACAGGAGGATGGCGGCATCGAACAGGAGGCTTGCCAGCGCCTTGGCGCCCGGCGGCAGCTTGACGAAGACGAAGTCGACCACGATGTGCTCGCGCCGGCGGACGGCGAGCGCGATGCCGACGGTCATCGAGGCGACGAACAGGGTCCTGGCGAGCTCCTCGGTCCAGGGCAGCGAGACGTACAGAAAATAGCGGGCGAGGACCTGGAGGAGCGTCGCCAGCATCATCCCGACGAAGAGCGCGAGCGCCGCCGCCTCGGCGATGCCGTCGACCAGCCTCAGCCAGTCGTCGGCGCGCTGCCTGGTACGCCCGATACCTTCGGACATCGGGGCATCCCCAAAATCGTGGGTCGCGCCGGTATGGTGGCCGCAGCCCCTCGCTCACTCGGCAGAGCTGCGGATCGCATCGAGCAGGCCGGGCTTGCAGTTCTCCTCGGCGAAGGCGCGCACGATCGGCAGGGCGACCTCGCGGAACGCGGCGACATCCGGCTCGACGACCTCGACCTCTTCCGTCTGCATCTTCTGCAGGAGCACCTCGGTCTCCTCCGCCACGGCCTGGTTCAGCGAAAGGGTGGCGTCCGCGAGCGCCTGGTCGAAGATCGCGCGTTGCTCCGCCGTCATGCTCTCGAGGAAGGCGCTGTTCGCGGTGATGACGTTGTAGCTCTGGACGTGACCGGTCAGGTTGATGAAGCCCTGCACCTCGTAGAACTTGTTGCCGTAGATGGTCGAGATCGGATTTTCCTGGGCATCGAAGACGCCCTGCCGCAATGCGCCGTAGAGCTCCGAGATCGAGAGCGGTCCCGGCAGGGCGCCGTACGCGGCGAAGACCTCGGTGCGCAGCGGATTGGTCACCCGGATCTTGACGCCTTCGAGGTCGGACGGGTCGCGAATCGGCGTGTTTGAGGTGACGTGGCGGGCGCCGCGCGCGCCGACCGCGGCGATTTCGATGCCATACTGCTCCTTGAGCGCGTTCGACACCTCCGCGCCGAGCTCGCCGGTCCACACCCGCATGCCGTGCTCCTCGTCCTCGTAGACGTATTCGGCCTCGAGGCACTGGTATTGCGGCAGGAGCCGATGCACGATGACCGGCCCGGCAATGTGCATCTGGATCTCGTTGGTCGCGAGCTGCTGCAGGAGCTCCTGGTCGCCGCCGAGCGCGCCGCCCGAGATGAACTCCATCTGGATCTCGCCATCCGAGCGCTCCTCGAGCATCTCCTCGAAGCGCAGCATGGCCTGCGAGCTGAGATCCTCCACGCCGTTCGTGGTCGCGAAGGTGAACTGCACCTCCTGGGCGCTTGTGGTCGTGACGGCCAGGAACCCGACGCCGAGGGCGACGGCAGAAGCGGCAGCGATCCGACGCTTGGACATGATGGCCTCCCGGATTGCGCGCCAGCGCATCCATTAAATTCTTCGATGCATCCGACGATAGGGGCCGGCCGCCACACGTGTCAACGCCATCTGGCGGCGGAGCGAGGCCTTCGCCGAGAAGTGTCGACAGCTCGACCACTTGATGGATACGCAAAAAACCGCTTTTGTGTGCGTAGATGATTCAAAGCACGGAGGCGCGTGAACGTGACCGCGATCGGCCCGGAGCGGAAATCATTGGCCGACTCGGCCTATGCGCTGCTCAAGGACCAGATCATCGACAACCGTCTGCCCCCGGGCAGCCAAAAGCTCGAGGAGGAGCTGGCGCTCCAGCTCGGCATGAGTCGGACGCCGGTACGCGAGGCGATCATCCGGCTCGAGCGCGAGGGCTTCGTCGAGGTCGTGCCGCGCCGCGGGGTGCGGGTGCGGGCGCTGACCAAGCGCGACGTCCGCGAGATCACCGAGGTCCTGACCTGCCTCGAGAGCCAGGCGGCCGAGCGCTTGGCCGGCCGCCGCGTGGCGCCGGAGGAGATGGCGCGTCTGGAGCAGGCGATTGCGGGCATGGACGTGGCGCTCGAGGCCGAGGACGCCGACGCCTGGGCGCAGGCGGATTACCGCTTCCACCGGCTCCTGATCGAGCTCTGCGGCAACCGCCACCTCGAGCAGATCGCCACGAACTTCCTCGACAAGGCGCACCGCTTTCGCCTGCTCACCATGCCGTACCGCGCCCGCCCGGTGTACTCCAACGTCAATCACGCCGCCGTGGTCGAGGCGATCCGCCGCGGCGATGCCCAGAGCGCGGTCGACATCCACCGCGCGCACAAGCGCCGCTGGGCGCGCGAGCTGAGTGAGATCCTGGAGCGGATGGACCTGCCGGAGTAGGGACGCATCATGCCGCCGCGGATCGGGCTCATCCACGCCGTGAGTGTCGCCATGGCGCCGGTCGAACAGGCGTTCGCCGCGCTGTGGCCGGAGGCCGAGCGGGTCAACCTGCTCGACGATTCGCTGAGCCCGGACCACGAGCGCGCGGGGCGCCTCAGGCCGGCCATGGTCGCGCGCTTCGGGGCGCTCGCCGGCTACGCCCGGATGATCGGCGCGCGCGGCATCCTGTTCACCTGCTCGGCGTTCGGCGAGGCGATCGAGGCGGTGGCGCGGGACAGCGACGTCCCGGTGCTGAAACCGAACCAGGCGATGTTCGAGGACGCGCTCGCCCACGGCCGCCGCATCGGCATGCTCGCGACCTTCGGCCCGAGCGTAGCCTCGATGGCGCAGGAGTTCGCTGCAGTCGCAGCGGCGATACGGCCGGATGCCACGATCGAAACGGTTCTGGTCGATGGCGCCTTGCCGGCGCTCAAGGATGGCGATGCGGACGCCCACGATCGGCTGCTCGCAAAGGCGGCGCCGGGCCTTTCGGCGTGCGATGCGGTGATGCTCGCGCACTTCTCGACCTCACGCGCGCAGACGGCGGTGCAGGCGCGGCTCGCCTGTCCGGTCCTGAGCGCCCCCGGCAGCGCGGTCCTGAAGCTGAAGCAGGCGCTGCGGGGGGCGCATCCGACCCGCCGCCGGCTGACCGCTGCCCAGGTGAGTGGCGACGTCGGCGACCAGGACCGAAGCGGTCTCCGCCTCGGTGACCTACAGCTCGCGCCCGTCGGCTGAGCGGAGGGCGACGCTGCTGACCGCAAGGCTCTGTGGCGCGCGGATGCGCAGGATCGGCTCGACCGGAAGGTGCCGCCGGCGCACACGTTTGATGACGATGTCGGCGTCGCTCCGCTCCTCGACCAGCTCGCTTGGAGCGGGAGGCTTTCGACGCCGGCGGTGCCGCCGCGCAGATGGAAGGTCGCCGCCGTTGATCTCGACCGAATGCCCTTTCCGACCCGGTCGGGCGGGGGCAATCTTCTGTCAGCATCAGGTCGCTAGGCGCATTGTCCGATCAGCTCGCACCAGCCCGCTCCCCCTCCCAACCACTCCAAGGGTACCATCGGTGGGTGGTTGGGAGGGGGAGCGGACTGGGGCCGCGAGTCCACCCAAGGGGAAAATGGTCTAGCGGCGACCGAAGGAGCGGCATCCGATGAGGGTTCTGATCTGTGGCGGCGGCGTGATCGGCGCCTGCATCGCCCATTGCCTGAGCCTGCGGCAAATCGAGGCGGTGGTCATCGAGCGCATTGGCGTCGCCTGCGCCGCCTCGGGGAAATCCGGCGGATTCCTGGCCCTGGACTGGTGCGACGGCTCGCCGCTCGCGGCGCTCGCCCGGCGCAGCTTCGCGCTGCATGCCGAGCTCGCCGCCAGGTTCGGTGGCCAGTGGGGCTATCGCCGCCTCGATACCTTGAGCGTCGTTGCCAGCGCCCGGCGCAGCTTCGGCGCCGCGGCGCCTCCGGCGCTGCCGGACTGGGTCGCGCGCGAGGCCCTGCTCCAAGAGCGGCTCGGCACCACCGCGACCACGGCTCAGGTGCACCCGGGCGAGTTCACGCGCGGCATGATGGCCGCAGCCATCGCTCGCGGCGCCCGGTTGCAGATCGGTTGCGTCAGCGGCGTCCTGCGCAGCGCCGATGATCGACGCGTCACCGGGGTGATCGTCGACGGCGAGCCGATCGAGGGCGATGCCGTAGTGATCGCCATGGGACCGTGGTCCGTGCTGGCCTCGCAGTGGCTGCCGCTGCCACCGGTCTACGGGCTGAAAGGTCACAGCCTGATCTTCCGAAGCGGCGAACCCCTCTCGCCGCAGGCGTTGTTCGTGGCGTACGAGGCCGAGGATGGTTCCGTCGACTCCCCCGAGGTGTTCCCTCGCCCGGACGGCACGACCTGTGTCTGCGGGCTGTCGAGCGAGGCGCCGCTGCCGCTCGATCCGGCGGGGGTCGTGCCCGATCCGGGCGCGTGCGAGCGGCTGCGGGCCATGACCGCGACCTTCGCCCCCGCTCTGGCCGAGGCCGAGGTCGTGGCCGCCCAGGCATGCTACCGGCCGATCGCCCGCGACGGTCTGCCCCTGATCGGCCGTATCCCCGGGCTCGATGGCGCCTACGTCGCCACCGGCCACAGCGTCTGGGGCATCCTGAACGCCCCCGCGACCGGCGAGGCGATGGCGGAGCTCATCGTCGAGGGTGGCGCGCGCGGCGTCGACCTCGCGGCGTTCGATCCCTCGCGGCTGCCAACGCTCGAGCGCAAGCGGGCTGGCTCATGAGGGGATCTCGCGGCGCGAGGCCGCCGAGCGTGGCAGGATCGCCGCGGCGTCGTGGCGGCCGGCTCGGCCGGATGGCTCAATCGCCATCGAGACGGCCCCAGCTGGCGGCATGCTCGATGCGAATCGCGATCACGGGCAGCGCTTCGATGCGCATCGCCGCAAGCTGGGGATAGCGGGCGCGCAGGCTGGCCTGGGCAAAATCGTGCTCGGGACCCGCTTCGAGCACCTCGGCGCGCCCCTGCGCCATCACCCAGCCGAGCCGGCTCCAGTCCTCGTCGTAGCGGTCGACCACCAGCGCCGCGACCGGGTTTTCCCGCAGGTTCGAGATGCGCTTCAGCCGCGCGCCCGGCCTTTTCTTCGGCTTCTCGTCGATGGTGAAGTACACCGTGTCACCGCGCAGCGCATAGCAGACGGGCACCACGTGGGGTCGCCCTGCAGCATCCGCCGTCGCCAGGCGCGCCACCCGTTGCATATCTAGAAACCGGCGCTGCTCATCGGTTAACATGGCGTCTTGCCGGTCGCGACCAGCTCGAGGGAGATACCATCATGGACGTCGGACTGACCATTCCCACGCGCGGCCCAATGGCCACCCCGGACAGTATCACGACGATCGTACGCCGCGCCGAGGAGCTTGGCTTCGCCCATCTCTCGGTCTCCGACCACGTGGTGGTGCCGCGCAGCATCCAGTCTCGATACCCCTACTCCGAGTCGGGCGCATGGCCCGGCGCGGCTTCGGGCGCCTGCCTCGAGCAGTTCACCCTGCTCGCCTGGCTGGCGTCGATCAGCAGCAAGGCGCGCCTGATCACCGCGGTGGCGGTGGTTCCTTATCGCGGCGCCGTGCATACCGCCAAGATCGCCGCCACCATCGACGTGCTGTCTGAGGGCCGCATGGTTGTCGGTGTCGGCGCCGGTTGGCTGAAGGAGGAGTTCGAGGCGCTGGGCTCACCGCCGTTCGAGGAGCGCGGCCGCGTCACCGACGAATACCTGCAAGCCTTCAAGATCCTCTGGACCGAGGACGACCCGCGCTTCGAGGGCCGCCACGTCCGGTTCGCCGACATCAGCTTCCTGCCCAAGCCTGTGCAGAAGCCACACCCGCCGATCTGGGTGGGCGGTGAAAGCCCCGCCGCGCTCCGCCGCACGGCCCGCTACGGCGATACCTGGTTTCCGATCGGCAACAACCCGCGTCACCCGCTCGACACCGTGCCGCGCCTGATTGAAGGCGTCCGAAGACTGCACGAGGTGGCGGAGCAGCAGGGCCGGGATCCGAGGAGCATCGGGCTTGCGTTCTACGCCGGCTGGTTCGACGAGACCAGGACCATCAGTGTCGATAACGGGGAGCGTCACCTGATGACAGGGAGCGCCCCGCAGATCGCCGAGGACATCGACGCCCTCGGCGCGCTCGGCGTGCGCGACCTCGTGCTCAACCTCCAGCGCGACACGCTGGAGCAGTCGCTGGAGAGCATGCAGCACTTCGCCGACGAGATTCGACCGCTCACGAAGGGAGAGGCCGGCGGTTTACGGCGTGCGTGACCGCGCGCCGGATCGGGGCCCGCCGATCCGGCGGGCAAAGGCGAGGACCTCGGCTGCGAGCGCGCGTTTGTCGTTCTCGGTCTGCATCAGAACGCGCGTGGCGAGGCAGGGCAGGTCGATGGCGCGCGCCCCCTCGGCATCGGCGTCATCCAGGACGAAGCCATCCAGCAGGCCCCCATAGTGCTCCGCTACCGCCCGGGCGCTCCTCGGCACGCCGAGCTCCGCCATCATCTTGGCGGTCGGGCCCTTGACGGCACGCCCACCGATGATCGGCGCCACCGCGACCACCGGCGCGCGGCAGGCGGCGATGGCCGCGCGCAGGCCCGGGACCGCCAGGATGGGATCGATGCTGATGAACGGGTTCGACGGGCAGATCACCACCGCCTCGAGGCTCTCGCCGTCGAGCGCCTCGCACAGCGCCGGGATCGGACGCGCCTCCCCGGCGCCTTTAAACGCGAACCCGGTGACCTTCGGCGCGCAGCGCTGCTCCACGAAATAGCGCTGGAACGGCAGGATGCCGTCCGCGGTCGCCACCATGGTGCGCACCGGCTCGTCGCACATGGGCGTGAGCCGGGCGCGCACGCCCAGGCGCCGGCAGAAGTCGTCGGTGATCGCGCTCAAGCGTTCGCCGGCTGCCAGACGGCGCGTGCGCTCCACGTGCGTGGCGAGATCGGCATCGCCGAGGCGGAACCAGGTCTCGCCGCCCAGCTGCGCCAGCGCCTGCATGAAGGTCCAGGTCTCGCCCGCCCGTCCCCAGCCGGTCTCGGGATTGGCGACTCCCGCCAGGGTATACAGGACGGTATCCAGATCCGGCGAGATGCTGAGCCCCAGATGCTCGAAGTCGTCGCCGGTGTTGCACACCACCAGCAGGCAATCCGCAGGCAGTGCCCGGTACAGGCCGAGCGCGAGCTTGGCGCCGCCGATGCCGCCCGAAAGCGCCACCACCCTGATGCCGGCGCTCACCGGAACAGATCCGCTTCGCGCTCCCGAATGAGCGCCCTCGCCGGCGCGGGCGGACCCTGCCATTCGAGCCCGCGCACGAGCACGGCGGGCCGCCCTTCGTCGGCCTCCCCCATCAGCAGCTCCGCCGCCGAGGCGATCTCGTCGGCGAGCCCGACCTGGGTCACCTTGAGCGCGCGCCCCTCGAGATCGGGCTTGCCGCGAAGATCGAGCAGCGCGGGCAGGCCCGCGGCGCCAAGCGCGAGCCCGACCACGCCGCTCCGCCACGCGCGCCCGACGCTGTCGTTCACCACCACCGCAAGGCTCTCGCCGAAGCGTTCCTCCAGCGCCGCCCGCAGCGCGGCGCTGCTCGCGTCCGGATCCTTCGGCAGCAGCAGCACCCGTTCCCCGTCGTCGTCATGGGGCACGTTGGATTGATCGATCCCGGCGTTGGCGATGACCATGCCCAGGCGATGCTCGACGATGATCAGCCCCGGCCTGAACCGCAACACCTCTCGCGACTCCGACAGAATCACCTCCACCAGAGCCGCGTCCTTGCCGGTCGCCGCCGCGAGCTCCCGGGCGCGCGGCGATGGCGTGATGTCGGCGAGCGACACGTACCGGCCTTCGGCCTTGGAGACGATCTTGTGGGTGACCACCAGCACGTCACCTTGCCGAGGCCGCAGCGCCGCGGCTTCCAACGCGTCGCCGAGAATGCGGGCAAGGTCGTCGCCCGCCCGGATCGCCGGGATACCCGGCACCGCGACGAGGGTGACGGCCCGGTGCTCCGCCGACACCAGCGCTGGTGCTCCATCACTTCTTGTCATACCCCGGGCTCCGCCGGCACAGCGCTGGTGCTCCATCACTTCTTGTCATACCCCTCGGCTCCGCCGGCACGAGTTACTGCGCTCCATCACTTCTTGTCATCCCCGGGCTTGACCCAATGCTGTCCGGTTGAGCATCAGCGTGAGCGGCCGCGGGCCGGCGCACAGGCGCGATTGGGCAGGAAGGCCGGACCTCGAGATAGTAACCAAAGCTTAACCTTCTGGTCGTCAACTCTTCTTTTGGATGGTCCATGCGACCGTGGGAGTCCGCGCCGCCGGGCGGTGCGGCGG
>JBOHKK010000096.1:0-17749 GCA_050729115.1 Geminicoccaceae bacterium | reverse complement strand
GCGCAGGATCGCGAGGCTCTGCCCCAGGCCCACGGCCAGGTTCCCGAGGCCGCCGAGCCGGCTCGGCCACCGTCCGAACGGGCTTGCCGCCCGGATCAGCCGGTGCGCCGTCTTTGGGCCGACGTAGCGGGCGCCGCGGGCATCGCAGACCAGCAGGGCGGGCTGGCCGCGCTCTTGCAGCTCGGCGGCGAGCGCCAGCGCCGGGAACATGTGGCCGCCGGTGCCGCCGGCCGCGATCACCACCGGCCGCCTCATGCGAACACCTCGGCGCTCGGCCGCCGGCGGGTCAGCGCGAGGAACATCCCCATGCCGAGCGCCAGCGCGCACAACGACGATCCGCCATAGCTGATGAACGGCAGGGTCATGCCCTTGGCCGGCAGCAGGCTGAGGTTGACCCCGAGATTGATGATCGCCTGCAGGCCGAACTGGACGATCAGGCCGGTGGCCGCAAGCAGCGTGAAGCGATCGCCGACCAGCTCGGTCCGGTGCAGCCCGCGCAGCACGACGAAGCCGAACAGGCCAAGCAGGGCGAGGCAGGCGATCAGGCCGAACTCCTCGGCGATCACCGCGAACACGAAATCGCTGTGGGCGTCGGGCAGCGCGTACTTCACCCGTCCCTCCCCGGGTCCGCTGCCGAACCAGGCCGCGCCCCGCACCGCCTCGAGCGCCAGGCCGACCTGGTAGTGATCGCCCGAGCTCGGGTCGATGAAGCGGTCGAACCGCTCGGCGACGTGGGGAAAGAACAGGTACGCCTGCCACAGTCCCAGGCCGGCGACGAGCACCGCCCCGACCACGAGAAGCCAGGACAGCCCGGCGACGAACAGCTGCACCGCCAGCAGGGCGCCGACCATCAGCGCCATGCCCACGTCCGGCTGCGCCAGAAGCAGGACCAGGACGAGGCCGGTGAGCAGCACGGCGGGCAGCGCGTTGGTCAGGCCGGGCGCGCGCGCCAGCAGGGCCGCGACCACGACGACCAGCGCCGGCTTGACGAACTCGCTCGGTTGAATCGCCAGTCCGGCGATCGGCAGCCAACGCCGCGCGCCGTTGGTTTCCGGGCCGATCACGAGAGTGAGGACGATCATCACCACAAAGACGGCAAGAAGGCCGATCGCGAGGCGCCGCACGCCGGTCGGCGACAGCAGCGACGCGCCGAACAGCAGCAGGGCGGCGGGCATCAGGTAGACGGCGTGGCGGCCGACGAAGTGCAGGCTCGGCAGGCCCAGGCGGCTCGCCACCGCCGGGCTGGAGGCCAGGACGAACACGACGCCGCTCAGCGCCAGCAGGCCAAGACCGGCCAGCAGGCCGTGATCGACCGTCCACCACCACCGGGCCAGCAGGCCGCGCTCGGTCCGGCTGAAGCTCATCATGACGCGGCGCTCGCGCTCACTGGGCGATGGAGCTCGGCGACCAGCGCCTTGAAGGTGTCGCCGCGCTCCTCGAAATCGCGAAACTGGTCGAACGAGGCGCAGGCCGGCGCCAGCAGCACCACCGGACGACCGCGCCGATCCGCCCACGCGGCGCTTGCCGCCTGGCGCACGGCGGCCGGCAGATCGCCGCTTTGGGTGCAGGGGATGCGGTCCGCGAGCGTCCGGGCAAAGGCGCCGGCCGCCTCGCCGATCAGATAGGCATGGCGCACGCGATCCAGCCAGGGCAGGACCGCATCGAGCCCGGCGTCCTTGGGCCGCCCGCCGGCGATCCAGTAGATGGCCTCGAAGCTCGAGAGCGCCCGCGCCGCGGCCTCGGGGTTGGTCGCCTTGCTGTCGTTGACGAACTGCACGCCATCGATCGTCGCGACCGGCTCCAGGCGATGGGCGAGCCCCTGAAACTGCGGCAGGCCCGCGGCGCTCGCCTCGAGGCCGAGCCCGAGCGCGCGCACCGCGCCGTAAGCCGCAGCGGCATTCTGCCAGTTGTGGGCGCCGCGCAAGCGCGCGACCCCGCGCAGATCGAGCACCGGCGCGGCAGGACCCTCGAGCGCGTCGTACAAGTGGCCATCCAGCACGAAGACGCCGTGATCGAGCGGGCGGCCCACCGCGACCGGCACCAGGCGCCGATCCGCCCCGGCGGCGAGCTCCCGGTGCAGCTGGCGGCCGTGGTCGTCGTCGACCCCGAGCACCGCCCAGTCGCCCGCGCGTTGATTGCGCAGGATCCGGCGCTTGGCGCGGACGTACCCGGCCAGGCTGCCGTGTCGTTCGAGATGGTCTGGGCTCAGGTTCAGGATCACCGCCACGGCGCAGCGCAGATGCTCGGTCAGCTCGAGCTGGTACGAGGACAGCTCCAACACATAGATGTCTTCTACCGGTTTAGGCAATAGATCTAGTACCGGCAAGCCAATATTACCGCCCAGCTGACCGCCCAGGCCGGCGCGGCGCAGGAGCTGGGCGATCAGCGCCGTGGTGGTGGACTTGCCGTTGGTGCCGGTGATGCCGACGATCCGCCGCTCGACCTGGTTCTCGACCAACAGCTCGACGTCGCCAACGATCGGCACGCCTTCGGCCTTGGCGCGGCGGACGAAGCGGTGGGGCCGGGGATGGGTGAGCGGGATGCCCGGGCTCAGCACCAGGCGATCGATCCGCGCCCAGTTGCAGATCTCGAGGTCGACGATCGGCATGCCCGCGGCGGCAGCCTCGGCGCGCCGCTTTGGATCGTCGTCCCAGGCCCAGACCCGGGCGCCGCTTTCCAAGAGCGCCCGGCAGGCCGAGCGGCCGGAGCGGCCGAGGCCGAGCACCGCCGCCGTCCGGTCCGCCATGGAGGGGAGCCTGATCACCACGGCTACCGCAACTTCAGGGTCGACAGGCCGATCAGCGCCAGGACCATGGCGATGATCCAGAAGCGAATCACGATGGTCGGTTCCTCCCAGCCCTTCTGCTCGAAGTGGTGATGGAGCGGCGCCATGCGGAACACCCGCTTGCCGGTCAGCTTGAAGGAGGCAACCTGAACGATCACTGAAATCGTCTCGAGCACGAACAGGCCGCCGACCACGACCAGCACCAGCTCGTGCTTGGTGATCACCGCGACCGCGCCGAGCGCGCCCCCCGAGGCGAGCGAGCCGGTGTCGCCCATGAACACCATGGCGGGCGGCGCGTTGAACCACAAAAAGCCGAGCGAGGCGCCGACCAGGGCGCCGCAGAACACCGCGAGCTCCCCGGTCCCCGGCACGAACGGGATGCCGAGGTAGTTGGCGAAGATGGCGTTGCCGACCAGATACGCGATCAGCGCGTAGCAGGACGCGACGATCATGGTCGGCACGATCGCGAGGCCATCCAGGCCATCGGTCAGGTTGACCGCGTTCGACGCCCCGACCATGACCAGCACGGCGAACGGGAAGAACAGCGGCCCGAGCGGCACCAGCACGTCCTTGAGGAACGGCAGCGCGAGCCCGGTGTTGAGCGGCGCCTGGGTCAACGCCGCGATCCAGGCTGCGGCGATCAGGGCGACCAGGGCCTCGCCGAGCAGCTTGGTCCGGCTGCGCAGGCCGCTGCTCGAGCGGTGGCTGACCTTGAGGTAGTCGTCGATCAGGCCGATGCCGCCGAAGCCCAGCGTGATCAGCAGAACGACCCAGACGTAGCCGTTGGTCAGGTCGGCCCACAAGAGGGTCGCGAGCGTGAGCGCGAGCAGGATCAGGGTGCCGCCCATGGTCGGGGTCCCCTGCTTGCGCAGGAGGTGCGAGGCCGGGCCGTCCTCGCGGATCGGCTGGCCGTTGCCCTGACGCACGCGCAACCAGCGGATCAGCGCCGGGCCGACCACGAAGCTGATCACCAGCGCGGTGAGCACCGCGCCGCCGGTTCGAAACGTCAGGTAGCGGAACAGGTTGAACAGGCTGATCTGATCGGCGAGCGGGTAGAGAAGGTTGAACAGCACCGCCTATCTCCCCCCCGCCCCGACGCGGCACGCCGGCGCGCGCTCCGCCAGCAGCGCGTCGACGATCCGGCCCATGCGCATGCCGAGCGAGCCTTTGACGAGCAGGGTGTCGCCCGGGCGCAGCTCCGCCCGCAGGACCGGCACCAGCTCGCCCGCGTCGGCGACGTGGTCGCCCTGCCGCTCGGGCGGCAGAGCCGCGTGCAGGTGAGCCATCGCGGGGCCCGCCGTGTAGACCTTGTCGATGTCGCAGGCGGCGATCGGCAGGGCGAGCCCGGCGTGCAGGCGCGGCGCGTGGTCGCCCAGCTCGAGCATGTCGCCGAGCGCGGCGAGCTTGCGCCCGGGGGCGCGCTCGAGCACGCGCAGCGCGGCGCCAAGCGATGCCGGGTTGGCGTTGTAGCTGTCGTCGATCAGCGTGATCGCGCCGCCCGACACATCGACCCGGTGCTGCCGCCCGCGTCCCGCGGGTGGGGTGAACGCGGCGAGCGCCCGCGCCGCCGTCTCGGGATTGGCGCCGAGCGCGAACGCGCACGCCACCACGCCGAGCGCGTTGCCCACCCAGTGCTCCCCGGGGGCGCCGATCCGGAACGCGAGCTCGCGGCCATCCAGCGTCATGACCACGTCGCTACCCTGACCATCGAGGCGCATGTCGCGAAGGCGGGCCGCCGCGCCCGCGGCCGCGCCGAACCCGATCACGCGCGCGCCGCCCGCGGCTTTGGCCAGCGCCACGAGGCGCGGGTACTGCGGATCGTCGGCATTGAGCACGGCGATGCCGCCCGGCGCCAAGCCCTGGAAGATCTCGCCCTTGGCGTCGGCGATCGCCTCGATCGACGGGAAAAAACCGAGATGAGCCGGCGCGATCGCGGTGATCAGGGCGACGTGCGGCCGGACCAGCCGGGTGAGCGCGGCGATCTCGCCGGGCGCGTTCATGCCGAGCTCGTAGACGGCATATGCGGCGGCGCGCGGCGCCCGGGCGAGGCTCAGCGGCACGCCCCAGTGATTGTTGTGGCTGGCCGCGCTGGCGTGGGTGGCCGCCTGGGCGGACAGCGCCAGACGCAACGCCTCCTTGGTGCCGGTCTTGCCGACGCTGCCGGTGAGCGCGGCGATGCGGGCGGTGCTGCGCGTCCGCGCCGCCCGACCGAGGGCGCCGAGCGCGGCCATGGTGTCGTCGACCACGATCAGGGACGCGCCCGGCATCGGATGAGGGGGAGCCCGATCGACCAGCGCCATGGCGCCGCGCGCCAGCGCATCCGCAACGAAGTCGTGGCCATCGTGGTTGGGCCCGCGCAGCGCGATGAACAGCTCGCCGGGCTGGACGGTGCGCGAATCGATCGAGATGCCGGTCAGCCGCCAGTCGCCGGTCGCCCGGCCGCCGGTCGCGGCGGCAATCTCGGCGGCGGTCCACAGCGCGTGGCTCATGCCGCGACTCCGCCCAGCGCCGCGAGAGCGGCCCTGACCTCGGTCGCGTCGTCGAACGGCAGCACGCGCTCGCCGACGATCTGCCCGCTCTCGTGCCCCTTGCCGGCGACCAGCAATACGTCCCCCGATTCCAGACCCGCGAGCGCGGTGCGGATCGCCTCACGGCGGTCGCCGATCTCGAGCGCCTCGGGGCACCCCGCCAGGATCGCGCGGCGGATGCGCCCCGGATCCTCGCTGCGCGGGTTGTCGTCGGTCACGACCACGCGGTCGGCGTGCGCTGCCGCCACGCGCCCCATCTCGGGCCGCTTGCCCGGATCGCGATCGCCACCGCAGCCGAACAACGCGACCAGGCGCCCGCGGGCGTGCGGCCTGAGCCCGCCCAGCGCCTGGCCGAGCGCATCGGGCGTGTGGGCATAGTCGACGAACACCTGCGCGCCCTTGGGATGGCCTGCGATCCGCTCCAGGCGGCCACGCACGCCGCGCAGTCCCTCGAGCGCCCTGACCGCGGCCGCCGGCTCGGCGCCGCCGGCGACCACCAGGCCGAGCGCCGCCAGCACATTGGCCGCCTGGAAGTCGCCGACCAGGCCGAGGCGGACCCGATGCGCCCGGCCATCCAGGGCGAACCGGAGATCCTGGCCCTCGTGGTCCGGGATCTGCGCGCGCAACCGCAGCCGTTCGGCCCGGCGGCCGTAATCGAGCACGCCGATGCCGCGGCCGCGGCAGACCTCGGCCAGCAGCGCGTATTCCGGCTGATCGGCGTTGAGCACGGCGATACCCTCGGGCGGCAGGAGCTCGCCGAACAGGCGACGCTTGGCGGCCAGGTAGTCGGCGAAGCTCGCGTGATAATCGAAGTGGTCGCGTGAGAGATTGGTAAACGCCGCGGCGCGCAGGCGCACCCCATCCAGCCGGTGTTGGTCGAGCCCGTGGCTCGACGCCTCGAGGACCAGGTGGTCGATCCCGGCGGCCGCGACCTCGGCGAGCAGCGCGTGCAGCCGCACCGGGTCCGGCGTGGTCAGGTTGCCGGGCTGCCGTACTTCCGGAGCTTCCAGCCCGAGGGTGCCAAGCGAGCCTGCCGCGATCCCGAGGCCGCTCCAGATCTGGCGGGTGAAGCCGGCGACCGAGGTCTTGCCGTTGGTGCCGGTCACCGCGACCACGCACGCGGGCTGGCGGTCGAACCACCGCGCCGCCAGCAGCGCGAGGCGGCGGCGTGGATTCGCGTCCAGGATCAAAGGCACGGGAAGCGCGCGCCCGGCGAGCGAGGGGTCGGTGAGCACCGCGGCGGCGCCCCGCGCCACGGCATCGTCGATGAAGCTGCGGCCGTCCGCGCGGCTGCCGGCCAGCGCGGCGAACAGCATGCCGGGGCGGACGTCGCGCGAGTCGGCGGTAAGGCCGGTGATCTCGACCTGCTGACCGTCGCGCGCCACGGTCAGCCCAGGGGCGAGCAGGCGAGACAGCCGCATGCCGCGTTTCCCCAGGGCTCTTTCAGCCATTCGACATTGGCCACCGCGGCGAAGCTCTCCTCGATCCGCCGGGTGCGGCCGTTCAACGCCTCGCCTTCGACCAGGGTGCTCCGGAACCACGGCTCGGCCAGCGCGCCCTCCGGCGGCAGGCCGAGCAGCGGCCCGATCCGGCCGATGATCCGACCGACGGTCGGCGCCGCGGTCCAGCCGCCATGGGCAAAGCCGTAGGTCGCGGCATCGCCCTTGGGCTCGTCCAGGGTCACCAGGACGACGTAGCGGGGCTGGTGGATCGGGAACGCCGCGATGAACGAGGACAGGATGCCGCCGTGGCCATAGCCGCCAGCCCGCGCCTTGTCGGCGCTGCCGGTCTTGCCGCCGACCAGATAGCCCGGCACCGAGGCCTGGTCGCCGGTCCCCTCGGCCACCGTCAGCCACATCAGCCAGCGCAGCTTGGCCGCGGTCTCGGCCGACACCACCGGCCCTTCTGCCGGCGGCAGGTCCTCGGATACCAGGTGGGCCGGCGGCCGCGGCGCGCTGCACAGCACCCGCCCGAAGGCATCCGCCGTCTGCAGCGGCGACACTGCGATGCCGTGGCCGTAGGCCGCGGTGACGGTGTTGATCGGGCGCCAGGGCGACGGCGACTGCGGGTCCTCGACCTCGGGCAGGCGGATCGGATGCCGATCCAGAAGCCCGAACCGCTCCAGATAGCCCCTCTGGCCCTCGACGCCGACTGCCGTCGCCATCTTGGCGGCGCCGATGTTGGACGAGAAGGCGATCACCTCGGGGACGCTCAGCCAGCGCCGATGGGCGTGGAAATCGTGGATCCGGAAGTGGCCGAACGCCAGCGGCTCGGTGGCGTCGTAGCCGCCGTCCATCCGGATGACGCCGGCGTCGAGCGCCATCGCCGCGGTGAACACCTTGAACAGCGACCCGAGCTCGTAGGTGCCCTGGCTGTTGCGATTGAAGCGCGCCTTGGGCGGCGCCACCCAGTAGCGGTTCGGGTCGAAATCCGGCAGGCTCACCATCCCCAGGATCTCCCCGGAGCCGGCGTCGAGGACCAGACCGGTGCCGCCGGTGGCGGCGAAGCGCTCGACGGCATGGGCGAGCTCGCTGCGCACCACCTCCTGGACGCCGAGGTCGATGGTCAGGACGAGCGGCGCTGCCGCGGCGCCGGCGCCCGCGAGCCGGTCCTCGAAGCTGTACTCGATCCCGGCGAGACCCTGGTTCTCGATGCCGACATAGCCGACCAGGTGGGAGGTCAGCTCGCGCTGCGGGTAGACCCGATGCCATTCGGTGCGAAAACCGATGCCCGGCAGGCCCAGGCGCAGCACCGCAATCCGCTCGGGCTCCGTAAGATGCCGCTTGAGCCAGACGAAGCGGCGCGGCGCCGACAGCTTGGCGAGCAGCTGCGCCCGATCCAGGCCGAGCAGGCGCGCCAGCCGGGTCGCCGTGGCCTGCAGATCGAGCACTTCCGCGGGATCGGCGAACAACGAGGTCTTGGGATAGTCGGTCGCGACCAGATTGCCGTGGCGATCGAGGATGTCGGCGCGCCGGGCGCTCGACGGCGCGCCGGCGACGGGGTGTCCCTCGGTCGCCGCGTCCACCGACATCAGAGCCAGATCGCCGAGCCTCAGCCCGAGGATCGCCAGCGCCAGGGCGAACACGCCGACCACGACGCGCAGCCGGCGCCGTGCCAGAGGCAGGTCGGGGTCACGGCTCACGGTGCAACGCCTTGGCCATGGCGACGAGCGGCGACGTCGGCCGATGCGGCTTGAGCCGCAGATCCACCTCGGCGCCCGAGGGCAGAACCACGCGCAGCACCCGCTCGTCGATCCCGAGATCGGCGCGGCGCGGCAGGTCGGCGATCGTCATGATCTGGGTGGGCTGCGCCGGGCGCAGCTGCAGATGCTCGGCGGCCAGGCGCGCGAGGCGGCTCGGCTGCTCGAGCATCGCCCATTCCGCGCGCAGGCGATGTAACCGCGTCTGCTCGGCCGCCACCAGGGCGCGATGCCGATCCAGCTCGCCCTCCAGCCGGTTCACCCGGTCCTTCATGACGTACAGGCCGGATGCCGCCACCAGGGCGATCAGCAGACCGATCAAGCCGAGCCTGGCGCTCATGCCGCCGGCTCCATGGCGGCGCGCGCCGCCCAGCGCATGCGCGCGGAGCGGGCGCGCGGGTTGGCCGCGATCTCGGCCGGCTGCGGGCGGATCGGGCGCCTGGCGAGCAGACGCCAGGGAGCGGGCGCCGAAGGCGTGGGCGGCAGCGGCAGGTGCCGCGACGGGCGCGGCAGCGCATCGCTGCGCCCCGAAAGGAAGCGCTTGACCATCCGGTCTTCCAACGAGTGGAACGCCACCACCGCCAGGCGCCCGCCCGGCGCAAGGAGCGCTTGCGCGGCCTCGAGGGCGCGCTCGAGCTCGCCCTGCTCGTCGTTGACGTAGATGCGCAGCGCCTGAAAGCTGCGCGTGGCCGGATCGATGCGGCCGCCGCGCCGGCCGACCACGCCGGCAACCAGCTCGGCCAGCTCCCGCGTGCGTTCGATCGGAGCCTTCGCGCGGCGCTCGACGATCGCCTGGGCGATGCGCCCGGCCGCAGGCTCCTCGCCGTACTGTCTCAGGATCGCGGTCAGCGTCCGGACATCGGCGTGATTGATCACGTCGGCGGCCGTGTCGCCGCGCCTCGACATGCGCATGTCCAGCGGCCCGTCCGCGGCGAACGAGAAGCCGCGGCTCGGGTCGCCGAGCTGCATCGAGGAGACGCCGAGATCCAGGACGATCCCGTCCAGCCGGCGGACCCCGTGCGGCGCGAGCAGCTCGGCCATGTCACCGAAGCGACCCTCGAGAACGGTCAATCGGGGATCCTCGGCGGCCAGTTGCCGGGCGCCGGCCACGGCGGCCGGGTCGCGGTCGATGGCCAAGACCCGGGCTGCGCCCGCATCCAGGATCGCGCGGGTGTAGCCGCCGGCGCCGAAGGTGGCATCGAGGTAGCCGCCGCCCGGGCGGACGTCGAGCGCTACCAGCATCTCTTCGACCATCACCGGCACGTGGCCGCGGCCGAAGCGATGGCTGGCGCTCGGCGGCACCTGGGAAGTCAACGGGACGCGACCCTTCGTGCCTGACGACTTACAGAACTCCACGCTTCCCAAACAAACTACTCCCCATCGACGCTCTCACCATCCGGTTGCACAACCAGCCCCAGATCTCGCGGCGCGCGCATCTTCTCGAGGCCGCCGTCGTTTTGTGAGGTGTACTGACCTTACCGGCATCAATGATGATCATCGAACTCCCAATGACAAGCCCCTGCACCTTTTATTTGTGAGAACCAGATCTTGACTTTACGGCCGCATGTCTCGATTTGCCGTGGGTGAAAATTCACCCTATAGTTATCGTCGCGCCCAGTCAAGACCAATCTGCAAGAATCCTTGGTAATCTACTGAATCCTGGTCACAAATCCGCTATGCTGGTGCCGAGGGCGTCGGCGGCGGGGCAAGAGGAAAGCAAGAAGACCCCAGCCACGCTGACCGGAACGATTTGACCGGAGCGCGTGTGTTCTAGTTTTGTTCTTCTGGCGGATCGTCACGGTGCCGACCGCTCGAGGATCAGGCGGCCTGTAAGCCGGGTTCTGTCCCCGTCACCGCAAGAGTGGCGGGGGATGGCCATTCCTCTAGGACGCCCGTCGCCGGGCGCCTCGCGCGACCTACCCGGACGACTGACCCGGAAACCGGCCTTCCCGCCGTGGCGGGAGCGTCGTCCCTACTTGGTCTTGCTCCCGGTGGGGTTTACCGTGCCGCCGCCGTTACCGGCGACGCGGTGCGCTCTTGCCGCACCCTTTCACCCTCGCCCGCAGGCCCGCGGCCCCGGCGGGCAGACTGCTCTCTGTGGCACTTTCCCTGGGGTCACCCCCGCCGGGCATTACCCGGCACCGTGTTTCCGTGGAGCCCGGACTTTCCTCCCCCGGGTCGCCCCGGGGGCGGCCATCCGGCCGCCTGATCCCTTCTGAATATCGCCCCGGCGACCGTCGGTTTCAAGCGCTCGCACCCGCGCCAGGAGGCCGTCCAGACGGGCCAGCGTCTCCCGATCGGGCATGCCGTCGATGCAGGTCGGCCGGAAATGCCGTTGGAATGCCGCAATCACCAGGCGCGTGCCTTCATCGAGGCGACCGCTGCGCGGGACGCCATAGCCGAAGCGCGCGAGGTCGGCCTGCAACCGACCCGCGGTGCGTGGCGCCCCGGTGCCGGAGGGCGGCCAAAGACCAACGCCCGCGGCGCCAAGGCGCGCCCAGTCGAACCGCTCGCCCGGGTCCTGCTTGCGCTCGGGGGCGACGTCGCTGTGCGCGAGCACGCGGTGCGGCGGGATCGGCCAGCGCCCGAGGATCGCCCGGCCCAGATCAATGCAGGCGACGTACTGCGCCTCGGTGAACGCCCGATAGCCCCACTCGTGGCCGGGGTTGACCAGCTCGATGCCGATCGAGCAGTCGTTGAGGCGGGCGCGCCCGGCCCAGGAGCTGGCGCCGGCGTGCCACGCGCGGCGTTCCTCCGGCACCAGCTGCGTCGTGCTGCCGTCCTCGTCGATCAGGAAATGGGCGCTGACCGCCGCCGCCGGATCGCACAGCCGCTCGAGCGCCGCCGCGGCGCTCGTCATGCCCGTGTAGTGCAGGATCAGGGTGTCGACGCTGCACCCCGACGGCCGGTCGTCCGCGTTGGGCGACCAACGCTGGCGCATGCGCGGCGGTGGCTCAGAAGCGCTCCAGCAGACGGTCCAGGTAGTCGAGCTCCAGGGTCGGCCGATGACGCTGGCCGGCGCGGCGATACAGCTCCTCGAGGATCGCGCGCGCGGTACCGAGGTCGAGCTCGGTCGGGATGCGCTCGCCCCACAGATCGGCGCCGCCCTGGTTGTACATCGACCGGCCCAGGGGATCGCGATTGTTCGGCGCCTGGCCGAACTGCTGGCCGGGCATCTGACCCTGGCCCTGGCCGTACATGCGCTGCATCTCCTGCATCATCGCCTGCCCGCCCTGGCGCAGCTGGTCGAGCGCCTGAGCCTCCGGATCGAGCGCCTGGGCGGCCTGGCCCTGCTGCAGGGCATCGCGCGCCGCGCGCATCGCCAGCTCCGCCTCGCCGAGCGATCTGGGGATCTGCGCGCCGGCCTCGCCGATCGCCCGCATCAGCTCGCCCAGCGCCCGCCGCAACGCCTCCTGGTCGGCTGCCATCTGGCCCATCTGACCGCCCGGCTGCATGGGGCCCATCTGCCCGGGCTGCTGGCCCGGCTGCATGCGACCCATCTGACCCTGCTGGCCTTGCTGACCCTGCTGCCCTTGCTGGCCTTGCTGGCCCTGCTCGCCTTGCTGGCCCCGTTGGCCCTGGGACATGCTGAAGGTCTGGTCCAACAGCTCCTGCTGGCGCTGAATCATCTGCTGCAGCTGGCTCATCATCTGCTGACCCTGCTGCATCTGACCGGGCTGCGCCATCTGCAGGTTCTCGAGCATCTGCTGGAGCTGCGCCAGCATCTGCTCCGCCGCCTCGCGCGCGCCGGTGCGGATCATCTCGCGAATCGCATCCAGCATCTGCTGCAGATCCTGCCGCTCCACCTGGATGGCATTGGGATCGAGCGGCATGTTCTCGGGCGCCTGCTGCCCCATCTCCTGCGCCTGCTGGACCATGGCGTCGAGAAACTCGTCCAACGCCCGCTGCAGCTCGGACATCAGCCGCTCCAGCTCCTCGTCGCTGGCGCCCTCCTCCAGCGCCCGGCGCAGCGACTCCTGGAGCTCGCGCAGCTCCCGCTCGGCCAAGGACAGCCGGCCGTCCTCGAGATGCAGCGCCGTATCCCAAAGCAGATCGAGCACGTCCTCGAAGGGCGCCTGCTGCTCGTTCGACGCAACCTGCCGATCCCCTGCCTGCCGATCCCCTGCCTGCCGGTCCCCTGCTTGCTGATCCTCTGGGCCGCTCTGGTCATCGGGCGATGCCGCCGGCCCGTCGTCTCTGGCGGCGGCCTCCTCGTCCGGCGCCGCCGGCGCGGCGTCCGGCGCCGTCCGTTCGCTTTGCGCCCGCAGCCGGGCCATCGCCGAGTTGAGGGCGAGATAGACCGCGTCGTCGTACTGATATCGGCTCGGTACCCGGGCGATCCGGTCGAGGGCGCTGGCGACGGCCGCCCACTCCTCGGGCGCTACCGCCAGATGCTGGCGCTCCTCGATCAGCGCGCGCGCCACCGGATGCTGGAACTGGCGGGCCGGCAGGATCAGCTCCTCGGGCTCGCTGAGGCCGTGCTGATCCAGGGCATCGACCGCCTCGAGCCGGACGATCACCGGGAGACCGGCCCATGGGTGCGGCGTGAGGTCGAGGAAGGCCGAATCGTCCAGCTCGGTGGTGCCGCCGGCCGGACGCATCAGCTCGATCCGCTCCGGCTCGACGCCCGCCCCCGGCCGGCTCAACAGCAGGGCGATGCTGGTCAGACCGTAGTCGTCGCTCGCCAGGAAGTGCGAGCGCAGAACGCCACGATGCGTGGCGCTCGGCGCCTCGGCGAACGCGATCTCGGGCGTCGTGTCCGCAATGGCATCGATCTGCCAGGCGTGCAGGCGCTCGCCGGCACCGGTGATGGTCAGCTCGCCCGAGCGCTCGATGGTCAAGGTGGCCTCGGCGCTGTCCTCCCCGAGCGTCCCGAAGGGCCGCCGTTGCTGGTCGAGGGCGAGAACGAAGCGGTCCGCCGCGCCCCGGAAATGATGCAGCTGCGCGAGCACCTCGCTGCCCGCCGGCACGGCGACCGCGGCCGGGAGCGGGATGGTCTGGTCGCCGACCGCGGTCGACGCCAGCGCCAGCCGGAGCGGCGGTTGCCCGGTGTAGGGGGGTGGTGTGACCCAGACCGTGGTCTCGAGGGGCACCGCCACGTCCCCGGCGCCCCGCTCCAGCTCGAACGCCTGGACCAGCCGCTTGGGCGCCAGGTTGCCCGCCTCGACCAGCGCTACCACCAGCAACAGGACGATCGCGACGCGCAGCGCCCACGGATCGCGCCGGGGCAGGTCGGAGCGGGGTGGCCCGACCCTGAGGCCCTGCACCGCCTGGCGGAGCCGTTCCAGATGGCGCCGCCACAGCATCTGCGTCGTCCGGTCCCGAGCGCCGCCGGACAGCCGGTCGCCGAGCAGACGCAAGGGCTGATGCGACAGCTGATTGACCTGCTCGAGACGCCGTAGCCCGGCGTTGTGATTCGGCCAGCGCAGGGCATGACGCGACCGCCACGCCGTCCAGCCGAGAGCGGCAACGAACAGCACCAGGCCAAGGCCGTGCAGCCACGCCGGCAAGGCGGCCCAGAGGCCGAGCAGGCTGACCACCAGAAAGGCGCCGATCACCATCAGGCTCGGCCAGGCCGCCGACCACATCGTCTCGAACCCGCCCGCCGCACGCGCGAGCGCCACCCGCCGGCGAAATCCCCAGCTCCCTCGAGGATCGGCGTCGCTGCTCATGACTGCTCTCCTCTCAGCCGGCTGCTCCACGCTCGAGCGCCGCCGCCGTCAGCCAGTCCGGCAGGCGATCGTCGGCCAAGCGCGCCGCCGGCTCGATCCGTGGCCTGACCACGGCGAACCGCGTCCCCTCGACCATGACCTCCGCGGCCTGCGGGCGCGAGTTGTAGTCCGAGGCCATGACCGCACCATACGCGCCTGCACCGGCGAACGCCACCAGATCGCCCGCGCCAAGCGGCGGCAGATCGCGTGCCCGCGCGAACACGTCGGTGCTCTCGCAGATCGGCCCCACCACGTCCATCGCGACGCCCGCCGCCTCGGCGGCTGGCGCCACGACCGGCAGGATCGCATGGTAAGCATCGTACAGAGCGGGTCGTAGCAAATTGTTCATGCCGGCGTCCAGAACCACGCAAGGCCGATCGCCGCCTTCCTTGCGGTACAGGACCCGGCTGAGCAGGACCCCGGCCTCGGCGACCAGGTAACGCCCGGGCTCGAACACCAGTTCCAGATCCAGACCGGCGGTCAACCGGCCGATCAGCGCCGCATATGCGGTAAGCTCGAGCGCCGGCTCCGCCCGATACGGCACCCCGAGGCCGCCGCCGAGGTCGAGCCGCCGGAGGCCGATCCCGGCGGCGCGCAGCGAGCGCGCCAGCTCGATGCCGCGTCGGTACGCCGCCTCGAACGGCGCCAGGCTCAGGATCTGCGAGCCGATGTGCAGATGCAGACCGACCAGCTCGATGCCGGCCAGGCGACGGGCCAGCTCGTAGACCTCGAGCGCCTGGTCGCAGGCGATGCCGAACTTGTCGTGCCGGCGGCCGGTGCTGATCTTGTCGTGAGTATCGGCGGCAACGTCCGGATTGACCCGGAGCGCGACCGGAGCGCGCAGCCGCCGCGCGGCGGCGACCTCGCCCAGCGCGATCAGCTCGGGCACGGATTCGACGTTGAACTGGGCGATCCTGGCGTCGAGCGCCTGGAGCATCTCGTCGCGGCTCTTGCCGACCCCGGAGAACACGATCTGCGCAGGCGGCACGCCGGCGGCAAGCGCGCGCTGCAGCTCGCCCCCCGAGACGATCTCGGCGCCCGCCCCCTCGTCCGCGAGGGTGCGGATCACCGCGAGATTGCTGTTGGCCTTGAGCGCGTAGCAGACCAGGACCCGCTGCCCGGCGAACGCCGCCAGGAACTGCCGCAGGCGGGCGCGCATCACCGTACCGGCGTAGACGTAGGCGGGTGTCCCGACCGCCTCGGCGATCGCCGCGAGCGGCACCTGATCGGCGCACAGCTCGCCGCCCCGGTACGCGAAGCCGGCGCTCACTCCGCCAACTCCTCGTCCTCGCCAGGTTCCGGAAACGTGAAGGGGTCCCCGTAGGTATCGGGGTTCTCCATGGCGTCCGGCTCCTCCTCGAAGGGCTCGGGCGGCGGCAGCTCCAGGGCGCCTTTCTTGCCGCAGGCGCCAAGCGGCCCGAGCAGAAGTCCCAGCAGGACAGGGCGGCGCGCCACCGGCCGGAACCTCGGGGGCCCCTCGAGGGTCTCAGTGCAGTGCGATTGCGACATGATTGCCCACCACCGCCAGGCCATGCCCGGCCTGAAGCCAGATGTCGCCGAGATGCACGCGGCCGCCGAACGAGCAGCCGCTGACCAGCAGCGTTGCGATCGACGCCCCAAGGAGGGTCATGACAAGGTGTCTCACAGATAGCGCTCCCGCGCCGCTTGGATCGCCTCGCGCACGCGCGCCGGCGCGGTGCCGCCGAAGCTGGTCCTGGACGCGACCGAGCGCGCCACGCTCAGCACCTGGTAGACGTCCGCGCTGATGCGCGGCTCGAGCGCCTGCAGCTCGTCGAGAGGGAGCTCGGCCAGCGCAACGCCGCGCTGCTCCGCCCGGCGCACCGCCTGCGCGGCGACCTGATGGGCTTCGCGGAACGCCAGACCGGGGCCGCGGACCAGCCAGTCGGCGAGATCGGTCGCGGTGGTGTGGCCGACCTCGGCGGCGGCGGCCAGGCGATCACGGTCGATCATCATCCCCTTGATCATAGCGGTCATCGCCGCCAGGCAAAGAGCCAGATTGTCCGCGGTATCGAAAACCGGCTCCTTGTCCTCCTGGAGATCCTTGCTGTAGGCGAGCGGCAGGCCCTTGAGCACGACCAGAAGCGCGCTGAGATTGCCGATCAGGCGGCCCGTCTTGCCGCGCACCAGCTCGGCGGCGTCCGGGTTGCGCTTTTGCGGCATGATCGAGCTGCCGCTGGAGAACGCCTCGGGCATCCTGACGAACGCGAACTGCGGCGTCGACCACAGGACCAGCTCCTCGGCCAGGCGCGACAGATGGACGCCGGTGATCGCGGCGGCGGCGAGGAACTCGAGCGCGAAGTCGCGATCGGCCACGGCATCGATCGAGTTCGCGGCCGCTCGATCGAACCCGAGTGCCGTCGCCGTCGCCAGGCGATCGATCGGGAAGCTGGTGCCGGCAAGCGCCGCCGCGCCGAGCGGACACTCGTTCAGCCGCAGCCGGGCGTCGGCCATGCGGCCGCGGTCCCGCCCGAACATCTCGACGTAGGCGAGGAGATGATGGCCGAGCGTCACCGGCTGCGCCGCCTGCAGGTGGGTGAAGCCGGGCATCACCGCATCGGCGTGCGCCTCGGCGCGCTCGAGCAGCGCCGCCTGCAGCTCCTTGAGCAGCCGGTCGCCGAGGTCGAGGGCGTCGCGGACCCACATGCGCACGCCGGTCGCGACCTGGTCGTTGCGCGAGCGCGCGGTGGGCAGCTTGCGCCCGGGCTCGCCGATCAGCTCGGTGAGCCGCGCCTCGACGTTCATGTGGATGTCTTCGAGCGCGGCGCTGAACGGGAAATCGCCCGCCTCGATCTCGCGCCGGATCTGGTCCAGGCCGGCGATGATGGCGTCGCGCTCGGCGGCGCTCAGGACGCCGACGTCCGCGAGCATCGCCGCGTGCGCCTTGGAGCCCGCGATGTCGTGCGCATGGAGCCGCTTGTCGAAGCCGATCGAGGCATTTATCTGCTCCATCAGCGGCGCCGGGCCTGCGGTGAAGTGCCCGCCCCAGAGGTCGACGGCGCTGGTCCGGCCTTTGGTGGGCGACCGCCTGGTCACGATCGGCTCCGGGTGCGAAGGGATGGTGGCATGCGATTTTGTCTGTGTGCTCTGGCTGCGCTCGCGGCGCTGATCATCCCACTTGCAGCCGCCGCGTTCAACTTCGCAGCCACCGGACCCAGGCCGGTGCCGGCGCTGACCTTCTTCGACGAAGGCGGCAACGAGGTCCGGCTTGCGGATTTCGCGGGCGAGGTGGTGGTCCTGAACCTCTGGGCCACCTGGTGCGCGCCGTGCCGGCGCGAGATGTAAACGGGGTCAGACCCCTTTTCTCTCCCTTTTCTCTCCTTTCGTCAGACCCCTTTTCTCTCCTTTCGTAAACGGGGTCAGACCCCTTTTCTCTCCTTTCCGTAAACGGGGTCAGACCCCTTTTCTCTCCTTTCCGTAAACGGGGTCAGACCCCTTTTCTCTCCTTTCGAACCTTGCTCGCCCGGCATCATCCTTCTTTTGGGGCGCGCGGCCGCCCAGCCAACCC
>JBOHKK010000095.1:0-17953 GCA_050729115.1 Geminicoccaceae bacterium | reverse complement strand
GGCCAGGATCGCGCGTCGAGTCTCCGCGTCCGCCGCCGGTGCCAGCGCGCAGACCGGCGCCAGCACCGCGCCGGGGTCGAGGCGCCGCGCGAGCGCGAGGCCGAGCGCGCGCTCTTCGGCATCCTCGCTCGCCAGCATGTCCCTGACGTCGGCGGCGACTGACGTTGGCAGGGCGCGCATGCCGGCCGCGACCTCCGCGAGGGAGACCGCCCCCGCCCGGAGGCTGCGCATCAGGGTCGGGAGAAAGCTTTGGCCGAGCATGATGCTGACGGCGAGCAACGCCAATGCGCACAGCAGCGCAGTGATCGCAATTCCGCGCAGGGTCAGGTGTGCCTGCAGCAGGAGCAGAAGAAGCCCGCCGAGCGCGAACCCGGCCGGGTAGATCATGGCGTCCGCGACGGTCCGCACGCGGCCCAGGATGCGGCGGGGAAGTGCCGTGAAGTTGAGCGTGCGCACCGGCTCATAGATGGCGTTTGAGACCGCGTCGCTATTGGTGTGGGACAGGATCGCCGCCGGTAGCTGAAAGGTGAGCCCAAGCCAGCCGAGGCTCGCGAGCGTGGTCAGCGGGAAGATGGCGTTACGCAGCACCGGTCCGCTGCGCGTGACGAGCGGGCGGCTGAGCGCATAGAGCAGAACAAACTCGACCAGCTGCAGGCCAGCGTAGAGGGCCGCAAGAAAACGTGTCAGCTCGTCCGGCTTCGGGAAGGCGGCCGCGTATACGGTGAAGACCAGATACTCCTGGAAGCAGTAGAGCACGGTCACGAGGAGCACGCTGGCGCCGGTCAGGAGCGCGAGCCGGTACCGCAGCATCAGGACCGGCAGGTGTCGGAGGCTGTCGAGCAGTCCAGGCGCCTCGTGCGGCCCGTCCTCGGTGTCGGACGGTCCCTCGCCGATGGGCTCAAGCGAGCGGTCGAGCCAGACGACCTGCCCGATCATCCCGAGGCACAGTGGCGGCAGGAGGAGCAGGAGGTCCCAGGCGTCGAGCGCCGCAGCGAGCAGCATGGTGGCACCACCGCCGAGCGCGCCGCCCAGCGCCAGCGCCATGGCCAGCGCGACCGTGTTGCGCTTCAGGTCGAGTGTCGTGAAATACTCGCTGACGAGCAGCCAGAACACCAGCAGCCCGACGATGTCGAGTGTGTGGGAGGCGAGATAGATCGCATAGGGAATCGCGTACAGCCGGAGCGGCGCGAGCAGCCAGAGCGCCGCGGCCGCCCCGCCCAAGCCGAGCATCAGCCCTTGAAAGATCCTAATGCGCGACCAGCGGTCGATCACTGTCGAGAGGGCGGAGGCGAGCGGGATGGAGAGCAGGGCGAGGGCAAGGTAGAGCAATGGTAGCTCGTCCGGCCCTCGCTCCACCAGGAACAGCGCCGAAGCGCTCGTGCCCAGTACAACGTTTGCGGCCGAGAGCATCGTGGCCAGGCAGAAGAATTGGACGGCGCAGGCCAACCGATCGCTGGCGAGCGGCACCAGATGCCACGTCGGCGGGATCATGGTCGGGGTGGGCGGCGTTGGCGCCGCCCGTCTACGCCACGGGACTCGCGCGCGAACGGCCCCGGCTGGCCAGCCGGGGCGCGGGCGCGGTAGTCTAGTCGGACCCGACCAGCTCGGCGCTCAGGCGGTCGATCCGCCGCTGGAGAAAAGGGGAAAAGCCACCTGGATAGCGCGCCCAGAGTTCGGGACGGCGCCAGTCCTCCGCGCTGACCCGCCCGCGGCAGGCGGGCGCGTCACAGTCGCAGTCGAACTCGTCGTAGGCGAGGCCGTCACACATCGCGTAGTCCATGCAGACCTCCTCTCCGGCCTCAATGTGGCAGCGCGCCACCAGCGCGATCTGACCGCTCATCGCGGCCTTCGGCGCGCAGCTGTGATTGAAGTGCTCGGCGGGCTCCGACGACGGCGCGACGAGGAACAGACCCTCCTCCACCTGGATACCCGCGCGGCGCCGCTCCGGGGGCAGGCGCAGGAATTGGCTCGCGCCCATGACCCATCCGCCCCACACGGCGAGGACCGTCCCGGCGGGAACCGGCAGCAGCGCGAACACGCCGTAGCGTTCCTTGCTGGAGATCCAACGGACCTCGAGCGAAGGCAGCAGATAGCTCGTCGATACCTCATCCATCGGGAGTCCGCGTCTTGTGTAGAACACAGATAACATGCCGGGAGGCCAGCGACATGTCGAGCGGCTGGTCCAGATCGAAGTCGCCGTACCAGCCGATGGCCTCGAACGCTCCGGAGCGCTCGGCCAGCAGGACGATCTCCTGCGGCAGGAGGGGAAAGCGCTCCTTGGCGGTCTCGACGATTCGCAGCGGCCGGCCGCGCTCGTTGACGCGCAGCTCGATCGCCACCTCCGCGGTGCCGGCCACGAGGTCCACCACGGGCGGCTCGCTCGGCCAGGTTACCTGCACTGCCACGCCGTCCCGCCGGCCCTCGTAACGGAAGTCGCCGTAGCTCTGCACCGAGCAGTCGCGGGGATGGGTGGACTCGAGCACGTACAGCCCGTGCGGGCCGAGGTTGCTGGCCACGATCCTGAGGTGGCGCACGATGTCATCGTTGCTGAGCAGCGCATCGAGACTGTCGAACATGCAGATCGCGAGGTCAACCGGCCGGTCGAGCCGGAAGTCGCGCATATCGGCGGCGAGCCACTCGACGCGCGCCCCTTGGGCCGCGCTCCAGGCGGCGGCTAACTCGAGCATCTCCGGCCGGAGGTCGAGGCCGATGCTCCTCAGGCCGCGGCGCGCCGCTTCCCAGGCGTGGTAGCCCGGGCCGCAGGCGATATCGAGGAGGGAGGCGGGCTCGGCCCCGGCATGGTGGCGGCAGGCTGCCAGCAGGAAGTCGACCTCGCGGCCGACATCGCGGCGAAAGGCGATGTCGTAGTAGCGGGCGCGCCGGTAGATCTCGTGGTGTTCTGCCATGCTGGCGCTCCTCCAGCTCGCGGCGCCGCGCGAGCCAAGTTTGTTCCAGATGACGATAGCGCTCAACGGGGTGGTCGCATAGCTCTCGTGGTTGAGAAGCACCGCGGGTGCTGAAGCCGAGCACGACGCCGTCGCCACGTGATGTTGATGCCGGGGCGGCAAATGCCGGGACGCGGTAGACGGTGCGCTCGTTGAGGACCGAAGAAGCCGATGCTCAGGGTAGCGGCCCTCGGCGCGGGCTGCCTGCTGGCGCCCGCGGAAAGCGGGCGAGGTCGATGGCGGCCAGCCTCATCGCCCGGCGGCACAAACCCTGGTCGTCGGTCAGGGGTGGCGGCCCGGGAAGGGAACGACTGAGCCTAGTTACGGCGCCGGATCTCGACCGGATCGAGCCCGAACCGCGCGGCGGATGTGAGATCGGACTTAAGGTACGGAAAAGATTGGTGGAGCCGATGGGACTCGAACCCACGACCTCGACGGTGCAAACGTCGCGCTCTTCCCAACTGAGCTACGGCCCCTTTCGCCCGGCCTCGGCCCTGCTGCAACGCACGAGCCGGCCCACCGTCCCCCGACCTCTGCCGCCGGCTGGCTGATCGACCGGGCGCTTGCACGAACCCATATAGCCGTCGCCGGCTTCCGTACCGCCGCGCAGCCCAGAAATCAAGAGTGGTAACGCCTGGCCGCGGGCGCTACCGGCCCACGCTCGGCCGGGTTGGAGCCGGCGCGATGGCCGTTTGGCGCCCCATGGGCCCGCGCGCGCCTGTCCTGGGTTGCGTCCCGCCCCCGAGCGCGGCACCCTCCACCTCCGGCGAGGATCGGGGCACGTCGGATGGCCGTTCGCGCGGCTTGCCACCGCCGCCCTGCGGGCCGATCCACGCGCATGAGCCTCAAGCGGAGCTTGATCGAGGTCCGATACCGGTGAGAACGCAGGAAAACCGGCCGCGGCCGGTCCTGGCGATCGGCCTGGACGCGGCCGAGCCGAGCCTGATCGAGCGTTGGGTCGCGGACGGCATCCTGCCAAATCTGCGGCGCCTGCGCCAGGCCGGCGCGTACCGCCGCCTCGCCTCGAGCGCGAAGTGGCTGTCGGGCTCGCCGTGGCCGACCTTCTATACCGGCCGCCGGCCGCAGGATCACGGGCTGTACCACCACCTGCAATGGTGCCCGGAGCGGATGATCACGATCCGGCCGCGCCCCGACTGGCTGCCCGTCCGCCCGTTCTGGCGCGATCTCGGAGCGGCGGGCCGCAAGGTGATCGCGCTCGACGTTCCCCAGGCCTATGCGCCCGAGCCGTTCGACGGCGTCGAGGTCTCGGGCTGGGCGAGCCACGATGCCCTGGCGCCGCCCGGCGCCTATCCGGCCGACCTCGCCGAAGCGATCCGGCGTGAGTTCGGCGCCTCGTCGACCAGGCCGGAAGTGCACGGCCTGCAGCCGGCGCGCGCGCTGCTCCGCCTCCGGGCAGAGCTGCTCGACGCGACGGCTGCCCTTGCCGCGCTGGCAGAACGGCTGATGAGGGAGCACCCTTGGGACCTGTTCCTCGTGGCCTTCGGCACCCTCCACCGCGGCGGTCACAAGCTCTGGGACGGCTCGAATGTTCGCGGCAAGCCCGACGAGGACGAGGCCGAGAAGCTCGGCGACGCCCTGCGGGACATCTACGTCGCCTGTGATCGCGCGCTCGGTCGCCTGATCGAGGTGGCCGGCTCCGACGCCGGCGTCCTGGTGTTCTCGCTGCATGGCATGGGGCCGAACACCAGCCGGACCGAGATCCTGCCGGCCCTGCTGGAGCGGATTCTCAACGATGACGACGGCGTCGGCTCCTCGGCGCCGCTCGGAAAGACGGTTCTGTCCGGTTTCAGGCAGCGTGTGCCCAACGCCTGGCGGAGCGCCCTCAAGCGGCGGCTGCCGGTCGCCGCTCAGGACCGGCTGTCGACCTTCTGGCGGCTGAACGGGGTCGACTGGTCGACCACCGCCGCGATCAGCCTGATCGCCGATCTGCACGGGTACATCAGGATCAACCGTCGGGGGCGTGAAGCGCTGGGGATCGTCGAGCCCGGCCAGGGGTTCGATGCGCTCTGTCGGCGGATCGCGGCAGGACTCGAGAGCTTCGTCGACGCCAGCACCGGCGAACCGGTGGTCTCTCAGGTGGTCCGCACGGATCAGGTGTTGCCGTCAGGCGAGCGCAACTCGGCCTTGCCCGACCTCGTCGTGCGCTGGTCAAAGACGCCGGCGTGCCGTCATCGCGCCCTGCGCTCGCCCGCCTTGGGCTCAGTGCCGTGGCCGATCCCCGGACGCCACCCCGATGGCCGGAGCGGCAACCATCGTTTCCAAGGGTTCCTGCTCGCCGCCGGGCCGGGCCTGCCGCAGGCGGTCGAGCTGTCCGAAGCGGACATCTTTGATCTCGCCCCGACGATCCGCGCGCTGCTCGGGCTGCCGCCCGATCCGACCATGGTCGGTCGGCCTCTGCTCGCTCCGTGACGGTCCGCGCCGCGAAATCCGCCCCGACCACCACGCCGATCCGGCGATCACAGCCCCGACCCACGGGGGCGCCGTCGCGAGCCCGGCTACGGCGCGCAGCTGCAGGCACGACCGGCAGGAATGCGTCAACATGGGGCATCAGGAACGCCGCCGCCGCCGCAATGCCGGTCGCGCTACGGCTCGATCCGCGGAGTTGCTTGGTGGAGCCGAGGGGAGTCGAACCCCCGACCTCTAGAGTGCGATGCTAATTTCAGGCGCAAAAAAATCCCGGAAATCCGCCGACTTCCGGGCTGACACAGGCGACCATGTGACGTCTATGTGACGAGTAGCGCCCGCTCGGCGCTCGCGATCCGGTCGTGGTCATCGTCGCGCGGGATCAGGTGACCGTAGGTATCGAGCGTCATGGCCAGCGTGGCATGACCGGCCCAGGCCTGCGCCGTCTTGAGGTCGATCCGCGCGGCGAGCCATGAGCTGACCGCGTAGTGGCGCAGGCTGTGCCAGGTGTAGCGGGGCGCCCCGGCCGCGCTGCACAGCGGATCGAGCAGACGGCGCTGGAGATTGCCGAGCATGTCGGGCCGATCGGTCGCGGTGCCGAAGAGGAGCACATGCGGGCGGCGCCTTTCCTCGCCGTTCTTGTGCGTCACCACCGGCGCCTGCGCCAGCTTCCAGGCCTTGAACGCCCGAACCGTGACCTCGCCAAGCGGAACCGACCGCCGCGACGCCTCGGCCTTCGGCGACCCGATCGAGCACCACGCGTCTGCGCGCTGCGAAACCGTGACGGTCGGATGCCGGCCGAGCTCGACGTCCGACCAGCGGAGCGCCCGGAGCTCGGATGGCCGCAACCCGGCGAGCGCCGCGAGCGCCACCATCGCGCGAGCCTTCGGCCCCGCGACCTCGAGCATCGCCCGGACTTCGGCGGGCATCGGGAAGTCGGCGCCGGCCCGGATCTTGGCCTTGTGCCGGCGATCGGTGCCGACCCGCGTATCGGCCGCGACGTTGACGGCCACGAGCCCGCGGCGCCGGGCATCGGCCAGCACCATCCGTAGCGCCTGTACGACCTTGCGGGCGGTCTGCCGCGAGTGCGCCTGTAGCACAGCATCACGCGCCTGCTCGCACCGGGCCCGCGTGAGCCGGCTCAGCTTGGCGTCGCGGTCGATCACCGCGAGCAGATGCGCGACCTGGATGCGGTACTGCTCGCGCGTGTTGCGCTCGAGGCCTTCTGCGGCCGCGCGGTCGAGCCAGAGGTCGCACGCCTCACCTATGGTCGCCGACGTGCTGTCTGGCGTGTAGGTGCCGACCTGCACCTGAGCCCGCGCGGTCACCATGAAGGCGTCGGCATCCTTCCGCCGGGCGAATTGCCGGCGGACCCGCTTGCCGCTCTGATCCGTGAAATCGACCTGCCACCCGCGGCGCTCGGTCCCGTCGGCGCCCGTCCAATGCCGCTCTACGATCTTTGCCATTGCCCGTTCTCCCGATCCGATCCACGGCGAGCATGTGACGAAATAATCTAGATGTCAACATGCGTGCGCAGACCTTGACACCCACGGCACGCGTGTATATGTCGGCTGTAGCTCAAAGGCATGACGCTTGCACGGCGCCAAGCTAGGCTTGGCCTGCCGGGCATAGCCCGGCACGAATGCCTGAACGGCGGCGCGAGAGGCCCCCGGGAGTCGCGCGGCAGGATGGTCCGGCCGCAGCGATCCCATTTAGGGGGGCCGAGCATGCCCGACCTCAAAGACGACCTGCTCCCGACGATCGACGCAATCTCAACGTACACTGGCGAGCCCGTCCGCAGACTGCGCCACGTGATCAGCCGCCACGGCTTCCCGGCCAAAAAGGTCGGCGGCAAGATCCAATCGCGCAAGAGCTGGATCGACGCCTACTACGCCGAGCCGGACACCCGACCGGCCAAGACCGGGGCCGGCAAATGAGTGCGGCGCCCTGGGGGGGCGCCGCGGATCGTCGGGATGATCGGGAGATGGATCGCACTCTCGGTCATACCCGATCCCCGCGCCGCCCGCAAGCCGTGCCGCCACGTGAGCGGCACGAGCCCATCCCGACCGACAAGGTCGCCTGCTACGAGGTCGCGCAGGTCCGTCGCCTGGTCGGCGTCTGGCAAGGCCCAGGCTCGATCCTCGAGCTCTCCCGCGGGAGGGCCAGGCGATGAAGGAAGTCATCCGGCTCAGCGACGGCCGCAAGATCACGGTGACCGAGAAGGTCCGAAAGGACATGAAGGGCCAGCCGGTGAAGTGGCAGGTCGACTACCACGACAACGCCGGCAAACGACAGCGCCCATCATATGACAGTCTGCCCGAAGCTCGCAGAGAGGCAGAGCGGATCAGTAAGCGGCTGGACCAGGCGACCGAGCTCGCGACTGCTGACGCAAGCTCGATCAGCTTCGAACGCGCGTATCGGGATTTCTTCTTGCTCTATGAACACAAGGTGTCGCCGGAGACGCTGCGTACCTTCGGGTCGAACGCGAGGATCGTCCTTAACGACTGGGGTCACAAGAAGCTGGACGAGATCAAGCCGGTCGACGTCGAATCGTGGGCACTCTCGAGGCGCACGCGCTATTGCCGCGATGCCGTTCGCCACATGATCGGGGTAATCAGCCAAGTGATGAAGCACGCCCGCCGGAAGGGCTGGTTGACCGTGAATCCGTTCGCCGAAGACAAGGTCAGCCTGGACCGGGAGGTGAAGAAAGATCAGTACACGCCACTCTATGGCGACATCGATAGGCTTAACGCCTACTTCTCGTCACCGCGGCCTGACACCGTCTGCCGTCAAGCTTGGCGCAATTTTCAGCGCTGCTTTTATCTCGCTACTTATGGCGGGCTGCGGATCGGCGAAACCCTGGGGCTGGACTGGCCTGATGTCGATTTTGCTCGCGGTCGCCTCGAGATCACAAAGGCCCTCAAGAAGTCTGGCATCGGCCCGACAAAGACAAAGCGCGACCGGAGTCTGCCAATCGTCCAGTTTCTGTACGATCGCCTGTTTGAACAGCGAGAAGGCCAGCCACCGACCAAAGGGCGGCTGATTGTAAATGCGAACGCACCGCATCGGGATCGGTTGTACCTGTTCGAGTATGGGCAGTGGCGCGAGATGCTCGCGCAAGTTGGCGTGAGATACTTCGCGCCCCATGCGCTCCGGCGCTTTTACTGCTCCTGCCGCTTGGCGCTGGGTCACAACCCCGTCGAGGTGGCGAAACACGCCGGACACACCACCCACGAGCTCCTCAGTACCTATGGCAAGGTTCTCGAGGAGGGTCCGCCACCAGCGATCTGGCGTCAGCGGTTCGAGCCCGCGCAGCCTGGACTGCCGCCCATGCTCGATGGGATGGCGACCGAAGTCGACGGTGCGTTCCCGGCGTTGCCCGCGCCGGTGGTGAACGTTGCGGGTCTGAACCCCGACACGGTCGCCAAGGCACAGAGAGCGGTCGAACTACTCGAGGCAGGATGGAAAGCCACCGATGCACGCCGCGAGGTCCGGATTCGAAGCACGGGCACTCTGAACAAGTACCTGAAGGCCATGGGCAAGCCGCTGGCGTCCGAGATCTGGCGCGCCGCGCTTCATCGTCGGTACGCGGAGCTGACACGTGAGGGGTGGCTGCCCTGCGACATCGCGGACAAGACCAACACGTCGCCCGTTACGTACTGGTGCTGGCTGACCGCGCAGGAAGAAGGCCTACCGAGCAGAGGTTGGAAAAAGGCGCGGACCTGACACGTCCTCGGCGGTAAGGCCTTGACTTCGCGAACCGTGGCTATCCATATATGGACTCGCCGGTATGAAGTGACCAACACAGTCCATGGGCGTTTTGGCACAGATTTCCGGAGCGGAACAACTAAGTGGTTGAAAACACATGACACTGGACATCCAGATGGGGTTCAGTGCATCAGCGTTAAATTTCCCAGAAACCTTAGCGCTCCGCCGATCGACGATTGGCACAGATTGGCACAGATTTCCCCTCTGTTCGTTCCAAAACCCCAACAACCGCTAAGCGTCTGTGCCTGTTGGCACGGATTGGCACGGATTTGGCACGGGTCGCCGTCGGACGCCGCTCTTACAGACATCAAAAACGAGGTCCAGAAATGACCGACCACGAGCGATTCGTCACCGCGCTCAGCGACGCCCTCGAGCAGCTGCAGCGCGACATGCCACACCTCGATCGGGTCGACGTCGCGATCTGGCTCATGTCGTGGTCGGCGCGCATCGCCTCCGAACTCGTCGGCGAAACCGATACGACGACTCTCCTGTGCCGGCTCGCCACGCGCCATCTGGACGCAGCCGCCGACGAGACCGACGCGACGAGGCACTGACCGATGGCGCGGACGCGACGCACGCTGCGCTGGCGCGGCGAGATCGTCACGGAGCGCATGCGCGACGCGCAGCGCGCGGCAATCGATGCAGCCATGGAGTCGGCGGTCACCCGTGCCAAGGGCGCGGCGCCCGTCGAGACTGGACGGCTGCGCGCATCGATTGAGATCATCGGTCCTGCGCGCGAAGAGAGGCAGGGCGTCGTCGGCACCTGGGGCGTGGCCGGCGCCCCGTACGCCATCCCGGTCGAGCTCGGACATGTCGCCCGCGACGGCAGCCAGGTCGCGCCGCGTCCGTTCCTCCGGCCGGCACAGGCGACCGCCGCACGTGGCCTCGGTCGGCGCATTCGAAATTGGCTGAAGCGAAACCCGGACCGGGCACCATGAGCGCCTACGGCTGGGCGGGCGGCTCGACCAGGCGCTGGCGCACGCTGCGCACTGCCCATCTCAGGCGCGAGCCATGGTGCCGTCTCTGTGCTATCCGAGGCCAGCAGACCAGGGCGACCGAGGTCGACCACGTGATCCCGCTCGCCCGTGGCGGCGCCCTCTACGACCCCGCCAACCTTCGTTCGCTCTGTCAGGGGTGCCATGTAGAGCGGCATGGCGGTCGACGTCGAGTGCGCATCGATCCACGCAGCGGCCTACCCTTGCCGGGCGAGGATCACCCTTGGGCCCATGCCCATGAGAAAAAAATCTCTCAGAGCTGAGGGGGCCCCCGGACACCGCCGCGCAGTCGCGCTCGAAGTTAGTTTCGAAAGGATTCGGCGATGGGCACTCGAGGACCAGGAGCGAGGCCGGCGCGGCGGGCGCTTAATGGAACCACCAAGCCGAAGCCATGGGAGAGCCGGCGCCTGTCGACGGCCTCCAGGCTGATCGCCTTCATCGAATCGCTGAAGCTGACTTCGGGCGCGCACGCCGGCAAGCCGTTCCGCCTGCGAGCCTGGCAGAAGCGCATCATCCGGGCGATCTTCCGGCCTGGCGTTAAGACGGCGCTGGTGACCCTGCCGCGCGGGTCCGGCAAGACCCAACTCTGCGCCGGCATCATGCTCGGGAGACTCTGTGGCCCGCTCGCGACGCCCAGGGCGGAGCTCTACTCCGCAGCCTGCGATCGCCACCAGGCGGCGCGCATCTACCGCGAGGCGCTCGCGATGGCGCTGGCCGATCCCGACCTCGCCGACCGGATCGTCGCCCGCGAGTACATCAAGACGCTGACCGACCAGGAGACCGGCAGCGTCTACCAAGCCCTGAGCGCCGACAGCCGCAAGGGTATGGGGCTCGCACCCGATTTGGCGATTTACGACGAATTGGGTAGCGCACCCGACCGAGAGCTCTACGACGCCCTGGACAGCGGATTAGGCAAGAAGGCGGGGTCGACCATGATCGTCATCTCGACCCAGGCGCCGCGCGACGACCACGTGATGAGTGAGTTGGTCGACCACGGCCGCAAGGTCAACGCCGGAGAGATCGCGGACCGGAGCTTCAGCGCGACGATCTACTCGGCACCCATGGACGCCGACCCGTGGTCGCCGAAGACATGGCGGGCGTGCAATCCTGCCCTGGGCGACTTCTGCGACCTCCACGATTTTCGCCGGATGGCGGCCCAAGCGAAGCGGTCGCCGTCATTCGAGACCGGCTTCCGGCTGTTCCGCTTAAACCAGCGGGTCAGCGCCACGACGGGAGTGATCGGCAAGGATGACTGGCTCGCCTGCGCGGGCGATGCCGAGCCGGCCGGGCCGTGCTGGTGCGGGCTGGATACCGCCAGCGTCTCGGACCTCGCTGCGCTCGTCGCCTACTGGCCCGAGACGGGCGCGATCCGATGTTGGTTCTGGACGCCAGCCGAGACCCTGGTGGAGCGCGAGCACAGCGACCGCGCACCGTTCACGGCCTGGGCGCGGGCGGGCCTGCTGCTGACCACGCCGGGGCGCACGATCGACCTCCGGGCGCCGGTCCTGCAGCTGGGCGAGTTGATCGGGGACTACGACGTCCGCGGCGTCGCGCATGACCGCTGGCGCGTCGCCGAGCTCCGGCGCCTGGTCGAGGATCTGGGCGTGCCGGCGCCGCTCGTCGAGTTCGGGCAAGGCTACCGCGACATGGGCCCTGCGCTCGACGCCTGGGAGCGCGCCACCCTATCCGGTTATGCCATCCGGCATGGCGGCCACCCGATCTTGACCTGGTGTGTCAGCAACGCCGTGATCGAGATGGACCCGGCCGGGAACCGGAAGGCCACGAAGGCGAAGTCAACGGGCCGGATCGACGGCCTGGTCGCGATGATCATGGCCATCGGCCTGCACGCCCGGGAGCCGGCGCCGCGCAAATACGATTTCTCTCAGCCGATGGTGATCACGGCGGCCTGAAAGTGGCGGAATCCGTGGGCTGAGAGCTGGCCGCTGAGAGGCACCGATCCGCCGAGGTACGATCACCCGTGCCAAGTCGAGAATCGGCCCCGGTGAGGCTCTGAGGCTCCGACTGCTGTCCTAACTTGCGAAATTCGGCAGGAATGGCCATGTTATAGCGGTTGCGGCCGAAGTGAGGACACGTCGATGGCTCTGCGAGACCTGCTGGAACAGCGCGCGAGGACGGTGACCGAGATGCGCGCGATTGCCGACAAGCCGGAAGGCGACGGCGGTGATCTTTCGGACGATCAATCAAAACGATTCGATGCGCTCAAATCCGAGCTCGCGAAGACCGAGACGCGGATCGAGCGCCAGCAGCTGGTCGACGACGCCGAGCGCCGGATGGCGGCGCCGACGATCATCTCGGGGCGCGGCGATGGTCAGTACGAGCAGCGCGCCCGCGAGTTCAGCCTCGTGAAGGCGATCCTGGCCAGTTGCGGCGACATCCCGAGTGATGGCCTGGAGCGGGAGATATCGAGCGAGCTGCGCGCGCGAACCGGTCGCACGTTCTCCGGCATCGCGGTGCCCGATGAGGCATGGGAGACGCGGACCCTGTTGAGTTCGACCGTGCCCGAGCTCGTGCCAACCCAGCACCGGCCCGATCTGTTCGTCGATCTCCGCCGGTCGGCGATGGTCACCGGCACGCTGGGCGCGACGGTCTTGGGCGGCCTGGTCGGCGACCAGGAGATTCCTCGCCAGATCGCCTCGAGCACGGCGCAGCACGTTGCCGAAGATGCAGCCCTGACTGAGACCGATGCCGACACCAACCAGATTACCCTGTCGCCCAAGACGGTCGGCGCGCTGACCTCCTTCAGCCGACGCGCCTTGATCAACGCGCAGCCGAGCATCGATCAGCTGGTGCGGCGCGACCTTGCTGCGGTCATCGGCCGTGCCGTCGATTTCCAGGCGCTGCTGGGCGATGGGCTCGGCAACACGCCGACCGGCGTCGCGAATGAGCCCGGCCTCAACGTCGCCAGCCTTGCTGGTCCGACCTGGGCGCAGGTCCTGGCCTTCGTCGCGGCGATCCAGTCGGCAGACGCGGATATCGGCGCGATGGGCTGGACGCTGAATCCTAACGCCGTCGCAAAATTGCGGGCGACGACCAAGGTCAGCACCGACGCGGGCGCCGGATTCCTGATGGATTCGCCCACCGAGATGGCGGGGTTCCGCGTCGCGCCGACGACCGCCATCCCGGAGATCACCGGCGCGCCAAACAAGAATCAGGTCTTTTTCGGCGCGTGGTCCCAGCTGCTGATCGGCCTGTGGTCCGGCGTCGACCTGCTCGCCAATCCGTTCAGCGATACCGCCTTTCCGCGCGGCCGGGTCCAGGTACGTGCGCTTCAGGATTATGACGTCGCGGTCCGGCACGGCGAATCGTTCGCCCGCGCGATCGACCTGCCGCTGTGATGACCCATGACCATCGAGCATCGCTCGGTCCTCGAGTGCCGCGCGGTCGGTAACACGCTGATCGGCCTGGCGGTCCCGTTCGATCAGGTCGCGCACGTGGGCGGGTTCGATGAGGTCGTCAGGCCTGGCGCTTTCGCAGAGACCTTGGCGAGTGAACGCGACGTGTTGCTCCTGCTCGACCACGACGCGAAGCGGGTCCTGGCGCGGCGATCCGCGGGCGCGCTTCGCCTGGCCGAGTCGCAGCGCGGGCTGGTCTTCGAAGCCGAGCTGAACGGCACGAGCTGGGCGAGCGATGCGCTGGCTCTGTCCGCAGCCGTTCGGCAGGTGGCATGTCCGTCGGCTTCCGGGTCCGGCCCGCGGGCGAGCGGTGGGACGGCGCGGTGCGCGAGCTCCGGTCGCTCGATCTGATAGAGGTGTCTGTCGTGAGCGCCTTCCCGGTCTATGAGGGGACCGAGGTGTCTGCACGGGCCCGAGTGCCGCCGCGGCGCGCCCTCGCTCAGCGGTGGCTGGAGACGGTCTAGTGGGAATCCGCCAGCGCCTCGCCCGCTGGCTTGACCCGGAGCCCGAGCAGCGATCGCTCAGCAGCTGGGACCTTCTCCGGGCTGGCTCCATCGGCATCGCGCCCGCGGCCGGCCAGTTCGTGTCGCCCGCCAGCGCCGAGCACGCGCTGACGGGCGTGACCGCGTGCGTCAACGCCATCTCGGGCGCGATCGCAAGCCTGCCCGCCTGGGTGCATCGCGGCGACCAGATCGTCGAGGACCACCCGGTTGCCCGGATGATCCGCGCCGGCCCAAACCGGCACCAATCTTGGGCGGACTGGCTAGAGTTCACGGTCGCGGGTGCGCTCCTGCGCGGCAACGCCATCAGCGAGGTCGTGACGGATGGCGCCGGCCGGGCGATCGAGTTGCGCCCGGCACCCTGGAGCACGGTTTCCATCGTGCAGCTGCCGGGAGACCGCATCGCCTTCGACGTGACGCACCCCAGGACCAGCACGACCAGGCGCCTGCTCGAGGGCGAGGTGTTCCACCTGCGCGACCGGGCCGACCACGACGAGACCTTCGGCATCTCGCGGCTGCAGCGCGCCGCCGGCGTCGTCGGCCACAGCCAGGCGCTCGCCGAGTTCTCGGGCTCGGTCTGGCGTAATGGGGCATTTCCCAGCGGCGCAATCGAGTTGGAGTCGAGGCTGGGGCAGGACGATCACCTAGCCTTGGCCACGAACTTGAATGAGGTAATTCGCGGCCCCCGCAATGCTGCCCGTATCCTAATTTTGGACCAGGCGATGAAGTGGCGATCGATCCAGATTTCGCCCGAGGACGCCGAGTTACTCGAGAGCCGCAAGTTCAGCGTCGTCGAAATCTGCCGACTGTACGGCGTCCCGCCGCCGATCATTCAGGACTACGAACATAACACCTTCACCAATGCCGAAACCGCCGGCAGATGGTTCGCGATCTTCACCTTGACGCCGTGGATCAGGAAGTTGGAAGACGCGTTCGCCCGATCGGTCTTCACCGAGGGCGAGCAGTCCCTGCGCATCGAGTTCGATCTGTCCGGCCTGTTGCGCGGCGACCCCGAGCTCAGATGGAAGTCGCACGAGATCGCGGCGCGCGCTGGCATCCTGACGATCGATGAGATCCGGGAGGCGGAGAACTACCCGCCCATGCCCGAGGGCGACCGACCGACCGTCACGGCTGCGTGATTGTGATTTGACCGCGGCGCCGATCCGGCGCATCGTCGGGATGCCTCGCGCGGCGGGGCGGGACTGGCCCGGTGTTGACGCACCAGCCCAGCCCCTGACCCAAGCCATGCAGGGAGCATGGACATGGGCTGCACAGACCATAGCGCAGGCGCTCAGCCTGCGACACCCGACCCCATCCAAGCCAGTATCAGCGTCAGGACCTCGCTCCGGATCAGCGTCGAGGATGACGGCGCGCTCGTCGTGCTCAACTGCGCAGCTTACGTCGAGGAGGCGCGGCTGCCGACGATGATCGCGGTCGCGCTCGAGCCCGAGCATGCAATCGACCTGGCGCTCAGGACCGCCGCGGCCTGTATGCGGCTGCGCAGGCTCGAGAAAGGCCCGCCCTCCTGACAGAAAGGCTTCATCTCAGTTGAAGCCTTTTAGCCACGAGCACCACACCGGGGCCGTCCTGCGGGGCGGCCCTTCCCATGTGACGACCATGTGACATGGAGGTGCCGGCAGGGCGTGAAAAACGGCGGAAATCCTTGTCACGGTCTGTCGTCACATGACGGTCACATGGTCTGCGGTATTGCGTGCTAAGTCGTTGATTTTGCTTGGTGGAGCCGACCGGAGTCGAACCGGCGACCTCTAGAGTGCGATTCTAGCGCTCTCCCAACTGAGCTACGGCCCCGCCCCGCGCCGTTGGTATGGTGGCCGCGGCACGAGGTGTCAAGGGCCCGGCCGCGATCCAGGCCGACGTACGGGGCTGGCGATCATCGAGTCAGCTGCTATAGTCCCGCCGCGACGCGAGGCCGAGACCAGCGCGTGGGGCCCCCTCTGAGCAACGAGACACAAGCTCTGTCCATGAATCCGGTTCACTGGCTGATCGATACCGTTCTCGAGCTGTACATCTGGGTGATCATCGCCTCGGTGGTGTTGAGCTGGCTGGTCGCGTTCAACGTGATCAACAGCCGCAACGCGTTCATCAATCAGATCGGCGAGTTCCTGCATCGCATCACCGAGCCGGCGTTGCGCCCGATCCGCAACGTCCTGCCCAACCTCGGCGGCATCGACATCTCGCCGATGGTTCTGATCCTGCTCTTGATCTTCGCACGCCGTTTGCTCTGGCAGATGTTCGTGTGACCGAATGCCGGGCTGGCTGACCAGACATGCCACGGGCGCGCGCGTGACGCTCAAGGTGACGCCGGGTGCCGGCCGGGACGGCGTGCGGGGGGTCGAGGTCGACGGCGCGGGGCGGCCGCATCTGGCCGTGCGGGTGAGCGCGCCGCCCGAAGCCGGCAAGGCGAATGCGGCCCTGATCAGGCTGCTCGCGAAGCGCTGGCGGATCGCCCGGAGCGATCTGGAGGTGGTGAGCGGCGCCAGCGCCCGGCGCAAGGTCCTGCAGATCCGCGGGTCCGCGGACGCCCTGATCGCCCGGCTCGAGGCGATCGAGGGGGCCGAAGCGCACCGCGCGGGTGGCCCGTGAGCCGCGCCCTGATCGTCGACGGCAAGGCGGCGGCCGCGGAGCTGCGCGCCGAGATCGCCCTGGGTGTCGCGGCCTTCGTCGCGCGCCGCGGACGCCCGCCCGGGCTGCGCGTGGTTCTGGTCGGTGACCATCCGGCAAGCCGGGCCTATGTGGGCACCAAGGCCAAGATGGCCGCGGCGGCCGGGATCGACGGCGATGTCATCGCCTTGCCGGCCGGGACCAGCGAGCGCGCCCTGCTCGCTCAGCTCGCGGCGCTCAATCGGGATCCCACGGTCCACGGCATCCTGGTCCAGCTACCGCTGCCGGCGCAGATCGATACCGGATGCGTGCTGGATGCGATCGATCCGAGGAAGGACGTCGACGGCTTTCACCCGCTCAACGTCGGCCGCCTGTTCGCCGCGAGCGGCGGGCTCGATCCCGCGCTCCTGGTGCCCTGCACGCCGATGGGCTGTCTGATGCTGTTGCGCCGCACGCTGGGCGAGGACCTGGCCGGGCGCCGAGCGCTCGTCGTCGGCCGCTCGAACATCGTCGGCAAGCCGCTCGCGGCATTGCTGCTCGGCGCCAACTGTACCGTGACCATCGCCCATTCCAGGACCCGCGATCTGGCCGACGAATGCCGCCGCGCCGAGATCCTGGTCGCCGCGGTCGGTCGGCCGGAGATGGTTCGCGGCGACTGGATCAGACCCGGGGCGACGGTGATCGACGTCGGCATCGTCAGGGTGCCGGGCGAGGACGGCAGGAGCCGTCTGGTCGGCGACGTCGCGTTCGCCGAGGCGGTCGAGGTCGCCGGCGCGATCACGCCAGTGCCCGGCGGCGTCGGGCCGATGACCGTGGCCTGCCTGCTGCGCAACACGCTGATTGCCGCGCAAAAGCAAGCGCGCTGAAGCTGGCCGACGCCCAAAGACGGTTGGGTTGCTGGGTCGGCCGCGCGCCCGAAAGAAGAAGTATGATGCCGGGCGAACAAAGGTTCGAACTTTGTGAGCCCCGGTATGAGTTGCCACCGACGGGGCCGACCCCGGCGCATGAAACCGGGGCGCGCAAGCGCCGGTCGTCATCGCGAGGGCGCAAAAGCGCCCGCGGCGATCCAGGCGCGGCGTCTGGATGGCTTCGTCGCTGCGCTCCTCGCAAGGACGGTGCCGAGCGTGGCGCCCAAGTTTCTTCCTAGTGGTCCGGATCAGACAGATGATCCCCCCACGGCTGGTCGCAAAGACCACTAGACCATTTTCCTTTTGGGTGGACCCGCGGCCCCGGCCCGCTCCCCCTCCCAACCACCCAGCGATGGTACCCTTGGGGCGGTTGGGAGG
>JBOHKK010000094.1:0-17977 GCA_050729115.1 Geminicoccaceae bacterium | reverse complement strand
CCTCCCAACCACCCAGCGATGGTACCCTTGGGGCGGTTGGGAGGGGGAGCGGGCTGGGGCGAGCTGATCGAAAAATGCGCTAGCCAGCCCGCTTGGCCCATTCGGGCAGGAACGGCTCGACGTCGGTGCGCCCCAGCAGGCCGGCCACGGGCAGCAGCGCCACGTAGACCAGCCCCAGCAGGGCAAGCTCGACCAGCAGCATCGGACCGCGCCCCTCGATCCACCAGCTCGCGCCACCGATAAGGGCAGTGAGCAGGAGCACGCGCGCGAGGATCGACGCGCCCACCGGCACGGCCACGACCCTGCCGACCACGAGGCTCGCACCGACGAGCGCCGCCGCATTCGCGATCAGTGCCGCCCATGCGGCGCCAAGGGCCCCGGCCCAAAGCACCAGGGTGACGCTCAGCGCCGCGGCGAACGCAAGTGCCACGAGCGACAGGCACGCCGCGGTCGTTGCCCGGCCGGCCCCTATGAGCACGTTGGCGAGGCTGAGGAACGTCGTAAAACAGAGGCCGTGGGCGAAGATGAGGACGACCAGGAGGTCGGCGCCAGGGGCGTAGTCAGCCGAGAACAGCAGGGCCAGCACCTCAGGGGCGTTGATGGCGATGAGCGTGCAGCCCGGAATCAGGGCAACCGCCATGAAGCGCATCGCGCCGCCCAGGTAGGAGCGCGCCGCCTCATGGTCGTTGGCAGCGAGCGCAGCGGCAATCGTCGGCACCAGCACGGCGGTCATGACGAACGATAGGAAATTCGGAATGCGCGCCACGTTGACGGCGGCAACGTAGAGGCCCTTGATCGCGTCGTCGACTGCCGTCCCGACGGCGTTGAGCACCCACAGATCGATGCTGATCACCGTCTGCGTGCCGAGCGCGATCAGCGCTACCGGCACGGCCAGTCGGATGATCGGTCTGCGCTGCGCGAGGGTCAGCCGGAGCGGCGCGCGCCCGACGAAGGGGACGACGACGGCCAGCGCTACGATCGAGCCAATGGCATTGACGACAAGAGCCCCGGCCACCGAGGGACCGATCTGGACGAGGATGAGGATGCCGGCAGCCTTGCTCAGGCCGTACACGACGGTGCCCAGGCTCGCCGCATGGAAGAGGCGGCGGCCGGTCAGAATGTGGTTGCAGATGAAGTAGACGCCGTAGAACGGTATGTCGATCGCGGCGATGCGAAACAAGCGCGCGCCGTCGGCAACGTGGAACAGCGTGCCCAGGGCGGGGGCGGCCAGCCAGAACCCGGCGAAGATGGTGGCGTAGACGATCGCGGCGAGCGTGAATCCCGTCGCCTCGAGCACTGGCGCGCTGGTGCGCGCGTCGGCGATCAGCTTGCTCAGGGCCTGCGGCAACCCCAGCCGGCCGATCAGCTCGATCGACAAAAGAAACGAGTAAACGATGCCGTACGCCCCGTAGAGCTCGGGCCCGAGCGCCCGTGCCAGCGCGAGCACGACGACGTAGCTCGAAAGCATGAGCGTGAACTGCGCCACGAACAGGGACGCCGCACCGCGCGCCGCTTCTCGTCCCTGCGTCGCCAGCCGCGGGTTCGCGCTCTCGTTGCGCATGGCCTTCAGGGCAGCCCTCGGCGGGCCGGTGGCCCGCCGTTCTCGGTGGCCTCACCCGGCGTCCCGCGACGCCCGGCGGCGCTTGGCCGCGGCCACGATGCCGCCTCATTCGTCGACAAGGCGCCTTTGGTCCGCCGCTCGCCGGCACCCGGGCGCGGCCGTCCCGGTAGCGGCAGCCGAGCGAGGCGCTCCGTCAACATGGCGAAGAAACCGTCGGCATCGACGCCGTCGATCACCATGGCGGTCGGCGCCTTGCCGGTGCGCCCGGACCAGTCGACCACCGTGCGCCCGAGGGTATGCTCGCCCCGGGTCTCGATCGCGACATGGCAGGGCCGTCCGGTGAACAGCTCGGGGCGAAGCAGATAGGCGATCGCGCAGGGATCGTGGAGCGGCGCGCCGACCCGCCCGCGCCGGGTCTGGTCGTAGAGGTTGTAGAACTCGAGGAGGCCGACCACGGCGCGGCTCAAGGACGTGTCGAGCCTGCGGATCGCAGCCAGGCGCTCGGGCGTGACCAGTGCCTGATGCGTCACGTCGAGGCCGAGCATCACGATCGGCACGCCGGACCTCAACACCAGATCGGCGGCATGCGGGTCGACGTAGATGTTGAACTCGGCCGCGGGCGTGATGTTGCCTTCGCCGATGGCGCCGCCCATCAGCACGATCTCGCGAATGCGCGGCACCACGTCCGGCGCCTTCTGCAGGGCCGTCGCGATGTTGGTCAGCGGACCGACCGGGCAGAGCGTGACCGTGCCGGCAGGCTCGGCGCGCAGAATCCCGATGATCGCGTCGACCGCATGCGCCGGCGCGGGCGGCATCCTCGGCTCAGGCAGCTCGGCGCCATCCAGACCGGTCCTGCCGTGCACGAACTCGGCGGTCACCAGAGCGCGGACCAAGGGCCGCGCGCAGCCGCGGTGCACCGGCAGATCGGGTCGGCCCGCCAGCTCGATCACCTTGCGCGCGTTCTGCTCGGTCAGCGCCAGCGGCACGTTGCCGGCGACCGCAGTGACCGCGAGCACCTCGAGCTCCTCCGGCGAGCCGAGCGCCAGCAGAATCGCCAGGGCATCGTCCTGACCGGGGTCGCAGTCGATGATGATGGATCGGGGCGGCATGGCCGGGAGATCCGGGTGATGGCGGCGCGCCGCCAATAGAGGGGCAAGAGCGGCGCGCGTCAACCGTGCGCCCGACGATCGCGCCGGCGTCGCCACGTCTTTCGGTAGAACTCCCGCCGGCGCCTCGGAACCTTTCCTCACGGACCCCGTTCCCGGAGTAGCCATTGGGATCGCACCGGCCCGACGCGTCGGCGCGCGACAAAGGAGAGCGAGCAATGGAACTTCGCAGGTTACGCACGGCACTCCTCGCCAGCAGTGGTCTCGCGTTCATCGCGACGGGCCCCGCGTTGGCGCAGCAGGAGCAAGAATGCGCGCAACGCCTTGATCAGATCGAGCAGCAGCTGTCGCAGGCGGAGTTGGAATCGCAGCGGCAAAGCGACATCAACGAGGTGATCGAGGGCGCGCGGTTGCTGGCCGACACCGGCGATCAGGAAGGCTGCATGAACGTGGTCGCCGAGCTCGACCAGCTCATGACCACGCTCGAGGAGGCGGGTCGGCTCGAGACCGCTCAAGGCGAGCAGCAGCCGCAGGCCGGTGGCCAGCAGAGCCAGGATCAGCTGGAACAGGCTCAGACCGAGGCCCAGCCGGCAGAGCAGCAGGAGCAAGCTCAGACCGAGGCCCCGGCGCCAGATGAGCAACAGGCTCAGACCGGCGCGCAGCAGCAGGAACCGACGGGTGCTCAGCAGGAGCAAACCCAGGTCCAGCAGGCTCAGGGGGATACCACGGCCGAGATCCAAGTCCAGCAACCGCAGCCGCAGGTGACGGTGACGCAGCCGCAGCCGGAGGTGACGGTGCGCGTGCCGGCGCCGCAGGTCACGATCCGCATGGCGCAGCCGGAGGTGATCGTCCGGATGCCGGAGCCGCAGGTCGACATCCAGATGGCGGAGCCGGAGGTGGAGGTGAGCACGCCGCAGCCCGAGGTGCAGGTCAGCATGCCGGAGCCTGAGGTGCAGATCCAGCGCGAGCAGCCGGATGTCCAGGTGCAGCGGGCGCAACCGCAGGTCAAGTTCGAGGAATCTCAGGAGCAGGCGAACGTCCAGGTCGAGATGGCGGACCCCGAGGTCACGTTCGAGCGGTCGCAGGAGCAGGCCAAGGTCACGGTCGAGCAGCAGGAGCCGCAGATCAACGTCCAGCGCGAAGGCCAACAGCAGGCGCAGCAGCAGCTGACCCAGGGCGGTCAGCAGCAGGGCCAGATGGCAGAGGGTGGTCAGCAGCAGGCGCTGCAACAGACCGAGCAGTCAATGCAGGCGGCGCAGCAGGCCCTGGAGCAGGACGACGCCGAGGGCGCGCGGCAGGCTCTGGACGAGGCGAGCAGCTCGATTCAGCGGGCCATGGAACAGGCCCCGGAAGACACCCGCCAGCCATTGGAGCAAATCGGGCAGCAGATCGCGGACGCCCAGCAGGCGATCAGCGAGGATGATGTCGAAGGCGCCCGCCAGGCGCTCCAAGACGCCGACCAGCCGCTCCAGCAGGCCATGGAGCAGCAGGCGCAGGCTGGTGGCCAGCAGCCGGCCGAGCAGCAGGCGCAGGCCCAGCCTGACCAGAGCAACGAGCAGCCGACGCCGACCGCAAAGGAGCGGCTCGAGGAGTCGGCTGGAGCGGGTGAGCAGCAGGAACAGCCCGAGCAGGCGCAGGCCCAGCAAGAAGGGCAGGCCCAGCAGGAAGAGCAGGTTGCGGTCACTCCAGCTCAGCCGGCCGAGCAGGAAGAACAGGCTGCCATGACCGAGGAGCAGCCGGCGCAGGCGGAACAGCCTCAGACCACCGAGGAGAATCCGCTCGCTGCGATGCCGGCCAGCGACGTCATCGGCGCCCAGGTGCAGAACCAGGAGGGCGACACCGTGGCCGAGATCGTCGACCTGGTGAAGCGCCAGGGCCAGGAAGACCTCTTTGCGGTGCTGAGCGTCGGTGGCTTCCTCGGCATCGGCGACAAGAGGGTCGTGGTTCCGGTGAACGAGCTGGAGGTCGGCCAGGAGGGTGAGATCGTCATGGCCAACGCCTCCGAGGACCAGCTCAAGCAGATGCCGGAGTACGAGGAGGAAGGCTTCGAGAGCACGGCGCAGGTCGAGCAGGCGCCGGCCCAGCAGCAATAAGCCGATCCGGGGCGTCCGGGCCTCGCCCGGACGCCGCCGGGGAGGGTCCCCGCATCAGCGGGGGCTTTTTTCTTGTGCCCTCGAAGCGACGCGGCCCAAAAGCGGCGCGCCCTTCCGAAGCTGTTCGCGGGGCGCCGACGACGGATCGCTCGCCGTAATGGAGGATGACGAGTCGAGGCTCCGGCGCCGGACCTGTCTTTCTCAGGCGGGCGTCGGCGCTACCCCGCGACCACCGGATTGCGCTCACCTGCGGCCATCGGCGCTCGAGACCATGTTGACCGGCGCCTGGCGTTACGTCTGCGATTGCTCGCGTCCGCAATCGATGACCACTGCGACTTCTGCACGCACGGCAACGGACCTTGTCCGCCGGTTCAGAAGGCCCGGCCGCCAGAGTCGGCCGGCGGAACCAGCGATTAGTCGTCGATCGTGAAGCCCACCTTGATCACGACCTGGTAGTGGGTGACGTGGCCGTTGTCGATGTGACCGCGGGTCTCCACCACCTCGAACCAGCGCAAACCGTGCAACGTCTTGCTCGCCCGATTGATCGCGTTCTGGATGGCGTCCTCGATGCTGTTCTCCGAGGAACCCGCCAGCTCGATCATCCTGTAGACGTGATCGTTCGACATGATGTCTCCCTCGGTTGCGGCCGCCCCGAACGGACGGTGGCCGGTCGAGGCGAACGCATAGGAGACCGCGTTTTGCGGTGATTGATCAAGCGATCGATCGCGGAACCGGCTCAATTCCTCCGGGGTGCTGCGCCGAACGGGCGCGGCAATCTCCAGCCTTCCTTCCTACCCGCCCTCCCCCGCCCGCTCCGCTTCGGCGCGGGCCTGCCACGCCAGCCGTGGCCATGTAACCGCATTGGACCGATTCATCGGCCATGCCAATGGAACACCGGGATCGACACTCGTGTTCTCCGAGCAGGTAGGCGAGGTGGTCCGGCACGATCCGGCGCCGAAGGCAGGGATGGCCAGCGGCGAGCGGATGCGATCGAAGACCGACTCCTTCGTTCATGCGACACGAGAATGGAGACTCCCATGCAACTCGTACGAAGTTCCCTGGTCCTTTCGGGCGTGCTCGCCGCGCTCATGGTGTTGGCGGTCCCGACGGCCCTGACTCAGGAGCAGCCAGCCGCACCGCCTGCAGAGCTCTCGCAAGGGCAGCTCGAGGCGTTTGCAGACGCGGCCGTCGAGGTTCAGCGTCTGCAGACCGAGTTGGACACGGACCTGCAGGGCGCGGCCAGCCCCGAGGAGGCAGCGCGCTTACAGCAGGAGGCGCAGGACGAGGCCAGTCGGGCGGTCGAGGCCAGAGGCCTGACGACGGGCGAGTATCTGGCGATCGTGCAGGCAGCCGAGCGAGATCCAGCGCTCTACGCGATGATCACCGACATGATGCAGCAGCGGGCGCAATAGCGAACGACGTCGTGCCGGAAGACGTGGCAGGACCCCGTAAGCTCATTGGCGGTCAGCCGACGCCGTCCGTACCCGTGTAGATGTGTCCTCACCCCTGCCGGTGATCTTTCACAGGCGCCGGTCTGGAGCGCGAGCACAAGATGCCGTGGCGAAGCCGGGCTCGGACGCGCTCCTCAGGCCGGTCCCTGCCACTCGACCGTTTGCTCGCGCGGGTCGGCGTGGGGAACGGCGGGCGGCGAACCGTCCACGGTGCCGAGATGGATGAAGCCGAGCAGCCGATCGTCCGGCGCGAGGCCGAGGGCGCCCTTGACGTGCTCGTCGTAGGCGTTCGCCCCGGTCAGCCACTTGGCCCCGAAGCCCTGGGCGTGCGCCGCGAGCAGGATGTTCTGCGCGGCCGCCGCGGTCGAGAGGATCTGCTCGATCTCGGGAATCTTGGGGTGCTGGCGCGCGACCCTGGCGGCCACGGCGATCAGTAACGGGGCGCGCAGCGGCCGGGTCCGCTCCTGCTCGATCGCCGCCTCGGGCGCATCGGGCTGACGCTTCGCGAGCGCCGCGACGAACACCTCGCCCAGGCGCTCGCGCGCCTCCCCCCGGATCACGATGAACCGCCAGGGGCGCAGCCTGCCGTGGTCAGGCGCGCTGGCGCCCGCAGCCAGGATCCGCGCCAGCGCGGCATCGTCCGGGGCCGGCGCGCGCAAGAACGCCGGCGGGATCGACTGCCGCGTCAGGACTGCTTCGAGCGCCTCCATCGCCGCCTCGTCTCAGCTGCAACACCGCCCGCGTTTGTGCCGCGAGATCTTCGGCAAGACAACCCCCGCTGGCCAACCTCGGGATGGGGCCAGGCGTCTTAATGATCCCGCAAACAAACGGGAGTATGCTCTGCCAACACCTTTGGTGTTGCACTGCGGCAGCAGTGTAACCCTTGCTTTTCCTAGATTTCTCTGCATATATGATGCACCGCAAAACCGCCGCAGGGCTGTTGGAGGAGTTGCGCGATGGACGACCGGCACGGGTACTACTTCGAGGACCTGTCGCCCGGCATGACCGAGGTCTTCAGCAAGACCATCACCGAGGCCGATCTTCTGATGTTCGCGGGCGTGTCCGGCGACACCAACCCGCTGCACCTCGACGAGGACTTCGCCAGCCGAACCATGTTCGAGAGCCGGATCGCGCACGGCATGCTCACGGCGAGCCTGGTCTCCACCGTCCTCGGCACGCGCCTGCCCGGCCCCGGGGCCGTCTACGTCAGCCAGAACCTCCGCTTCCTGGCGCCGGTCCGGATCGGCGACACGGTGATCGCGCGCGCCCAGGTGGCGGAGCTGGTCACCGACAAGCGCCGCGTCCGCATGACCACGATCTGCTCGGTCGGCGACAACAAGGTCCTGGACGGCGAGGCGGTGCTCATGGTCCCGAGCCGTCCCAACGGCGCCGGGTAGGTCGACAGGATTCCTCCGAGTGCGTCCGCGCCGCCTCCTTGGCGAAGGCATGACGACCGGCGCCTTCGATGGTAAGGCTACCGCGACCAACCGGAGCGAGGCGATGGCGGCGCGACCCGAACAGCTCTACGAGGACGACTTTTACGCCTGGACCCGCGACCAGGCGAAGGCTCTGCGCCGGCTCGCCGCGACCCGCCCGAATGTGGAGCTCGACTTCGAGCACCTGATCGAGGAGGTGGCCGACCTGGGGGTCAGCCAGCGGGATGCGGTACGGAGCCAGGTGCGTCGGATCATCGAGCATTGCCTGAAGCTGGAATATTCTCCGGCGCGCGGACCGCGTGTCGGCTGGTACGAGGCGATCATACATGCTCGCACCGAAATCGAAGACAAGATTACGCCGACGATCCGGCGCGGCCTTCCGAGGCGACTTCCCCGACTTTGGCAGCAGGCCCGACGCGACACGGCGACAGCGCTCCGCCTTCATGGCGAGCACGCCGCCGCCGCCGCCCTGCCCGCCGGCTGCCCGTATCGGCTTGCCGATCTGCTGCGGCACGACTGGTATCCAAGGAGCCGGCACGGTCTCGAGCCGTGAGCCGGCAGAAATGAGCATGATCTGCACCCGCTCGCTCTCGAGCTGCGCATAAGCCCGGCCTGACCTCCGAGCAATCGCCGTGAGGCGGCGTGTGCGCGGCGCGCGAACATCGTGGCGGGGTTGCGGGCGAGTGTGGGAACGGCCAAGGCCAAGAATGACCTCGCGTGGGCGCCCACCCGGGCGAGCTGGCTCGTGATCCTGACCTTGCTCGGTGCGGGCGGATGAGGTCGACCTGAGGCGCGCGCGACCCGACACGCATAGGACGTTCGCGCGACCCAACATGGATTGGATGGTTGCGCAGCCCGTCGCAAGGTTCGCGCCGGCACAGCCGAAGCGCACATAGCAGCGGTGCTCATCGACGTTCGGGAGACACTCGGCGAGACGGCGCAGCGCCTCCGCCTGGCGCTGGGTCCAGACGTAGAAGTCCTGCTCGTACAACTCCGGGGTCCGGGCCTGCAGCCAGGGCCGGTTCCTTTCGATCCTCGGGCTACCACGTCGGCGCCGCGCGCCGAAGGGCGCGCGGCAAGGGCCTTTACAGTCTCCGGCGAGCGCAGGCATAAGGCCGCCATGCAGATTCACCGCGGCTATTGGAGCCTGCCGAAGGCTGCCCTCCACGGGGTGGTGACGATCGGCAACTTCGACGGCGTCCACCGCGGCCACCGGGCCCTGATCGAGGCGGCACGCGGGCGCGCGCAGGAGTTCGGGGCGCCGCTCGGCGTGATCACCTTCGAGCCGCACCCGCGCGAGGTGCTGGCCCCGGATCGGGCGCCGCCCCGGCTCACGCCGCTTCGGGTCAAGGCGCGCCTACTGACCGACCTCGGGGTCGACCACCTGTTCGCGCTCGCCTTCAACCCCCACCTGATGACCAAGTCGCCCGAGGCGTTCGTCCACGACGTCCTGGCCGGCGGCCTGGGGATCCGCCATGCCGTGGTCGGCTACGATTTCCGCTTCGGCCACCGGCGCGCCGGCGACGCCGACACCCTGGCCAGGCTCGGCGAGGAGTACGGCTTCGGCGTCACGCGCATCGAGCCGGTCGCCTGGCGCGGCGAGGTGTGCTCGTCGAGCCGGGTGCGGGATGCGATCGCTGCGGGCGACGTCGCGCTTGCGCGCGATCTGCTCGGGCATCCGTTTCTGGTCGAAGGACGCGTGGTCGTGGGCGACCGGCGCGGCCGCGAGCTCGGCTATCCGACCGCCAACCTGCGCCCGGGCCAGCGCGGCCTGTGGCCGGCGGACGGCATCTATGCGGTGCGCGCCACCTGGCGTGATGCCGACAACCCGGTGTGGCAAGATGCGGTCGCGAGCCTCGGCGTGCGCCCGACCTTCGGCGGCGGCGACCGGCTCCTCGAGATCCACCTGTTCGAGCGGGAGATCGACCTGTACGGTCGCCGCCTGTGCTGCGCGTTCATCGAGCGCCTGCGAGCCGAGGCGCATTTCGCCGCGATCGAGGAGCTCAAGGCGCAGATGGACCGCGACTGCGCCGCGGCCCGCGCCGCCCTCGCCGCGGCCCGCTGACGCGAGCCGTCCGTGCAACGGGCAGGATCGGGGCGTTTCTTGACACCTCGCAGGGGGATTCCTAACTTTGGGGCCGTGGAACCGCGGCTCCCGATGAGGCGAATTACGGGCCCGGCCCTGCTCAGGGGCCGGGACGATGCTGGTTGTCGCCTCAACCTCCGGGAGCCTCCTCGTGACAGTCTCCGCTGACCCACTTCCGTCGGCCGCGCCGCGTCTGCCGGAGCTCGGGTCGTTGAGCCGCCGTGCTTGCCACGGACGCGCCGAGCCGGTGCCTTGCGCTGTCGTCCTGACCCGCCGCAGCGATTGGAAGAGCCGGTCATGACCACCGACTATCGACCGACCGTGTTCCTGCCCAAGACGGCGTTTCCGATGCGGGCCAGCCTGCCGGCGCGCGAGCCCGAGATCCTCGAGCGCTGGGAGCGCCAGGGCATCTACCGGCGGCTGCGCGCGAGCGCCGCGGGGCGCGAGAAGTTCATCCTGCACGACGGGCCGCCGTACGCCAACGGCCACCTGCACATGGGCACCGCGCTCAACAAGATCCTCAAGGACGTGGTCAACCGCTCTCAGCAGATGCTGGGCAAGGACGCGGTCTACGTCCCGGGGTGGGACTGCCACGGCCTGCCGATCGAGTGGCAGATCGAGCAGCGCTACCGCCAGGCCGGCAAGGACAAGGACGTGGTGCCGATCGCCGAGTTCCGGCGCGAATGCCGCGAGTTCGCCGAGCACTGGATCGATGTCCAGCGCGCCGAGTTCAAGCGCCTCGGCGTGGTCGGCGACTGGGAGCACCCCTACACCACGATGGAATACCAGGCCGAGGCCGGAATCTTCCGGGAGCTCGCCAAGTTCCTGCTGTCCGGCCAGCTGTACCGCGGCAAGAAGTCGGTGATGTGGTCGGTGGTGGAGAAGACCGCGCTCGCCGAGGCCGAGGTCGAGTACCGCGACCACACCTCGACCACGATCATCGTGCGCTTCCCGGTGGTCGAGGCGGCGCGTCCGGAGCTGGCGGGCGCCTCGGTCCTGATCTGGACCACGACGCCCTGGACCATGCCGGGCAACCGCGCGGTCGCGTACGGCGCGGACGTGGACTACCGGGTCATCGAGGTCACCGACGCCGCCGACGGTGCGCTCGCCCGCGTCGGCGAGAAGCTGGTGCTCGCCTCGGCGTTGGTCGATAGCGTGGCGGCGCAGGCCAAGATTTCCGGCTACCGAACGATCGCCGAATTCCCGGGCCGGGCGCTCGCTGGCACCACCCTGCAGCACCCGCTGCACGGCATGGGCTACGACTTCGCGGTGCCGCTGCTGGCCGCAGACTTCGTTGACACCGCGCAGGGCACGGGCCTGGTGCACGTCGCGCCCTCCCACGGCGCCGACGACTTCGAGCTCGGGGCGAAGCACGGCCTCGAGGTGCCGGATGCGGTCGCCGAGGACGGCCGCTACACCGACGCGGTGCCGCGCTTTGCCGGCATTCACGTGTTCGAGGCGGCCGAGCCGGTGATCGGGGCGCTGCGCGAGACCGGCGCCCTGCTCGCACGCGGCAAGCTGGTGCACAGCTACCCCCACTCCTGGCGCTCCAAGGCGCCCCTGATCTTCCGGGCGACGCCGCAGTGGTTCATCCCGATGGACGGGGCGGGGCGGCTGCGGGAGAAGGCGCTCGCCGCGATCGACGCCACCCGCTGGGTGCCGCCGCAGGGCAGAAACCGCATCCGCGGCATGGTCGAGACCCGACCCGACTGGTGCATCTCGCGCCAGCGCGCCTGGGGCGTGCCGATCGCGGTGTTCGTGCACCGAGACACCGGCGAGGTGCTGCGCAATGCGGCGGTCGTCGAGCGGATCGCGGCGGCGTTCGAGCGGCACGGTACCGATGCCTGGTACACGACCGATCCGGCGCAGTTCCTCGGTCCGGGGCGCGACCCCAGGGACTTCGAGCAGGTCATGGACATCGTCGACGTCTGGTTCGAGTCCGGCTCGACCCATGCCACGGTGCTCGAGCAGCGACCGGATCTGCGCTGGCCGGCCACCCTCTACCTCGAGGGCTCCGATCAGCACCGCGGCTGGTTCCATTCCTCGCTGCTCGAGAGCTGCGGCACGCGCGGGCGCGCCCCTTACGACGCGGTGCTGACCCACGGCTTCGTGGTCGACGCCGAGGGGCGCAAGATGTCGAAATCGCAGGGCAACGTGATCGCGCCGCAGGATCTGATGAAGACCATGGGTGCCGATATCCTGCGGTTGTGGACGGTGAGCGCCGACTACGCCGAGGACGTGCGGATCGGCGACGAGATCCTGGCCGGGCAGGCGGACGCCTATCGCCGGTTGCGCAACACGCTCCGCTTTCTGCTCGGCAATCTCGCCGACTTCCGCGAGGCGGAGCGGCTGCCGTACGAAGAGATGCCCGAGCTCGAGCGCTGGGTCCTGCATCGCCTGGGCGAGCTCGATCGTCTGGTGCGCGAGACCAACGAGGCGTTCGACTATCCGCGGCTGTACTCGGCGCTCCACAACTTCTGCGCTACGGACCTGTCCGCCTTCTACTTTGACGTGCGCAAGGACTCGCTGTACTGCGACCGGCAGGGCAGCAGCCGCCGGCGCGCCGCCCGCACCGTGCTCGATCAGCTGTTCGGCTGCCTCACCGCCTGGCTCGCGCCGGTCCTGGTGTTCACCGCCGAAGAGGCCTGGCTCGCGCGGTTTCCCGCCGCGGACGACAGCGTGCATCTTCGGCTGTTCCCGGACGTTCCGGCGGCATGGCACGACCCGGCGCTCGGCGCCAGATGGGAGCGGATCCGCCGGGTCCGCCGCGTGGTCACCGGCGCGCTCGAGGTCGAGCGCCGGGAGAAGCGGATCGGATCCTCGCTCGAGGCCGCGCCGCAGGTGTTCGTGAGGGGGGACGACGCCCGCCTCGTGGCGGACGTCGACCTCGCCGAGCTGGCGATCACCAGCGCCATCGAGGTGCGGGAGGAGGCCGCGCCGCCCAATGCCTTCACGCTGGACGACGTCGCCGAGGTCGGGGTGCTCTCGACGCGGGCGAGCGGACAGAAGTGCGCCCGCTGCTGGCAGATTCTCCCGGAGGTCGGTGAGGACGCCACGGCGCCGGAGCTGTGCCGCCGCTGCCGTGATGCGGTCGCGGCCCGAGCGGCCGCCTGACGACCGCGCCGATTGCGACGATGCTCCGCCTGGGCCTGGTGGTCGCCGCACTGGTCATCGTCCTCGATCAGGTGAGCAAGGTCGCGATTCTCACGCTGCTCGATCGTGCGATCGCCGTCACACCGTTCCTTAACCTGGTCGTGGTTTGGAATCCCGGGGTGAGCTTTGGGATGTTCGCTTCGGCGGGCGCGCTCATGCCCTGGCTGCTCTCGGGCCTCGCGCTCGCGGTGGCGGTGGCGCTGGGATTTTGGCTGCGGCAGGCCGAGCATCCGCTCGCCGGGATCGCTCTCGGGCTGATCATCGGCGGCGCGCTCGGCAACGTGATCGATCGGGTTCGCTTCGGCGCGGTGGTCGACTTCCTCGACTTCCACGCGCTCGGTTACCACTGGCCGGCGTTCAACGTTGCCGACAGTGCGATCTGCGTCGGCGCCGCCCTGTTGCTGGTCGACGGGTTGCTGGCACCCCGGCGGCAGAGTACATAACGGTCTGCGGAAGGCCCGTCGAAGAGCTGGCGCCGGAGCGCCGCAACGCTTTCAGGGACGAGGCGCGGCAGTCGGGAGAGTAAATCGTGCGACATTGGCTGGGACTTGGAGTTTCGATCTTGAGCCTGCTGATACTCGCTGCCTGCGGTCAGGGTTCCGTCCAGAGCGCGCTCGGCATGGGCAAGCGCTCGCCGGACGAGTTCGCCGTGGTCAGCCGCGCGCCGTTGATCCTGCCGCCCGACTACGGGCTGCGCCCGCCCCGGCCCGGAGAGAGCCGGCCCGGGGTCGATACCCCGAGCGAGCAGGCGCGCGCCAGTCTGGTCGGCCGCGCGGCGCAACCGGAGGCCGGCGCGGACCAGGAGGTCCTGGCCGCGGCCTTCGACGAGGCGGCGCCGACGGCGAGCGCGGGCGAGCGGGCGTTGGTCTCCCAGGCGGTCACCGCGCCGACCGATCCCGACATCCGGCGCAAGATCGCCGAGGAGAACATGCGACTCGCCCAGGTCGAGCAGGAGCTGTTCACCCGGCTGTTGATGTGGCGCGAGCCCCAGGGTCTCGGCACCACGATCGATCCGGCCGCCGAGAGCCAGCGGTTGCGGGCCAACCGGATCGAAGGCAGGCCGGTGACCGAAGGCGAGTCGCCGGTGATCGTCCAGCGACGCAAGAGCGTGTTGCAGGGCTTTCTTTCGGAGGTGTTTTGAGCGCAACTCGATGCGAACGCGCGGCCGCGTGCGCCGGCATGGCGCTGGCCCTCGTCCTGGTCGTCGGCAGCCCGGCTGAAGCGGCCGTGTTCAACCCCGAGACCTTCACCCTCGACAACGGCATGCAGGTGGTGGTGGTGACCAACCGCCGGGCGCCGGTGGTCAGCCATCACGTCTGGTACAAGGTCGGCTCGGCGGACAGCCCGCTCGGCAAGTCGGGACTCGCCCACTTCCTCGAGCACCTCATGTTCAAGGGGACCGCGAACCTGGCGCCGGGGGAGTTCTCGCAGGTCGTCGCCCGCAACGGCGGCAACGAGAACGCGTTCACCGGTCCCGACTACACCGGCTACTTCCAGACCATCGCCAAGGACCGTCTCGAGCTGGTCATGCGCATGGAAGCCGATCGCATGGCGAACCTGGTGCTCGACGACGACGAGGTCCTGCGCGAGCGCAGCGTGGTCCTCGAGGAGCGCTCGCAACGGACCGACAACGATCCCGGCGCCCGCCTCGCCGAGCAGCTGAACGCGACCCAGTTCTACCACCATCCGTACCGGCTGCCGGTGATCGGCTGGCGGCACGAGATGGAGACGTACACCCGCGAGGACGCGCTCGACTTCTACCGGACTTGGTACGCGCCCAACAACGCGGTGCTGATCGTCGCCGGCGACATCGATGCCGCGGAGCTGCGGCCCCTGGCCGAGAAGTACTACGGCGCCATCCCGGCGCGCCCGGTGCCGGCGCGGGACCGCGTCCAGGAGCCGCCGCAGGACGCCCGGCGCGAGATCGTGCTCAGCGACCCGCGCGTGCAGCAGCCGTACTGGCTGCGCTCGTATCTGGCGCCGAGCTTCAGCGCGGGGGCGAGCGAGCACGCCTATCCGCTCGAGGTGCTTTCGGAGATCCTGGGCGGCACCAGCACGTCGCGCCTTTATCGCTCGCTGGTGATCGAGCAGAAGCTCGCGACCTCGGCCGGCGCGTACTACCGCGGCACGGCCCTCGATCCGACCACGTTTCGGGTCTATGCCACGCCGCGGCCCGGGGTCAGCCTCGATGAGCTCGAGGCCGCGGTCGACGCCGAGCTGCAGCGCCTCGTTGAGGAGCCGATCACCCGGCAGGAAGTCGAGCGTGCCACACAGCGCCTGGTCGCCGAGGCGACCTACGCGCGCGACAGCCTGAGCAGCGCGGTGCGCAGCTTCGGCGCGGCGCTCGCGACCGGGCGCACGGTCGCGGACGTGGAGGCGTGGCCCGAGCGGATCGCCGCGGTCACGGCGGATCAGGTCAATCGCGCCGCGGACGACGTCTTCCGGCCCGAGCGGTCGGTGACCGGCCGTCTGGTGCCGGCGCCGGAGCAGACCGCGGCCGTGGCACCGTCGCCGGCGGCAGCGCCGGAGGCCGCGACGCGCGAGCGTGAGATCAACGCGGGACAGGACACCGATGGCTGATGTGTGGCGACGTGCGCTGCCGCTGGGTTTCCTTGTGATGGTCGGCGCGCTCGGCGCGGCGCCCGCGAGCCACGGCGCGAGCCCGGTCGAGCGCGTGGTCAGCCCGGGTGGGATCGAGGCCTATCTGATCAACGAGCCGTCGATTCCGTTCCTGTCGCTCGCGGTGCATTTTCGGGGTGGCGCCGCCCTCGACCCGATGGACAAGGAAGGCCTCGCGCACATGGTCTCGGGCCTGCTCGACGAGGGTGCTGGCGAGCTGAACAGCCGGGCGTTTCGCACCGAGCTCGAGGATCGGGCGATCCGGCTGTCGTTCGAGACCGGTCGCGACGGCTTCACCGGCCAGCTCAAGACTTTGAGTGAGCACCGTGAGCGGGCGTTCGAGATGCTGCGCCTCGCCCTGGTCGAGGCCCGTTTCGATCCGGAACCGGTCGAGCGGATCCGCAGTCAGATCCAGGCCGACCTGCGCCGCCGCGCCGAGGACCCGGACTACCTCGTCTCGCTGACCTGGTTCGATACCGCCTTTCCCGGCCATCCCTATGGCCGACCGGTGCGGGGGACGGTCGAGAGCGTGGCGACCATCACCGAGGACGACCTGCGCCAGTTCACCCGCGAGCGCCTGGCCAAGGACAATGTGACGGTCGGCGTGGCCGGCGACGTCACCGCCGAGGAACTCGGGCGGCTGCTCGATCTCGCCTTCGGCGACCTACCCGATGTCAGCGCACCGATCGAGGTCGCCGCTACCGAGCCGGTGACCGGCGGCACGGTGGTGGTGCGCAAGAACGTGCCCCAGAGCCAGGTGATGTTCGGCCAGGAGGGGCTCGCCCGTGACGACCCCGACTTCTACGCCGCCTACGTCACCAACCATATTCTGGGCGGCGGCGGCTTCACCTCGCGTCTGACCGAGGAGATCCGGGAGAAGCGGGGCTTGGCGTATTCGGTCTACAGCTATCTGTACCCGATGGACCACGCGCCGCTCTGGCTCGGCGGGGTCGGCACCGCGAACGCCGCGGTCGCCGAATCGATCGGTCTGGTGCGCCAGGAGGTCGCGCGCATGGCGGCGGGCGACATCGACGCCCAGGATCTGGCCGACGCCAAGACCTATCTCACCGGCTCGTTCCCGCTGCGCCTGACCAGCAACGATCAGATCGCAGGCATGCTGGTCAGCATCCAGGTCGACGATCTGGGCATCGACTATCTCGAGAAGCGCAACGGCTACATCGAAGCGGTCACGCCTGCGGACGTGCGCCGGGTGGCGGCGCGCCTGTACCACCCCGAGGGCCTGCTCATGGTGGTGGTCGGCGACCCGGACGGGCTGGAGGGCTGATCGGCGTCATCGGCGGCTCCGGCACGGCGGGCGGCGGGGACGTCTTGCCTGGCGCCGGCCATGCAGGCATGCTCTCGACGGCAATCGCGGCCTGCGCGGAGCACCAGTGCCTGCCATTCGTTCTCTGCCACCGGGTGTGGTCAACCGGATCGCCGCCGGCGAGGTGATCGAGCGCCCGGCGTCCGCGGTCAAGGAGCTGATCGAGAACGCGCTCGACGCCGGGGCGACCCGGATCGCCGTGGAGCTGGGCGGCGGCGGCCGCGCCCTGATCGCGGTCACCGACGACGGCATCGGCATGGCGCCGGGCGAGCTCGGCCTCGCGATCGAGCGTCACGCCACCTCCAAGCTCGACGACGACCACCTGATCCGGATCACCATGCTCGGCTTTCGCGGCGAGGCGCTGGCGGCGCTCGCCGGGGTCAGCCGCCTCAGGATCATCAGCCGACCGCGGGGGCAGGCGAGCGCCTTCGCGCTCGCGGTCGAGGCCGGCCACGCGACATCGCCGGTGCCGGCTGCCGGCGCCCACGGCACCCGGGTCGAGGTGCGCGATCTGTTCTTCGCCACGCCGGCGCGCCTCAAGTTCCTGAAGTCGGAGCGCGCCGAGCAGCTGGCGGCGCGCGAGGTGGTCGAGCGCCTGGCCATGGCCTACCCGGCCGTGGCGTTCTCGCTGCACCTGGACGGCCGGCGCGCGCTGACCCTCGAGGCATCGGCCGGAGACCTGTTCGATCAGACGCGCGAGCGCCTGCGCCAGGTCATGGGACGCGCGTTCGCCGACGATGCCCCCGTGGTGGAGGCCGAGCGCGCCGGCGTGCGCCTGTTCGGCCTGGTCGGTCTGCCCGAGGCGAGCCGCAACTCGGCGCGTTTCCAGCACCTGTTCGTCAATCGGCGCCCGGTCCAGGACCGCCTCCTGAAGGGCGCGCTGCGCGCCGCCTACGGCGACCTGCTGCCGCGCGATCGCCAGGCGATGGCCGCGCTGTTCCTGGAGCTCGCGCCCGAGGAGGTCGACGTCAACGTCCATCCGACCAAGGCGGAGGTGCGCTTTCGGGCGCCGGGGGTGGTGCGCGGCCTGGTGATCGGGGCGATCAGGCAGCGGCTCGCCGCCGCCGGCTGCCGCCCCTCGACCGTGCTCAGTGAGGCCGCGCTCGGCGCATTCCGGCCGGGTGGAGCGTGGCCGGACGGCGCGGCGC
>JBOHKK010000093.1:0-18189 GCA_050729115.1 Geminicoccaceae bacterium | reverse complement strand
CCCGCGGGGGGGGCGACTCGCGGCGATGTTGTCGCCACGAGGCAACGACGTGTTTCAATCCACGCCCCCGCGGGGGGGGCGACGCAGGGTGCGCGGCGACATCAGTGTGGCCCCGGGTTTCAATCCACGCCCCCGCGGGGGGGGCGACAGGAGCGCGACCAGCATCGGCACGCCGAGCACCAGAAGTTTCAATCCACGCCCCCGCGGGGGGGGCGACGGTCCCATCCTAAACGCTTTCCAAAGAACAGAAAGTGGCGCCGTCGGCGCGAACCCGCGGGCAGACCTCGACCAAAACCCCCGCCGGTCCGGAGCGATCACCGATAACCCATGGCGGGCGTGGCGAAAAGCCAGATTGCGAACCTCTCCGGCACGGCGTGTCCACTTGCGGTTCGCACCGGTCTTCAGACCACCAGCGGCCCCTCCAGATCGAGGTTTGGCTTGGCGCCCACGTGCTCGACCCGCCGGCGCCAGTTGGCACCGAGGTAATAGCAGCGGAGGCTGTCGGTTCCGGGATCGATCTCCTCGATCAGGCGGTGCTTGAGCGCCGCCCACTGCGCCGGCTCCAGCTGGCATTCGAACACCGAGAGCTGCACGCGCTGGCCGAAATCCAGACAGGCCCGGGCGACCCGGCGCAGGCGCCGGCGGCCTGCCGGGGTCACGGTGCTGACGTCGTAGCTGACCAGGACCATCATGGGCTACTTCCAGACGAACGGCGGGTAGCCGTCGAGGTCGCCGCGCAGATGGCGGGCCAGAAGCTGCGCCTGGAGATGCCACAACAGGCCGACCGTGGTCGGCTCGCCGAGGTACGGGTGGCGCAGCTCCTCGCGCTTGCGCTCCTGATACGCGACCAGCACGGCCTTGCGCGCCTCGTCGGTCATCAGGCAGGCGCCGTTCTCGATTCTGCGGAAGCCTTTGGCGCTCACCTGCCGGCGGTTGATCAGCGAGAGGGCCAGGCGGTCGGCGAAGAACGGGCGGAACTCTTCCATCAGGTCGAGCGCGAGGCTCGGCCGTCCCGGCCGGTCGCGGTGCAAAAAGCCGACCGCCGGGTCGAGGCCGACGGTCTCGAGCGCCGAGCGCACGTCGTGAACCAGGAGCGCGTAGACGAACGAGAGCAGCGCGTTGACCGGATCGAGCGGCGGCCGACGCGAGCGCCCGGCAAATCGGAAGTCCTCGTTCTGGGCGCGGATCAACGCATCGAAGGCGCCGAAGTAAACGTTGGCCGCCTCGCCCTCGAGGCCGCGCAGCGTATCGGCCAACTGCGGGCGCTCGGCGCGGCGCGCGATGTCGGTGAGGCGCCGCTCGGCGACCTCGAGCGTGGCCGATGCCGGTGCCTCCATGCGCTCGCCGTGATCGCGCAAAGCACGGCGGATCACGGCGCGCTGGTTGAGCGCCTTGCCGATGACCAGGCTGCGGACGATGGCGGCGCAGCCGTCGGGATCGTCGGTGCGGCGGTACTGCTCGCGGCGCAGCAGCACGTTGCCGGAGACCGGGCCTTCGACCCGCGCGAGGAATTTTCCGTGCTCGCTCAGGAACGTGACGGCCACGCCTGCCTCGGCGCAGAAGCCGAGGAGCGGCGGACTGAGCGCGACCCGGCCGAAGCCGACCAGGCCGCCCAGGGTGTGGATCGGCACGCGGGCGCGCTCGGCGCCCTCGATCGAGACCACCACGTTGGCCCCGTCCTTGTTGAGATACGCGCCCTGGGTGGTGACGTAGAGGGTGTTGAGGTGGCGTCTCACGCGGTCGTCTCGGTGGGCGGCTCGGTGGGGGGCTCGGTCTCCTCGATCCGCCGGCGCAGCCAGGCCGCGACCGGGCCGGGACGGGCGAGCCGCTTCGGCCGGCAGAGCTGGAGCAGCGAGCAGGCATCGCAGCGCTTGCGCTCGTAGACCGGGGGCGGCGTGCGGCCGGCGGCGAGCAGGGCCCGGGTGGCCGCGGCGACCTCACGGGTGAGGCCGCGCAGCGCGTCGTCGAACGCGACCACGTGGCGCCGGCGCACCTTGCCGTAGAACAAAGCACCCTCGGGCACGGCGACGGCAAACATCTCCTCGAGGCAGAGCGCCTGGGCACACAGCTGGACCTCGTCGGCGCGGTGAGCCTTGGGCCGGCCGCGCTTGTACTCGATCGGATAGGGCCGCCAGCCCCCGCCGTCCCGGGTCAGCTCGACCACGTCGGCGATCCCGGCGACGCCGAGCGCCCGCGAGCGGATCGGCATGCTCTGGACGATCCGGCGCTCCCCGCGCAACGCCTGCCCGGGCTTGTCGCTCCGCTCGTGCAGGATGCGCCCTTCGGCGGTGAGCACGTTCTCGGCCCACAGCCGCTCGACGTGGATCAGCGCGCACTGCCGCGGGCAGAACAGATGGTGCTGCAACGCCGAGAGCGGGACGAGGTCGGCGTCCGTCATTATACTATTACAATCCCGGTTCTGATGAAATCAACCTGCTTCAAGACGCCGGCCATATAGCCTAAGAACTCAGCGTCATACTCGTATGGCCATCGGTAGAGTTCCGGTCGCGAGGGCATGCACTCCAGGCGGAGGGCATTGATCTTCGTGCTCCAGAGCTGAACACTGCCGGCGAGGAGTTCCTTAAAGTGGACACGCTCCCGTGCAACCAGCCGCTCTATGAGCGCCGGATCGACGACGACGATACGCGTGTCCGTGTCGATCACCCGGCCGTTCTCTGCCACGCAAGGATAGTTGCAGTGGCGCTCCGCCTCCGCGAGGGAGTCGTGGCCGAGTCCGCCGCCATCTCTGATCTCCTCCGCCATTGCCCGGGTGATGACCGCGGCCGGGTCATTCTCAGCGCTCAGCAGGCCGGCTTCGAGCTGCCGCTTGAGAACGGCCGCCGGACATCGAGCCACGGGATGCCGTGTGATGCCGTCGCCTTCGTCGATGACGAAGTCAAAGACGATCCCGTCTCCCTTCTCGCCATGCCGGTTGACCCGTCCGCCCACCTGGATGAGGCTCGCGGTCGAGAAACGTTCACGGAAGGCGGTGTGGAAGGAGAGATCCACGCCCGCCTCCACGCAGCTCGTCGCCACCAACGTCCAATCGGCCGCGTCGTTCTTCAGGTTTTCCTCGACTAGCTTCAGAATCGGCGCACGGTCCTTCGGCGCGAGCGCGGTCGAAAGGTGCAGCGTGTCGTGTCCGACGTCGCGCATGGCGCGCGCGATCACGGCCGCGCTTTGCACCGTATTCAGGATGACGAGCCTTGGGCCAGGCGCTTCACCGACACGCTCGATCAATCCTTGGACGTTCTCGAACAGTCCGGCCCTCTCGTAGCGAATGCGTCGGCTCTCGGCAGCGAGGATCGGTTTCTTGAGTTCTGGGCGAAGCAACTCTGGCAGGCGGACCGGTTCATCAATGACGTCAGACTTCTCCCAGAAGCGCGCCAGAGATCCGCTGGCAAAAACGAAGCGGCAGCTCCAGCGCTCCGCCAACTCGCGCAGCCAACGCCAGTTCTGCGGCCAAAGATGGGCGGGCAAGGCGGCGTGCGCTTCGTCGAGGAACACCGCCGAGCCGGGGAGAGCGTGGAGCTTACGTAGTGAACCGGGGTGACCGGAGGCGAGCGTCTCAAAGAACTGCACTGCAGTAGTGACCACAACCGGCGCACGCCAGAGGACTGCGAGCTCGCGGGCCTCAAGGGTTTCGAAGTCTGCACGGTGATGGTGCTCGACGACAACTTCGTTCGCGTCCTCTGCCGGAAGCACGAGTGCTTTGCGAAGGCGCTCGGCGGTCTGCGTGATGATGTTCGTGTAGGGCGCGACGACGATCAGGCGGCGAAGTCCATCGCTCCGTGCGCGGTGGATGAGGTAGGCCGCGACCGCCGTTGTCTTGCCGATCCCGACCGGCCCCTCGCAAGCGACCATCGCATCAACGATGTCAGCTTCTCGGCACGCTCGATAGAATTCTCGGCGGTGGTGGTCGCGCTCCTCACTCCCGCTGGGAGGCAGGGTAGAGACGTACTCATCGAGCCGCCGTAGACGCTCGTCCCAGCGCGGCTGGCGCGCCGCCGGCAGCTCGGATCCTGTGTCGAAGCGCGCAGTATCGGCATGGTCGGCATCGACTAGACAAGACAGTGCGAGCCGCATCGTCAGCCCGTTGGTCACCTTGACCGGGCTCACCGCAATCGCGTCAGTCGCTTCTTGGTGAGCAGCCACATAGGCGCTCAGGTTCGCGTCGGTTCGCTTGATCTGCCGGGCGTGCTCATCCGCGTTCCGCTCGTCCCGGCGGAGGCCACGCAGCCTGCGGCCGAGACCGTCGCGATCGAAGTGCTCGGGGCGGGAGGGCAAGCCGGGGGCATGGTGCGCGCGCACGAGCCAGGCCGCCATCCAGTTATTGGCCGCGGAAAGGTGCGCCACACCGGCATCGACGTGGTCCCACCGCAACCGTGCGCTGCGCCCGCCTGCGAGCGCCGCCTGATTCTCCGGGTCCAGCTTGCCGAGGTCATGAAACGCGGCCGCGGTGTCGATCGCATCGAGCAGCCCTTCGGGCTCGGGGGTCGCGAAGCGTAGCATCGCTTCGGCACGCGCTCGTGCACCGCACCTGACGTTTGCGACGTGCTCCTCGTAAGGTTGAGGCTCTGTGCCGTCGCTCGGCGCGGAGTGCGCCAGAAGGTCCGGTCGCCTCACTGGGCGACCGCCGTCCAGTCCTTCGCGCAGAGATCCTCGAAGTTAATCAGCCTTTCACGTATGTCACCCGGTAAGTTCTGTGGGATCTCATAATCGGAAGCCGAACGCGACGGCTGGTCCGGTTCGCTTTTCTTCCGCGGCATCATGGCGTCGATGATCTTGTAGTCGGGGCAGGAGCCGAGCGGGCTCTTGTGCTCCCCATACCAGGCATGAAGGATCTCAACGTCAGGACGCGCCACGGATGCGGTAGCGCGGTAGGCGAGCGGGATCAGGAATTTCATGAGCTCGATGTCTTGCACCGAGCAGCCACTCTTCCTTGCGACGAGCGGGTTGACGAAGAAGGGCATGACGTAAACGGCGTGAGGCACGAAGCGCCAGGCGAGCGGCGCCATGCCGCGATCCTTGCCTTCCTCTACGCCGGCCTTGTTGGTCCAGGTCTGGTACTCGATGTCGATCGGCGCGACGCTGACGCCAGGGCCGAACTGAACTGCACCGGTGTTGATAAAGTGGTCCTTTTCGCCGGGATCGTAGTTCTTGCCCTTCATGCCTTCGAGAAACGTGTTGCCGAAGACGCGCGCGTCCCAAAAGGCTTGGCGAAAGGGTTCAGGATCCATCTTCCAGATGACGTCGCGCTTGCGATCGCGGCTCTCGAGAATTCGATACTCATGTCCGTTCGCATTCTGCCGGAAACCCAGGACATTAGCTGCCTCGTCCCACACGGGACCACTCTGGTCGGCCACTAGATCCCGTAGCTTGCGCTTAAAGGAGACCGGCGATATGAGGCCCCGGCGGTCCGCGCCAAGCGTGCGGGGCTCGCCCTCCGCATCTGGATCGCCGTTCGGGTTAGAGCCTCGCACCTCGATGACGAGGACACCAGTTCCCCTATTGAAGTCGCTCATCCTCAAGCCTCCTCAAGCTGCGTCTTCAGTTTGATGATCGCTCTTCCGCGGCAGCCCAGCCACGTAGCCGAGCAGAAGCTCGGCGCGGAATGCATCGTCGGCCTGTCGCCGCAGCCTGCCGTGAAGGTCCCGGCACAGCTCGTCCGCGCGGCGCGCCTGCGACACGGCCGTCACCATGGCCCACCCGTGACTCTGTTCTTTCTTGTCACTACTTGCCCTCAAGCGATTCGCCTTGACGTGAACTGCCGGCAGCTTCGCCCAGGCGGCGTAGGGCTTCCAACGTCGGCTGAGCACGGCCAGTGCCCGCATGGGGTCCGACTGTGCTGTCGGCAGGACAGAGTTGCCGAGCAGCGTAGGGGGCACGTCGCCGCCCCGCACGTCCGTGCAGTAGCCAACGTGAACGGCGTCAGCGACCGCGAGCAATTGCCCGAGCTTGAATGCAGCATCGCTCATGTAACCTTCCTTCCCGTGGCCGACTTTCGCGAGCAGAACACCAAAGAATCCGAGGGCGCGCAGCGCGGCCGCCCGGTCGTACCTAAGGGCATGCGCAAGCTTGTCCGCTCCGGCATCCTTGCGTAACGCGTGCACAGCACCCGAACACAGCGCGCCCTGGCGCTCGAGCATGAAGCGCAGCGCCACCCGCGCGACGCGCTCCGCGCCGCTCTCGTTCAGAAACAGCGTGAGCGCGTCCTGGGCCGTCACGCCGACGGGCTCGCGCCTGGCCTTTTCCCGGCCCGCGCGGATGAACGTGGTCCGTGTCAACTTTGGCAGCTGTAGCGGTGCGATCACGGGAACGCCGCGTTGCGCGACCACTCCGGCCTTCATTGCGACCGGCATCTGGAGCCAATCCGGAAGATTACCCAGCGCGACCGTCCACGCCATTGCCGCGCCGTAGAGCTCGCGGACGGTGAAGGCGCGGTGCAGGATCGTTTTGGCGTTGCCGGGCTCCACCTTGCGCAGTATGCACAAAGTAACGGGCGTTGTGCGGAAATCGGCACCGACTTTGGCCTTTACCGCCGCGATGACTCGCTCGGTGCGCTTCAGGAAATCGGCCCGACCGCCGACTGACTCCCCGTCATCGGCCATGTCCTCGCCGTCATCCGCAACGGCGTCCGCAAGCGGTGCCTCCAGCGCGTTGTCGACGAAGGCGAGGAGCAGATCACCTTGCTTCGGACGCTCTCCAGGGACGCTGCGCCAAGTCTGGCCCTTGCGGTGCTCGGCCGTGAGCTCGTCCAGTGCTCCGGCGAGGCGCTGCATCAGGCTGAAGCTGACGGGAATCGCATCGTCGGCGGACCGTCCATAACGGTGCGCCGCCTTGATTTCCTCGTTCTTCGCGAAGAGGTAGACCTGCCCGAGCACCGGCAGCGTCGGCTGCGGAAAGTTACCACTGTGCAAGCGTGTTCTCTGGCCCGTGTAGGCGCAGTCCTTGTCGACCTCCGGCGAACCATCGCTGGCATGTTGAAACGCTTCGCTGATTGGCCTCACATGGTCTGAGGTCGCAACGTCGCGCGCAAACTCGCCGCGGTCGACATCGAAATACAAAGGTGCTCCGACGATTCTCTCGGTTCCACCTTGTTTCGACATCTTGCCAACGAAGGCGACACGGATAACTTCGATAAACTCTGTATCTGCCTCGCTGATTTCAGCGAGAAGAATTTGAGAAAGCTTTTGAATAAATCTATCAAGGCTTTTGCCAGCTCGAAGGAAACGAGCGATTACGGCTGATACGGCAGCCGCTTCGCCATCCAGTTTGCTCAGGACCTGACCTCGCGCATCAAGGCTAGCCTCTAGGCCCGCGCCGGGCCAATCAGCCCAATCTTCAATCTTAGTGGGATTTGACTCGGCCAGTTGACTTAGCTTCCGCCGCCGATCGCCAAGCGACAAACCCTTCCATTCCCTTGAGAACTCCTCATGCCACTCCGCGTCTTCGGGCACGGACAGCAACGGTCTCTTGAGTTGCACATAAGGGAAGCTGTTGTGCTTACCTGTGCGCAGCGTCCACAGGGATGCGAGGCGGTCACTCTTGATGAACGATGCTTCTGTCGGTGTGCCACTTCGATCGAGCCGGACATGAAGCGCATCGCTCCTGCCCGGCGACTGCACGTCGGGATGCCGCGGGGTGACCGAAAAGCCCGCCGCGGAAAGGCCACGCTCGAGGACAACGAACTCATTCAGCAAAGTGCAGCGCTCCTTCCCGGACCCGAATGTCCCGTGCAAAGCGCGGGCCGTAGTGGCCGTTGCTCGCGCGGTCCCAGACGCTCACCAGCATTGACGGGATTGTCAGATTGAGGGCGGAGTCGACCTCGTATTCTTCCCGGAACGGCCCCCAGTAGGAGCAGGTGAACTCGCGCCAGCCGAGCGCCGGCGTGTGATGGCACTGACCGCGCGCCAGCCTCCGGTCGAAGAGGTCTTGAAGGTGGTGCCGCGGATTCCGGTCTACTTGATCTGTATTTCCGCGAACGTCCCCATAGAGCCGATAACAGACATCCGCGAGGGCTGTCGCAAATAGCTGCATATTAGCCCCCTTCGAGATGACCGCGCCCTTGCGAAGCGGCCCGCCGTAGTTCGTTGTATATTTCTGGAACCGAACCGAGCCGCCGGCTGCGCCGCGCTGTTTGCAGACCTGGATTCTCGTTGGACAAATCCACGCTGCGCCATCCGCCAGCATGGCGATCGCCTCGAAGATACCCTTGCAGGCGGACCAGGTCGGAACGGGATAGCTCGTCGGTGTGCCTCCCGTATCTGGCCGGGCGAACATTGCAAGTGGGCCGGCTACTTCGATGCGAACCGAACGACTTTGATCAGGCAATGGCAATTCTCCAGCGATCAGATTGCCGGCGCCGGGGGTGGGCGCGTCGTCCTAGTGCTAGCTCACTCACTTGAACGTGTCAAGCCGAAAAGAACCAAGCACTGGCCGGTAGGCCAGTGCTTGCCTTCGCATGCTAACTCGCACACTTGTTTCAATCCGCGCGGAGCCGCTCCACGACGCCGCGAAACGCGCGCCGAAAATGGCGGTCGCGTTCCTTCGAAGCAAGAGCGGGGCGCTTCTACGCGGCGAAGTCTTCTGGACCACGCGGTCGCGCGCGAGGTCGGCCACCTGGTGCAGGTGCGCGCAAAGCGGCTGCCAGTCGGCGCGGTCCGGCCGGCTGGTCGAATGGGCGAAATGGGCGCGCTCTCGGTCCAAGGGCTATCAACCAAGCATGGACTACCGGGAGTTTTAACAGAACCTTGACGTGTCGCAACCCGCATTGGCCATCGGGCGCCGCCGCATGACCGCCGGGCATCGAACCAGCGCGGGGGCATTGCACAGGCTTGCTCTTCGCCGGCTAAGGTGATCCCTGTTCCGGACGGCCGCCGTTTTGGAGCGACGCGCCGATCGCCGGCGCGTGCTGGCGTGGTGGAGGAGCCAGAGGATGCCCGCACGCGTGTCCGCTGCCCTGCTCGAGGCCGAGTGGCTCGAGGCCGATGGTCTGGGCGGGTTCGCCTCGGGCACGGTCTGTGGCATCCGGACGCGGCGCTATCATGCGCTGCTGCTCGTCGCGACCACGCCGCCGACCGGGCGCATGGTGCTGGTGAACGGCATCGAGGCTTGGCTGGAGACGCCAGCCGGCCGCTTCGCGCTCAGCGCCCAGCGCTATACGCCGGACGTCACTTACCCCGACGGCGAGCAGCGGATTGCCGATTTCGCCCCCGAGCCGTGGCCGCGGTGGACCTGGCGCGCCGAGGACGGCACCGCGGTCAGCCAGGAGATCGTCGCCTGCCACGAGCGGCCCGAGGTGGTGCTGCGCTGGCGTCTGCACGACGGCGCCGGGGCGCGGCTGGTCGTGCGGCCACTGCTTTCCGGGCGCGATTGCCATGCCCTGCATCACGAGAACCCGGCTTTCCGGTTCGATGCCGCGGTGCGTGGCGCGCGGATCACGTGGCAGCCGTATGCCGGCGTGCCCGCGGTCACGGCGCTGAGCAATGGCCGCTACCGCCACGAGCCGACCTGGTATCGCAATTTCCAGTACGATGCCGAGCGGGCGCGCGGCCTCGACTTCATTGAGGATCTGGCGTCGCCCGGCAGCCTCGCCTTCGATCTCGAGCGCGGCGATGCCGTGCTCGTGCTCGCGGCGGGCGGGGCCGCCCCGGCGGCCGCCGCCGACCCGGCCTCCCATGCCCGGCAGGCGCTCGAGCGCGAAGCCCTGCGGCGTTCGCGCTTAGCCGCGCCGGTGCAGCGCGCCGCCGACGCCTACGTGGTGCGGCGCGGCTCCGGCAGGACCATCGTCGCCGGCTATCCCTGGTTCACCGACTGGGGCCGCGACACCTTCATCACGCTGCGCGGCTTCATGACCCTGCCCGGTGGCCTGGAGCTCGCGCGAGAAGTCCTGCTCGCCTGGGCGCCGGCGATCTCCCTGGGCATGGTGCCGAACCGCTTCCCGGATGCCGGCGCAGAGCCCGAGTACAACGCGGTCGACGCGTCGCTCTGGTACGTGGTCGCGGCGCACGAGCTGCTCGAGGCCGCCGCGGCCGGTGGCACCCTGCTGCCGCAGGCGGCGGCGGAGACCTTGCAGGGCGCGATCTGCCGGATCGTCGCCGGCTACCGCGCCGGCACCCGCTTTGGCATCCGGGTGGACGACGATGGCCTGCTCGAGGCCGGCGTCCCGGGGGTGCAGCTGACCTGGATGGACGCCAAGGTCGGCGACCTCGTGATCACGCCCCGGATCGGCAAGCCGGTCGAGGTGCAGGCGCTGTGGCTGAACGCGCTTTGGATCGCAGGCGCGAGCGCGGCCGACGGGCGGGACCTTCATCGTCACGCGCTCGCGTCGTTCCAGCGCCGGTTCTGGAACGAAGAGCGCGGGTGCCTGTTCGACGTGGTCGACGAGGGTCACGTTCCCGGTCGCAACGATCCGGCGGTGCGGCCGAACCAGATCCTCGCGGTCGGGGGGCTGCCGTATCAGGTCGTGGCGGAGCCTTACGCGAGCCGCGTCGTCGAGACGGTCGAGCAGCGCCTGCTGACCCCGCTCGGCCTGCGCTCGCTCGCGCCGGGCGAGCCGGGCTACGCCCCGCACTATGGCGGCGGCGTCCGGGAGCGCGACGGGGCCTACCACCAGGGGACCGTCTGGCCGTGGCTGATGGGACCGTTCGTCGAGGCCTGGCTGCGCACCCGCGGCGCCACGCCGGCGGCGCGGCGCGCGGCGGACGAGCGCTTCCTGGCGCCGCTTCGCGCCCATCTCGGCACAGCCGGCATCGGCCACATCTCGGAGATCGCCGATGCCGAGGCGCCGTACCGCCCCGGCGGCTGCCCGTTCCAGGCCTGGTCGCTCGGCGCGTTCCTGCGCGCGAGCCGCCTGGTGAGCGAACGCGGCGCCGAGGTGGTCGAGCCGGCGCCGGCCGAGCGCGCCGGCATCGCCTGACCATGACTGGGCCCAGCAGCCACCCCCGGCAAGGAGGAACCATGTTGCGCAAGGATCGGCCAGCGCCCACCACCGCCCTGCCCCAGCATACGCCCGAGCTCGCGGAGGCAACCACGGAGCGGGCGCGCCTGGCCGAGCACGCGCGGGGCGAGGCGAGGTGGAAGCTCTGGGGGCCGTATCTGAGCGAGCGCCAGTGGGGCACCGTGCGCGAGGACTACAGCCCGTACGGCACCGCCTGGGACTACTTCCCCCACGACCACGCGCGCGCGCGCGCCTATCGCTGGGGCGAGGACGGCATCGCCGGGATCAGCGACCATACCCAGCGGCTGTGCCTGGCGCTGGCTTTGTGGAACGGCAAGGACCCGATCCTGAAGGAGCGGCTCTTCGGGTTGACCAACGGCGAGGGCAACCACGGCGAGGACGTCAAGGAGCTCTACTACTATCTCGATGCCACGCCGAGCCATGCGTACCTGAAGTGCCTCTACAAGTATCCGCAGGGAGAATTTCCGTACAACCGGCTGGTCGAGGAGAACCGCCGGCGCGGCCGGGACCAGGGCGAGTTCGAGCTGATCGATACCGGGGTGTTCGACGACGACCGTTACTTCGACGTGTTCGTCGAGTATGCCAAGGCCGCACCCGAAGACGTCCTGATGCTGGTCACGGTGCACAACCGCGGCCCCGAGGCGGCGGCGATCCACGTGCTGCCGCAGCTCTGGTTCCGCAACATCTGGTCATGGCGTCTGAATGCCAAGCGCCCCGACCTGTACGCCGATGACCCTGCGACCATCGGGGTCAAGAGCAGGCTGTTCGGTGGCTATGCGCTGCATGCCGAGGGCGGGCCCGACGGCGGGCCGACGCTCCTGTTCTGCGACAACGAGACCAACGGCCGGCGGCTGTTCGGCCTGGCGGACGCCAGGGGTTATTTCAAGGACGCGTTCCACGAGTATCTGATCGCCGGCCGGCAGGGTGCCGTGAACCCCGCCCGTCATGGCACCAAAGCGGCCGCGCACTACCGGGCCGAGGTTCCGGCGCAGCGCAGCGCGCGCTTTCGCCTGCGCCTCGCCCGCGGCGTGCTCGCCCACCCGTTCGCGGACTTCGACGAGGTGCTCGGGCAGCGCCGTGCCGAAGCCGATGCGTTCTATGCCGATCTCCAGGCCGACCTGGACGATCAGGACGCCCGCCACATCCAGCGTCAGGCGTTCGCCGGCATGATCTGGAGCAAGCAGTTCTTTCACTACGACGTGTCGCGCTGGCTCGATGGCGACCCGACCCAGCCGCCACCGCCCGAGCCGCATCGCCATGGCCGCAACAGCGAGTGGCGCCACCTCAACAATTACGACGTCATCTCGATGCCGGACAAATGGGAGTATCCCTGGTACGCCGCCTGGGACCTCGCCTTCCACTGCATCCCGCTGGCGCTGATCGACGCCGAGTTCGCCAAGCAGCAGCTCGTGGTGCTGACCCGCGAATGGTACATGCACCCGAACGGCCAGGTGCCGGCCTACGAGTGGGCGTTCTCGGACGTCAACCCGCCGGTGCACGCCTGGGCGAGCTGGCGGGTGTTCCAGATCGATCGCAAGCAACGCGGCGATCAGGGCGACCTCGCGTTCCTCGAGCGGATCCTGCACAAGCTGCTGCTCAACTTCACCTGGTGGGTGAACCGCAAGGACGAGCAGGGCCGCAACATCTTCCAGGGCGGCTTCCTCGGCCTCGACAACATCGGGGTGTTCGACCGCAGCGCGCCGCTCCCGACCGGCGGTTTCATCAACCAGGCCGACGGCACCGCCTGGATGGCGATGTACTGCCTGAACCTGATGCGCATGGCGCTCGAGCTCGCGAAGCACAACCACGTCTATGAGGACATCGCCAGCAAGTTCTTCGAGCATTTTCTTTACATCGCCGAGGCGATGACCAACATCGGCGGCCAGGGGATCGGGCTGTGGGACGAGGAGGACCAGTTCTTCTACGACGAGCTGAGCCTCGCCGACGGCACGATCGTCCCGCTCAAGGTGCGCTCGATGGTCGGGCTGATCCCGTTGTTCGCGGTCGAGACGCTGGATTCCGACCACCTCGAGCAGGTGCCGCAGTTCAAGGAGCGCCTGGAGTGGTTCCTGAACGATCGCCCCGACCTCGCCGCGCTGGTGTCACGCTGGCACGAGCCCGGGCTCGGCGATCGGCGCCTCTTGTCGTTGCTGCGCGGGCACCGCATGAAGCGGCTCCTCGAGCGCATGCTCGATGCCACCGAGTTCCTGTCGGACTACGGCGTGCGCGCGCTCTCGAAGTACCACGAGCGCGATCCCTACGAATTCGACTGCGGCGGCCAGCGGTTGTCGGTGAAGTACCTGCCGGCGGAATCCGACAGCGGCCGGTTCGGCGGCAACTCCAACTGGCGCGGCCCGATCTGGTTTCCGGTCAACTATCTGCTGATCGAGTCGCTCCAGAGATTCCACCACTATTATGGCGACGACTTCGAGATCGAGTACCCGACCGGCTCCGGCGACCTCACCACGATCGAACGGGTCGCGCAGGAGCTGACGCGGCGCCTGACCAGGATCTTCCTGCGCGACGAGCAGGGCCGGCGGCCGGTGTTCGGCGACCATCCGAAGCTGCAGAACGACCCGCACTTTCGCGACCACCTGCTGTTCTACGAATACTTCCACGGCGACAACGGCCGCGGCGTCGGCGCCGCGCACCAGACCGGCTGGACCGGGGTGATCGCCAAGCTGCTGCAGCCGCGCCGCCGCGAATCTGAATGACCAACCCGAGGAGGCCCTGACATGGCAAGGAACACGGCCGACGACCACCTGCCGCCGGTGGTGATGCCCGCCTGCGAGATCCGCAGGATCCTGGCCGGGCAGAAGGCGCTGGTCACCGGCGCCAACTCCGGCATCGGCAAGGCGGTGGCACTCGCGCTCGGCAAAGCCGGCGCGGACGTGGTGGTCAACTACGTCACCAGGCCCGAGGCCGCCCTGGAGGTGGTGGCCGAGATCGCAAACGCGGGCGTCAAGGCCTTCGCGCATCAGGCCGACGTCAGCCGGGAGGACCAGGTCGAGGCCATGTTCGCCCGGATGCGGGAGCAGTTCGGCACGATCGACATCCTGGTCAACAACGCCGGCTTGCAACGCGACGCCCGCGTCGAGGCGATGACGCTGGAGCAGTGGAACACGGTGCTCGCCGTCAATCTCACCGGCCAGTTCCTGTGCGCCCGCGCGGCGGTCCGCGAGTTCAAGCGGCGCGGGGTGCGGCCCGAGATCTCCTGCGCCGCCGGCAAGATCGTCTGCATCAGTTCGGTGCACGACCGCATTCCCTGGGCCGGCCACGTCAACTATGCGGCCTCCAAGGGCGGCGTCATGCTGATGATGCAAAGCATCGCGCTCGAGGTGGCGGCGTACCGGATCCGGGTCAACAGCGTGTCCCCCGGCGCCATTCGCACGACGATCAACACCGCGGCCTGGCAGACGCCCGAGGCCCACGCCGAGCTCATGAAGCTGGTGCCCTACAACCGCATCGGCGAGCCCGATGACGTCGCGCGGGCCGTGGTGTGGCTCGCCTCGGACGAGGCCGACTACATCACCGGCGCGACCCTCTACGTCGACGGCGGCATGACGCAGTACCCGGGCTTCGAGGTCGGCGGCTGAGCCATCGCGCGCTCTCGGGGTGGCGCCGATGCCGTCGCTCGCGGTCGCCCGTGCCGACCCGGCGACGGCGCTCGACCCTGGCGGCTTCGGCGGCCATGCCCGGGCATCCTCCACGGCTGTCCGGTTGAGCGCAAGCGATAGGAATGAGAACCGATTGTGCGCTACCTTTCGTTGTCATGCGCGGGCTTGACCCGCGCATCCACAGCTCGATCGAGCGAAGTCGTCGCTCACTGGGGGCCGTGGATTGCCGGGTCCTCGGGTCAAGCCCAAGGATGGCCCGGCAATGACAATTTTAGGTTGCTGCGATACTCGTCACGCTCACCTAACGATAGGCAACCCTCGTCAACCGGACGGCATTTGGGCATTCTCGGGCTGAGGTAGGTCGGTCCGAGCGCAGCGAGGCGCGACGACTGCCGTCGTCGGGTCTCCCCTCGGGTTTCTCAATCGAGGCACCCGATTTTGGACGGTAGCCCGGTCCTGGGGCCGGGGCAGGGTTGGGGCCCCTCCCCCCCAACCGGGCCCAGGACCGCGCCGACCTACGCGAGAGCCATGCCCCGGCATCGAGCACCCGGGGTGATGCCGCCTGCGCCATGCGGGTCGCCTGGCGCGAAGGAACCGTCGCCCGCCTGTGGCGTTGTTCGAGCATGATGGGGCCGACCTCCACCGCAGCGGGGCGCGCCATGGCCGATGACCGCCTCGAAGCGTATCGGGCGCGACGCAGGTCGGGCAGATCGCCCGAGCCCAAGGGTCAGCGCCGCGCCGCGCGCAAGCCTCCGATGTTCGTGGTGCAGGAGCACCAGGCAAGTACGCACCACTTCGATTTCCGCATCGAGGTGGACGGCGTATTGAGGTCATGGGCGGTGCCGAAAGGCCCCTCGACCGATCCGCGCGACAAGCGGCTCGCGGTCGTCGTCGAGGATCATCCGCTGGACTACGCCGAGTTCGAAGGCGCCATTCCCGAGCGCGAGTACGGCGGCGGCGCGGTGATCGTCTGGGATCGCGGCACCTACGACAACCTCACGGCGAAGGACGGCAGGCTCCAGCCGGTTGCCGATGCTCTCGAGGATGGCCATCTGATCATCGCCTTGCACGGGCAGAAGCTCTCCGGTGGCTACGCGCTCCAGCGGATCGGCGGCGGCGAGCAGACGAGATGGCTTCTGATCAAGACCAGGGACGACGAGGCCGATGCCCGGCGCCGCCCGACCTCGACCCAGCCGCGATCGGTGCTGAGCGGCCGCACCGTGAGGCAGGTGGCCAAGGAAGCGTCCCGTGAGGACGATGGCTGAGCCGGCCGCGCACCCGCCGGTGCGTCGTCCGCGCGCCTGGAAAGCTGGCGTAGGTCGGTCCGAGCGCAGCGAGGCCCGACACGGCGCCGCCGTCGGGTCTCGCCGTCGGCTCGCGCCGACCTACGCGATGGCCGCGCGACCGCCCGCGTCCCGTCTGCGGGCATCGAAAGGCCGGACATGAGCGGGCAGATCGCCGAGGTCGAGGGCCGCAGGGTCAAGCTGTCCAACCTCGAGAAGGTCCTGTTTCCCGCAGCCGGCCTGACCAAGGCCGATCTCATCGACTATTACGAGCGCGTGGCCCCGGTGATGCTGCCGCATCTGGCCGGCCGACCGCTCTCGCTCGAGCGCTATCCCGACGGGATCGACGCCCCGGGCTTCATGCAGAAGAACGCCTCGGGCTATTTCCCGAAGTGGATCCGGCGCGCGCGCCTCGCCAAGCAGGACGGCGCCGTCGCGCACGTGGTCGCCGATGCCGCGCCGACGCTGGTCTATCTCGCCAATCAGGCCTGCGTGAGCCTGCACGTCGGGCTGTCGCGCACCGACCGGATCGACCATCCGGACCGGATGGTGCTCGATCTCGACCCGTCGGACGAGGATTTCGAGAAGGTCCGGCGCGCGGCCCGGGACGCCCGGGCGCTGTTCGAGGAGGTCGGCCTGGTGCCCTTCCTCCAGACCACCGGATCACGCGGTCTGCACCTCTGGGTGCCGCTCGATCGCTCGGCCGACTTCGATCAGGTGCGAGCGTTCGCCTCCGAGCTCGCCCTGGTGCTGGTCGCGCGCCGCCCGGGCGAGCTGACGACCGCCCAGCGCAAGGCCAAGCGCGGCGATCGCGTGCTCCTCGACGTCGCGCGCAATGCCTACGCTCAGACGGCGGTCGCGCCCTATTCGGTGCGGGCGCGCGCGCAGGCGCCGGTCGCGACGCCGCTCGAATGGGCCGAGCTCGACGACGCCAGGCTCGCGCCGCAGCGCTACACGATCAAGAACCTGTTCCGCCGGCTCGCACAGAAGGGCGACCCCTGGGCCGAGATCGCGCGCCATGCCCGCGGCCTGGAGGCGGCGCAGGAGCGTCTGATGGCGCTCGCCGACTGATCCCGATCCTGCGAAGCCCTTATACCAGGATCACGAAGACTTGACCCATCGATTGCTCTTCTTGTCACCCCCGGGCTTATATGAGGCCCGGGGGTCCAGTCGTCATGCCCCGGTCAAGCCGGGGCATGACAGAAGAGACGCACGGACCCATCGGTCGCGACTTCATGGGGTCGGTATTACTTGCGCGACCGGCCGCGCGCCCAAGACAAGGACGGTGCCGGCGAAACCAAGGGGGAATTGGTCAGCCCGGCATGGGCTGGCGCCGACGGGGGCGGGCGCCGGCGGATGCAACCGGGGCGGCGAGCCGCCGCTCCCCTGCCCGGCGTCAGCGCCAGGGCGCGCCAGCGCCCGTGGCGATCCAGGCGCCGGAATCTGGATGGCTTCGTCGCTGCGCTCCTCGCCATGACGGTCGCGAGCGCGGCGGCCCCATTTCTTCCTACGGCGCCGGGCGCGGCGGCGCAGTCTCGTTCCAGCCGAGCGGGCGGTGGCGCCCCCTTTGCCTGGCGTCGCGCCAGGCTACGCGGGCCGCCAGGCCAAGCCGATCATCATGATCCCGATCGCGGCGATCCAGCTGCCGGCGATGCGCACCGCCACGCGCGGCCAGTCCGCCCTGGCGGTGAGCGCGAGCGTCGCGGCGCTGGCCAGCGCCGTCACGATGAAACCCGTCAAGGCGACGCCCGGCACGAACAGGTGTGCGGCGGTCTCGGCCGTCATGGCGCGCCCGTTCTCGTAGCCGTGGCTGAGCCCGAACAGAGCGCCGAGCGCGATCAGCAGCGCAAGCGGCAGGCGCCAGGCCGCCGCCAGCAAGAGACCGAGCACCACGAACGAGACGTGGTTCAACGGCGTCAGCCAGTAGCCCGCGGGCAATACGGTGGCGACTCCGGCTCCGCTCAGCAGGCCGAGCGGAAACACCAGCAGCAGCCAGCGCGCCGCACGCGCGCCCTGCTGCCCCGCGAGCAGACCGAGCGCGAGAAATGGCAGGACGTGCTCCAGGGCGGTCAGGGGGTGGAGGGCGCCGCCGTAGAAGTCGCCAAAGCGATTGCCCATGCTGTGGGCATACGCCGGGCCGCCCCAAGCGAGCCCGGCGAGCACAGCGCTGCCGCAAGCAACGCGCCGAGTGAGCCAACGGCTCAGGGCGGGATCCTCGTCGGCGCCGCCCCGCCTACATGACCTCGCTAGACCATTTTCCACTTGAATGGACCCACGGCCCCGGCCCGCTCCCCCTCCCACCCACCCACCGATGGTACCCTTGGGG
>JBOHKK010000092.1:0-18235 GCA_050729115.1 Geminicoccaceae bacterium | reverse complement strand
GCCCCGGCCTTTGCGCCACCGCGACCGGGCGCAGCCGCCCCGAAGCCAGCCGCACCGGCGGCCCAGGGCAGGCCGTCCGCGACCGAGGGCGAACTGGTGCCGGACCACAAGTTCGAGCTGCCGCCGTTGAAATTCCTTGCCCAACCGCGCCCGCGGCGCGACGTGCATCTCGACCGGGCAAGCCTCGCGGAGACCGCCAAGGCGCTCGAGCGTGCGCTGGACGACTTCGGCGTGCGCGGCGAGATCGTCGACGTCCGCCCGGGCCCGGTCGTGACCCTGTACGAGCTGGAGCCGGCGCCGGGCACGCGCGCCGCGCGCGTGATCGCGCTGGCCGACGACATCGCCCGCTCGCTGTGTGCCATGTCGGTCCGGGTCGCGGTGGTGCCCGGCCGCAACGTGATCGGCATCGAGCTGCCCAACGAGCAGCGGGAGACGGTGCTGTTGCGCGACCTTCTGTCCAGCCCCGCCTATGAGGACACGGCGGTGCGCCTCACGCTGGCGCTGGGCAAGGACATCAGCGGCGACCCGGTGGTGGTCGACCTCGCGCGCATGCCGCACCTGTTGATCGCCGGCACCACCGGCTCCGGCAAGTCGGTCGCGATCAATGCCATGATCCTGTCGCTGCTCTATCGGCTGCCGCCGGATCAGTGCAAGTTCATCATGATCGACCCCAAGGTGATCGAGCTGTCGGTGTACGAGGGGATTCCGCACCTGATCAGCCCGGTGGTCACCGAGCCGCACAAGGCGATCGTCGCGCTCAAATGGGTGGTGCGGGAGATGGACGAGCGCTACCGGCTGATGTCGCACCTCGGCGTGCGCGATGTCTTCGCCTTCAACCGCAGGCTCGGTGACGCCATCGAGAGAGGCGAGCAGCTCGCGCGCCGGGTGCAGACTGGGTTCGAGCCCGGCACCGGCGTCCCCGTGTTCGAGGAGCAGCCGATCGAGATGGTCCGCCTGCCGCTGATCGTGGTGGTGGTGGACGAGGTCGCCGATCTGATGCTGACCGCGGGCAAGGAAATCGAATCCGCGATCCAGCGCCTGTCGCAGAAGGCGCGCGCGGCGGGCATCCATCTGATCGTGGCCACGCAGCGCCCCTCGGTCGACGTGCTCACCGGGGTGATCAAGGCGAACTTGCCGAGTCGGATCAGCTTCCGGGTGAGCTCCAAGATCGACAGCCGGACGATCCTGGGCGAGCCCGGCGCCGAGCAGCTGCTCGGCCAGGGCGACCTGCTGTTCATGATGCCGGGCGAGCGGATCTCGCGCATCCACGGCCCGCTGGTCACCGACGAGGAGGTCGAGCAGGTCGCCAACTATCTGCGCCAGCAGGGCGAGCCCGACTACCTCGATTCGGTGACCGACGAGAGCGCGCTCGAGGCCGAAGGCGGCGCGCTGGGCCTGCCGTTCGGCGAGCCCGACAACGGCGAGGATGGGCAGTACGCCCAGGCGCTCCAGATCGTGGCGCAGGACGGCAAGGCGTCGACCAGCTATCTGCAGCGCAAGCTGCGCATCGGCTACAACAGCGCCGCGCGCCTGATCGAGCGGATGGAGGCCGACGGGCACGTCAGTGAGCCGGATCACGTCGGCCGCCGACAGGTGCTGATGAGGGCGCCGGACGAGGAAAGCCGTGATCAGGGGTGGTAAGGTGCGCTCTCGGGTCGCGGCGGCGTGGCGGCTGGCCGCGCTGCTCGGCCTGGCCTGGATGCTCGGCCCCGAGCCGGCGCCGGCCGCATTGCCGTCGGCGCACGCCGCCGACATCGCGCGCATCGAGGGCTATCTCAACGACCTCACCACGCTCCGCTCCGACTTCGTGCAGATCAATCCCGACGGCGGCACGGTGACCGGCGCGTTCTATTACCAGCGGCCGGACAAGATGCGCCTCGACTACGATCCGCCCAGCCCGATCCTGATCATTTCCGACGGCTGGCATGTGATCTACTATGATCGGAAGCTCGAGCAGGTCAGCCACCTGTTGATCAACTCGACGCCGCTGGGTTTCCTGCTGAGCGACCAGATCCGTCTGAGCGGCGAGGTCACCGTGACCGACGTGGCGCGCGCCAATGGCGAGCTGAACGTGACGCTGATCCAGACCGACGAGCCGAATCAGGGCTCGATCCAGCTCACCTTCGCCGAGGCGCCCCTGGAGCTGCGCCGCTGGACCCTGGTCGATGCCCAGGGACGGGCCACGTACGTCATGCTGGAAGCGCTCGAGACCGGGATGCCGCTCGATCGGGAGCTGTTCCGGTTCCGCAACCCGCAGTTTTATCCGGGCGCGCGCAACTGAGCCAAACCGGGCTCGAAAGCGCCGGGCGCACCAGATTAGGTGTCGCCACGAGATATTTCGGTGGCCGTCTGGCAACCGGACCATATCTATGGTAAGCGCGGGGTGCTGGCCGGCGGCCCCCAGATCGGATGGGTATGGGGATGGAGACGATTCGGGCGAACCTGCGGACGGCGCTGGATCATCTGTTCATGCCGTTCGCATGGTTGTTGCTGGCCTGCCGGGTGACGCCCAATCAGGTCTCGTTGATGGGCATCCTGCTCAACCTGATCACGGCCTGGCTGATCGTCGACGATCAGCTGTTGCTTGCCGGGCTCATGTACCTGTTGGCGGGCGGCCTCGACCTGCTCGATGGCATCCTCGCCCGCCTGGCCAAGATGGCGACCCGGTTCGGAGCCTTCCTCGATTCGACCGCGGATCGCATCTCCGAAGGCGTGGTCTTCGCTGCGATCGCCTATCACTTCGCGCACCACGGCCAGTCGCTCGAGGCCGCGATCGCGGTGCTGGCGCTCTTGGGCTCGCTGTTGGTGAGCTACACGCGGGCCCGGGCCGAGGGGCTCGGTCTCGAGTGCAAGGTCGGTATCGTCACCCGCGGCGAGCGGGTGGTCCTGGTCGCCTTCGGCCTGATGTTCGGCCTGCTCGCCGAGGCCATCTACGTGCTCGCCGCGCTGACCGCGTTCTCGACCACCCAGCGGATCGTCCACACCCTGCGCCAGCTCCATCCCCAGGGCTGACCCCGAGGATGGTTCCCGTGGCGGCATCGGCTTGCCGTGTGCGCCGGGCGCGTGAAAGCGCGAGGCGGAGATGACCGCGCTGACGCCGGTGGGGCACCTGTTGCCTCAGATCGATGCTCGCTTGATCTGGTTTTGCGTTGCGCTTCTGGGCATCGATGCCTTCTTCATTGCCGTGCATTCAATCCATACCATCTATTTCAAGTTTTACAACAACCGTGTTCCAATACTTGATAGCGGCTGGGACATAAGAAATGACTGGTCATATGGAGAGTGGTTCGGCTATCTGAAGATTACGATGATCCTGTCCTTGCTGATCTTAATCCCACAAGTATGGAAGCGGCCCATCTACCTGGCTTTCATTGCGATCTTCGCCTTCGCGCTCGCGGACGACGCGCTTCAAATACATGAGAGGGGCGGCATTCGCATCGCCGAGGCGCTCGGCCTCCAGCCGTTCGGCGGCCTGAGGCCGAGGGATCCGGGCGAGTGGCTGGTCTGGACGATCGTCGGCGTCCCTCTGCTCGCGGCCGCCGTCGTTGCGGTCGTCAGATCGCCCGAGGAGGATCGCCGCAACGGAGTCCTGCTCCTGGGGGCGCTGGCCGTTCTGGCGCTGTTCGCGGTCGTCATCGACATGGCGCACGTGGTGCTGAGGGGCGCGTTCTGGGGCGCGCATGATCTCTTCACCGTGATCGAGGACGGCGGCGAGCAGTTCACGCTCAGCCTGACCTGTGGGCTGGCGATTCTGATCCGCCGCGACGTGCGCGGCCGCGAGCCCAGGCGCGCCGCGCCGGCCTGAGGCCAGACTGCCCCTTCGGCCTGGACGCCCGGCGCGGGCGACCTATCGCGACCCCGGGCAGCAAGTTGCGACCGAGGCGTGTGAGCTGCTTCACACCCTTTCCCCGGCGCATGCGTCATGCTGTGGTCGGGGTCATTCATCATGTTGCATTCACTCGTTCATCTGGCGATCGCCGTGATCCTGCTGGCCTCGTCGGCGTCGCTGACGATCGCCGATGAGGTGATCAGAACCGACGCCAATCTGGTGACCGCGCTGGATGTGTCCGATTCGATCATGCGCCACGAGGAGTGGCTCGAGCTCGAGGGGCTGGCCAAGGCTTTGCTCAGTGCCGCCGTCCTCGATGCGATTGCCGGCGGTCGGCACGGCCGGATCGGCTTTGCGGTCTTCACCTGGTCGAGCGCCGGTCGCTTCGAGGTGCTCGTGCCCTGGACCCTGATCGGATCGATCGACGACGCCGAACGGGTCGCGACCGCCCTGCGCGCCTTCGAGATCGATCGCTCCTCATGGGCGCGTCATGGCAACGGCTCGAATGGACGGCCGATCCGATCCGACTTTCAAACGGATGTTTCCGGTGCCATCGACTTCGCGGTCAATCTGGCCCTCGTCGCGCCGTACGCGTCGCCGCGCCCCGTGATCAACATCTGCGCCAACGGCAGGGACAACGTCCGGTGACGATCCGCGTGCTGCGCGGGATCGTGCAGTCGCAACCGGCATCGCGATCAACGGTCTGGTCATGGGCCGCAAGAATGGCTTGGCCGGCTACTTTCGCGAGCACGTCCGGGGCGGAGCAAGCTCGTTCGTGATCGAGGTGACAGAGCCGGCGGCGCTCGTCGGGGCCATGGTCGACAAGCTGTTGCGCGACCTGGTCGCCGTCGGGCATCGGCGCCCGCCCGCGGGGCCTTTCACCTGACGAAGCCGCTCCAGAAGGACGGGGCGACCGAAGCCGCCCCGCCCATTGAGAGTGCCTTTATACCGGTCCCGCGAAGATTTCACCTTCGCGGGGCGCGCCCGCCGCCCACCAACCCGGGCGCGCAGTCCAGGCGCAAAGGTCAGAACTTTCTGTGCCTGGTATTACCTGCTCGAGGCCGGAATCGCGATCGCGGTCGAGCCCGACGCCACTCCGCCTGGGTGTCGCTCTGGCCCATCGAACAATCCAACGTGCGCGGCCGGCCTCCCCTTGCCGGGCCGTCTTTGGCGGTGAATGATTGCGCCGGACGACAGGGAGGTTCCGATGCAGCTGCCGCGCGAGCGTGTACCCTACGCGGCGATCGTCGACCGGCCGAAGCTGAGCCTGCCGGACGGCGGCCGGCTCGTGGTGTGGACCATCGTCAACGTCGAGGAATGGGACATCGAGCGAGCGATGCCCCGCACCGTGCTGCCGCCGCCCATGGGCCAGCCGCTCTTGCCCGACCTGCCGAACTGGGCCTGGCACGAATACGGCATGCGGGTCGGCTTCTGGCGGCTGCTCGAGGTGCTGCGCCACCTCGGCGTGACCCCGACGCTGGCCATCAACGGCAACGTCTGCAACGCCTATCCGCGGATCGCCGAGGCGGCGCTCGCCGCGGGCTGGGAGTTCATGGGCCACGGCTTCGTGCAGGGACCGATGCACCGCCAGGACGACCAGCGCCGCACGATCCGCGACACGATCGCGACCATCCGCAGCTTCACCGGCACGGCGCCGCGCGGCTGGGAGAGCCCCGGCCTGACCGAGACTTACGAGACGCCGGATCTGCTGCGCGAGGAGGGCATCGAGTACGTCGCCGACTGGGTGCTCGACGACCAGCCGGTGGTGATCGCGACGCGGGCGGGGCCGCTGGTCTCGATTCCCTACACCCTCGAGACCAACGACATCACCGTGCACGCGCTGCAGCAGCTGCCGTCCGATGCGCTCTACCGCCGCGGCGTCGACCAGTTCGAGCGCCTGTACCAGGAGAGCGCGGCGATCACGCGGGTCATGGCAATCAGCCTGCACCCGTACATCACCGGCGTGGCGCATCGGATCGGCTATTTGGAAAAGCTCTACGCCCACGTGCTCGCCCGCCCGGGCGTCCTGATGTGGACCGGCGGCCAGGTGTACGACTGGTACGTCAAGGAGAGCGGCCTGCGCAGCCCGCCGGAGGCCTAGACTGGAAAGAGACATGGACGCCACGCTCGGCGCCGTCATGGCGAGGAGCGCGGCGACGAAGCCATCCAGACGCCGCTCCTGGATCGCCACGGGCGCTGGCGCGCCCTCGCGATTGCGACCGGCGGTCGACGTCCCGGTTTCATGCGCCGGGGTCGAAACTGCTGCCGGCGAACGAGCGTTGTGAGCCCGGTATGACGGTCGGCTCGCGAGGATGAAGGTGGCCGGCTCAGATCGGGCGCTGGCGAAAGACGTCGTTGGCGAGGCGGACCGGCTCGCCGAACAGACCGTGAGGTCGCCAGATCAGGACCGCGGTCAGGAGACCGAAGACCGCGACGTCCTTGTAGGCACTGGTCAGGTAGCCGGCCCACAGCGCTTCGAGCGCGGCGATCAGCAGACCGCCGACCATCGCGCCCGACACCGAGCCGATGCCGCCGATGATCGCGGCGCATAGAGCTTTGAACCCGAGGATGAACCCGTCGTAGAAGCTGGCGCCGCCGTAGCGCAGCAGGACCACCATCCCGGCGATCGCCGCGTAGGCGGCGCCCAGGCAGAAGGTCAGCGCCGTGGTGCGCTCGACGTTGACCCCGCACAGGCCCGCCATGGCGACGTCGTCGGCGCAGGCGCGCGCGGCCCGGCCGAAGCTGGACCGGCGCATCAGCAGCCAGAGCCCGGCGTAGAGAATGAGCGCCAGGCCGGCGACGATGATCTGCGAGGTGCTGACGGTGAGCGTGAAGCCCGACGCGCCGCCGAGGTGATGGGCGGCGGAGAAGATCGGCTGCACCCACCGGTCCTGCGCGCCCTGAAGCAGGCGGAGCGCTTCCTGGAGGAAGATCGCGAGACCGAGGGTGGCGATCAGCGGCGCCTGCGAGGGGACCTCGCGCAGCGGCCGGAACACGAGGCGCTCGGTGACCAGGCCATGGACCGCCCCGACCGCACCGATCACCAGCAGCACCAGGGTCAGCGCCAGCGGCAGCACGCCTGCTCCCATCAGCGCCAGCGCGGTGACCGCAATGAACGTGGTATACGCCCCGACCATCGCGATCTCGCCGAACGCCAGATTGATCCGGCCGATGATCGCATAGACCAGGGTGTAGCCGATCGCGAGCAGGCCATAGAAGCAGCCGACGCTGATGCTGTTGACCCCGAGCTGCAGGAAGTACAGCAGATCGCGCGACCAGGAACGCGCGTGCTCGGCGGGTCCATCTCCCCCCGACGCCTGCGCCTCGTACAGGTCGAGCCAGTACCGGCGAAGCAGAAACACCCGGATCTCGGACAGCGCGCCCTCGCGGTCGGTGACCACCCCGATCAGCCTCAGACGATCACGCTCGAACCCGCGGCCGCCGAAGCGGCAGGAGATCCAATGCGCCGGCGGCGCGTCCGACCCGACACGGTACTCGACCCTGACGGCGTTCTTGGCGGCGGGGTCGATGGTGCCCTGCACGATCTCGATCTCGGCGCCCCGAGCTTCGAGCGCCGGGATCAGGCGCTCGCAGATCCGCAGCTGCTCGACGTCGACGCCGGCGCAGGCGGCAAGCGACAATGCGATGACCAGGCCGGCCAGCATGGCCGACGGTCGGCGGCGCCGATCAACCGAGCGCAGAGCGGCTCTCCGCCCGCTCCACAGCATTCGCCGCGCCACCACCATCGCCTGCCCGAGCTCCATCGAGCGGGCATCATAGCGCGATGACCGGATCGATCACCGCCGCGCGCTGGGGCACATCGTCCCGCTCACGCTCCGGCGCAGCTTCCGCCCATGCGTCACCGGAAAGCACCGAGGTGACGACCTGATACCGACCCCATGAAGTCGCGGCCGATGGGTCGGTGCGTCTTTTCCGTCATGCCACGGCTTGACCGGGGCATCCAGACTGGACCCCCGGGTCGAGCCCGGGGGTGACAAGAAGAGCGGTCGATGGGTCAAGACTTCGTGTTCCTGGTATGAGACCTTTCGTCGGCCACCCCAAGCTGCGGGCGGCGATCATGGGCCTCGGAAGCTTCGAGAGGAATGCGGCAGCCGCGCGGATGCTCGGGGTGAGCGGACCGTTTCGCGAGCCCTTGGCGTTCGTCCGAGCTTGGCGCGCGCCGCTTCGCGTTCAGCCCGCGGCTCGGCCCCACGCCAATCGAACGTTTCTTCAACCGTCGTGGCGCGGCAGCCACGGGATCTGGCCGACCTCGATCCCTTCGTCGCGCAGCTCCTTGGCCTCGGCCCTGCTCGCCTCCCCGTAGATGCTGCGCTTCTCGGCTTCGCCGTGGTGGATCTTGCGCGCTTCCTCCGCGAACTGCGGGCCGACGTGATCGAAGTTCTTCTCGATGTGATTTTGCACCTTGCGCCACACGCGCATGGCCTCGGCGGCCTGCTGAGCATCGATCTTGGGTCGCGAGCTCACCGCCGGCGCCATGAGCGCCTTGGACACCTCGGTATCGCCGCATACCGGACAGGCGAGGTCGCCGGCTGCCACCCGATCCTCGTAGGCGGCGCCGTCGCGGAACCAGGCTTCGAAGCCGTGGCCGTCCTTGCAGCGCAGATCGAACAAAATCATGGTGCCAGCGCCGTTTGCAGCGGAGTCTCCTGTAGAGCTAGGCGTCCGGCCCTACGGACGCAAGAGCCGGTCGCCGTCGGATGATCCCGGTCACCGGCCGCAGCTCAGGAACGCGTCGAGCTCGCCTCGGGCCTCGAGCGCGACCAGCGCGTCCGAGCCGCCAAGGGGGCGGCCATCGACGAAAATCTGGGGCACCGAGGTCCGGCCGCAGGCGCGCAGGGCCATCTCCGCGCGCCGCTCCGGAAGCTTCCAGAGATCGATCTCGGCGAACGCCACGCCCTTCTTCCGCAGCAGGCTCTTGGCTCGCCAGCAGTAAGGGCAAGGCGGCGTGGTGTAGATCTCGACTTCGGCCATTCGAAGGCGCGCTCGGATTCGTGGGTCGGCCGTTCTCGGGCCGCAGCGATCATATGGGCGTTGCGGCGTCGCGGACCACACGCGCCAGAGTCAGGACGTCGACGCGGCTGGCGCCGGCGCGCCGCAGGACGCGGGCGCAGGCGCCGACCGTCGCGCCCGTGGTCAGCACGTCGTCGATCAGGACCACCGCCTTGCCCTCGACCCGCGCCCGCTGCCAGGGATGAACCCGAAACGCCCCGGCGGTGACGTTCTCGAGGCGGGCACGACCGCTCAGCCCCTGCTGCGAGGGGGTCGCGCGCTGGCGCTGGAGCAGATCCGGGATCAGCGGCAGCCCGGTCTCCTGCACGAGCGCGCGCGCCAGGATCGCTGCCTGGTTGTAGCCCCGCTTCAGCAGGCGAAAGCGGTGCAGCGGCACCGGCGCGATCAGCTCCGCCTCGGCCCACAGCTCGGCGCCCGCCCGGGCCAGCCAGGCGCCGAACGCCGGCGCGACGTCGGTACGGTCGGCGTGCTTGAAGGCCAGGATGAGGCGGCGGGCGCCGTCGTCGTAGCGGAGCGCGGCGCGCGCGCGGTCGTACGCCGGCTCGTCGCGCGTGCATTCGCCGCAGAGCGGCGCTTCCGGCAGTGCGTGCGGCAAGGGATAGCCGCACAGCCGGCACTGCGGCGGGCCGAGGAAGGTGAGCGAACGCCAGCAGTCGGCGCACAGGCGGCCCTGGCCGTCGACCGAGAGCCCGCAGCGCAGACAGCGCGGCGGCAGAATGAGGTCGAGCAGGCCACGGGCCCCGCGCGCCGCGAGCGCGGCGACCGTCATCGACGCATCCAGACCTTTTTCATTCAACCTAAGGTTATATATGCCCTCGAGAGGGCGAGCTCAAGGGCGCAACGCCGGCGCGGTCTCGGCGGCGATCCAGTCGAGATATTCGCGGTTGCCGCCGGCGATCGGCAGCGCCACGACGCACGGGCACGCGTAGGGGTGCAGGGCCTTGACCCGTGCGGTCAGCCGCTCGATCAGCTCGGCGCGGGTCTTGAGGATCAGCACCGCCTCGCGCGCTTGCTCGAGCGTCCCCTGCCACCAGTAGACCGAGGCGGCACCGTCGATGACGTTGGCGCAGGCCGCCAAGCGTTCCTCGACTATGGTCCGGCCGAGCGCCAGAGCCACCTCCCGCGACGGGACGGTGACATAGCAGAAGTACACGGCCATCGCTCGCTCGAACGCCTCCAGAGAGCGCGGCAGGAATCAGAGCCAATCATCTTGAGAATGGTCGGAGCGGCCGGATTCGAACCGGCGACCCCCAGTCCCCCAGACTGATGCGCTACCAGGCTGCGCTACGCTCCGACCGCGGCATCGCCAAACGCGGGAGCCGACAAGGAAACTATAGGGCGCCACCCGGGTGACGGCAATCCTCACTCGGCGGCATCGCGCAAGGCTTCGCGCAGCGCCACCAGCTCCTTGCGCAACTGCTGGAGACGACCGCGCACTGCGGGCACCAGCTCCGGCGCGGGCCCTGGCGGCGCATCGCTGTCGGCGCGCTCGGTCGCGAGATCGTCGTTCGGGACCGCCCGCCGCTGGCCCTTCAACAGCTTCTGCGCGCCTTTGATGGTGTAGCCCTCCTCGTACAGGAGGGACCGGATCTGGCGCAGCAGGTCGACGTCCTCGGGTCGATAGTAGCGGCGCCCGCCGCCGCGCTTCAAAGGCCGGACCTGAGGGAACTTGCTCTCCCAAAAGCGCAGCACGTGCTGGGCGACGTCCAGGTCGCCGGCGACCTCGCTGATGGTCCGGAACGCGGTTGCCGATTTGCCGGCGCGGCCGCCTGCGCGCTGCCGTGCGCTTCCTTCAGCATGGCCGTCGGTCGAGCCTACCATCAGTCGTCCTCCGCGCTCGGCGCACCGGATGCGTGGCCGTTGATCCGATCCTTGAGGACCTGCGACGCGCGAAACACCAATACCCTACGCGGCATGATGGGCACCTCTTCGCCGGTTTTCGGATTGCGCCCGATCCGCCGCCCCTTCTGTCGCACCGAGAAGGTGCCGAACGAGGAGATCTTGACAACGCCGTCGCTCACCAGGGAATCCCCTATCTCGGTGAGGATCGAGTCGACCAGTTCGGCGGATTCGCTGCGTGACAGCCCGACTTCTTGGTAAACCGCTTCGGCAAGATGTGCCCTGGTCAGGGTCCTGCCCTTCATACTTTGCAACCTCGATGGAACCATAGCGCGAAAAACCTAGCGGTTTCAGCTAGTTCCGTCAACCGCCGAAGACCTCGCTCTGGGTATTTTCGCGCGGGGGGCGCCACTCACCAGCGGACCATCGCAGCACCCCAGGTGAAACCGCCTCCCATGGCATTCATTATGATAAGTTGATCCGCGCGTAAATCGCCCCTGGCGTCCGCCTCGGCGAGCGCGAGCGGAATCGACGCCGCGGACGTATTGGCGTGCCGGTCCAGGGTCACCACGACCCGCGCGCGCCCGATTCCCAGCCGGCGGGCGACACCGTCCAGGATGCGGATGTTCGCCTGGTGCGGCACCAGCCAGTCCACGTCCTCGATGCCCAGGCCGACCTGCTCGAGGACTTCCCGGCTTGCCGCGGCCAGCCGGTTGATGGCGTGGCGGAAGACCTCGCGGCCGTTCATCCTGAGATGACCGGTGGTGCCGGTCGAGGACGGGCCGCCGTCGACATAGAGATCCTCATAGTGCCGGCCGTCGGAGCCCAGGTGGGTCGCGAGCACGCCGCGATCGAACGGCGTGCCGGTCGCGGCCTCGGCGCGCAGCACGACCGCGCCAGCCCCGTCGCCGAACAGCACGCAGGTGCGGCGATCGCGCCAGTCGAGCAGGCGCGAGAAGGTCTCGCTGCCGATCACCAGGGCGGTCCTGGCCTGGCCCAGGGCCAGGAAGTTGTTGGCGACGGCGAGCGCATAGACGAAGCCGCTGCACACCGCCTGAAGGTCGAACGCCGCGGCATGAAGAATGCCGAGCTTGCGTTGCACGGCGGTGGCGCACGCCGGGAAGGTATGGTCCGGGGTCGAGGTGGCGACCACCACGAGGTCGATGCGCTCCGGGCCGAGGTCCGCGCGTTCCAGGGCGCGCCGCGCCGCCGCGACGGCGAGGTCCGAGGTGAGCTCGCCCTCGGCGGCAATGTGGCGCTGGCGGATTCCGGTGCGCTCGACGATCCACTCGTCGCTGGTGTCGACCGTCTCGGCCAGCTCGGCGTTGGTGAGGATCCTGGCCGGCAGGTACGCCCCCGTGCCGATGACTCTGGCCCGCACCATGCTATGACGCCCGGGCATGCCGCCGTCGGGTCGCTTCCTCCTCCAGCCGGTTCATCTCGGCGATGATCCGTTGATTGGTGCCTTGCTGCACCAGGTCGACCGCCACGCCGATCGCGTTGGCGAAGCCAAGCGCGTCGGTGCCGCCGTGGCTCTTGACCACGATGCCGTTCAGGCCGAGGAACATGGCGCCGTTGTAGCGGCGCGGGTCGAGGCGCTGGCGCAGGAGCTGAAGCGCCGGCTTGGCCAGGACATAGCCCATCTGCGCCAGCAGCGAGCTCTTGAAGGCCTCGCGCAGAAACTGGGTGTAGAGCCCGACCGTACCTTCCAGGACCTTGAGCGCGACGTTGCCGGTGAAGCCGTCGGTGACCACGACGTCGACCTTGCCGCTGGTCAGATCGGTGCCCTCGACGAAGCCGCGAAATTCGATCGGCAGGTCGCTCGCCCGCAATGCCGCCGCCGCCTCGCGGATGGTGTCGTGCCCTTTGACCTCCTCGGTGCCGATGTTCAGGAGGCCGACCGTCGGCTTGGGGACCCCCAGCACCGCGCGGGCGAACACCTCTCCCATGACCGCGAACTGGACCAGATTGCCGGCATCGCACTCGGCGTTGGCGCCGAGGTCGAGCATGACGGTCTCGCTGCGCCGGGTCGGCATCAAGGATGCGATCGCCGGCCGGTCGATCCCGGGCAGGGTCTTGAGCACGAACTTGGCGAGCGCCATGAGGGCGCCGGTGTTGCCGGCGGATACCGCCGCGCTCGCCCGGCCCTCCTTCACCGCCGTGATCGCCAGGCACATGCTGGTCTCGCGCCCCTGGCGCAGGACCTGCGAGGGGCGGGCGTGGCCGTCGACCCGCTCGGGGGTGTGCTCGACCTCGCACCGGGCGGCAAGGCGGGGCCGCGCCTCGAGCAGGCGCCGCAAGGCCGGCTCGTCGCCGTGCAGCGTGAAACGCAGATCGGGAAACCGTTCGCGCGCCATGGCGGCGCCGGCGATCACCACCTGCGGCGCGTGATCGCCGCCCATGGCGTCGAGAGCGATGGTCAGGGTCACGGGCGGGGCCCGCTCAGCCGCCGGCGCTGTCCGAGACCTGGGCGATCACCTCGCGGCCATTGTAGTGTCCGCACGCCTGACAGATGTGGTGCGCCAGCTTGAGCTCGCCGCAGTTCGGGCACTCGCCCAGGTTGACCGCGCGCAGGCGATGGTGCGACCGGCGCATGTTGCGCCTGGATTTCGAAACCTTTTTCCTCGGAACAGCCATGGCTCCAGACCTCGTTGGGCGCGACCATCGTCACCGCGCGTGCTTCTCGTGCAACTGCCGCAAGGCGGCGAACGGCCTGCTGGGCTCCGTCTGGCCCAGGCTCACATGGGGACCCAGGGCCGTCGCCTCAATAGCCGCAGCGCCAACCGCACGCGGATAAGGATCGAGCGACAAGCCGAGCTCTTGCGCGAACGCTTCGCCGAGGTCGATCTCGCGACCGACCAGGAGTTCGACCTCGTCCTCGCCCTCGTCGAGGTCGATCACGCCCGTCGGCTGCACCCGCTCCGCTCCCGCCGCCCGCGCGCCCACGCGCCGATACCGTCGTTCGACCGGCTCGCGAACCTTGGCCGGCACCGGCTCGAGACTCACGACGCACGATTGCACGACGGCGGCCTCCAGCCAACCGCGCAGGACCAGCTCCGTCGGCTCGCCGCCCCGCTCCAGGCGGCCGCAACCGCGCAGCGAGCGGACCTCCGGAAGGTCGAATCGGCGCGCCAGCGCCAGACGTTCCGCCGGCTCCGCGGCGACGTTCACGTCGATGCCGGTGTCCGGCCACGGATCGATCATCACTGTGCGGGAAAACTCGTTGGTCGGGGGCAAAAGCATCTCCGCGAGAAGCCCGGACCTCCAGAAAAAACGGCGGTCAAGGTAGGGCCAAGGCCAGAGCCGGTCAATCGATTTCGCGGCGTCACCGGCCAGCGCGCGCAGCACGCTCGGCGGCGTTCCTCGGTGCTCCCGGCGGGACGAAACCGACCCGACCGGCGAGCAGGCTCGCGCCCGGCTGCGCCTGAAGCGCCTCATCGGCCGCCATCAGATAGCGCACGAGCGTTTCCAGCTGACGCTCGCTCGGCGGGGCACCGCCAAGGTAGACGTTGGTCCGGAGCAGCGCCCGGAGCGGCCCGCCCGGCGCGGTCGCGAAGGCCTCGTCCAGAGCCTTCAGACGCGCATAGAAGTAGCCGGCGAGGCGTTTGATCTGCTTGCCCACGGACAGATCGCCGATGCCGATGTGACGCAGGCTCTCGTCGATGTCGGCGAACATCAGATCGAAAAGCTCCTGGCCGAGCGCGCTGCCGGGCGCCCCTTCGAACCTCAGGCGGCGCACCACCAGCGCGACGTGCAGGCCGACCATCTCGAAGCGCCCCTCGGGCGTGTCCGGCACGCCGAGATCGCGATAGAACGTCGGGATTCGCGCCTGGTTTACCACCTCGTGATAGATTTCACGGGCGAGCTGGCTGCGGGCGCGGTCTGCGGCGGGCCAGAGACGGCGCAGCCATTGCCGGGCGCGCGCTGCGATGGGCCGGGCGCGCGCTGCGATGGGCCGGGCGCGCGCGGCGATCGCCGGAGATTGCCTGGCTTCGTCCATCCGTGCTAACCACCCAGTCCGCGCCGGATCGTATCAGGAGCCATCTGGCAATGCCGGAGTTTTCGACGACGGCGAGCAGGTTGTTGCTGGCGGAGCGACGGGCCCGCCTCTGGTGCGCCTTGCCGGTGGCGCTCGCTCTGATCGCGTGCGTACCGCAGGTCAGCAACCACGGCTATCGGCTGGACGAAGCGGCGCTGGGCCAGGTCGAGGCGGGGCGCACGAGCCGGGAGCAGGTTCTGCAGCTGCTGGGGTCGCCATCGTCGGTCGCCACCTTCGACGGCTCGGTCTGGTACTACGTGGGTCAGCGCACCGAGCGTCGGTCGTTCTACCAGGAAGAGGTGGTCAACCAGGATGTCGTGGCCATCGTGTTCGACGACCTCGGCACGGTCGACCGCGTCGATCGCCATGGCCTCGACCGGGCCCAGGAGGTGAGCTTGGTCGACCGCGAGACGCCGACCTCCGGCTCCGAGCTGACCGTATTCGAGCAGTTCATCGGCAACATCGGCCGCTTCAACCCGCCGGTCGAGGGCACGCCCTGAGCGCCGGGGGCCGCCGCCCCCTCAGCCGTGGCCGAGGGCGGCCAGGATCAACAGCGCGACGATGTTGATGATCTTGATCATCGGGTTGATCGCCGGGCCCGCGGTGTCCTTGTAGGGATCGCCCACGGTATCGCCGGTGACCGCGGCCTTGTGCGCCTCCGAGCCCTTGCCGCCGTAGTTGCCGTCCTCGATGAACTTCTTGGCGTTGTCCCAGGCGCCGCCGCCCGAGGTCATGCTGATCGCGACGAAGATGCCGGTGACGATGGTCCCGAGCAGCATCGCCCCAAGCGAGGCGAAGCCGGCCGCCTGCCCGCCGATCGTGCTGATCACGCCGTAGACCACGATCGGCGCCAGCACCGGCAGCAACGACGGCACGATCATCTCCTTGATCGCCGCCCTGGTCAGGAGGTCGACCGCACGCGAGTACTCGGGCTTGCCGGTGCCCTCCATGATCCCGGGGATGTCGCGGAACTGGCGGCGCACCTCGAGCACGATCGCGCCCGCCGAGCGCCCGACCGCCTGCATGGCGAGCGAGCCGAACAGAAACGGCAGCAGCCCGCCGATGAACAGGCCGATCAGGACGAACGGATCGGACAGGGTGAAGCGCACCTGCAGCTCGGGGAAGTAGTAGCGCAGATCCTCGGTGTAGGCCGCGAACAGGACCAGCGCCGCGAGCGCCGCCGAGCCGATCGCATAGCCCTTGGTGACCGCCTTGGTGGTGTTGCCGACCGCATCCAGGGCATCGGTGGTCTCGCGCACCGCGGCCGGCAGGTCGGCCATCTCAGCGATGCCGCCGGCATTGTCAGTGACCGGGCCATAGGCATCGAGTGACACCACGAGGCCGGTCAGCGCCAGCATGGTGGTCGCCGCGACCGCGATCCCGTACAACCCCGCCGACAGGTAGGCGAGCAGGATGCCGGCGCAGATCACCACGACCGGCAGCGCGGTCGCCTCCATCGATACCGCGAGCCCCTGGATGATGTTGGTGGCGTGGCCGGTGGTCGAGGCCTGCGCGATCTTCTGGACCGGCCGATGGTTGGTGCCGGTGTAATAGTCGGTGATCCACATCAGACAGCCGGTGACCAGCAGGCCCACGAGCGCGCAGCCGTAGACGCCCCAACCGGTGAAGCTGGCGCCGCCGCCCTGGTAGACCACGGTGCCGCCCAGGAACAGGAGCGTGATCGGGATCAGGACCACCGCCGAGACCACCGCCGCGCCCAAGAAGCCCTTGTACAGCGCCGCCATGATGTTGCGGCTCCGCCCGAGTCTGACCAGATAGGTGCCGACCACCGAGCCCAGGAGGCAGACGCCGCCGACCAGCAGCGGGTAGAGCATGAGCGAGGCCTGGGTCGGCCCGGTGAAGAAGATCGCGCCGAGCAGCATGGTCGCGACCACGGTCACGGCATAAGTCTCGAACAGGTCGGCCGCCATGCCCGCGCAGTCGCCGACGTTGTCGCCGACGTTGTCGGCGATCACCGCGGGATTGCGCGGATCGTCCTCGGGGATGCCGGCCTCGATCTTGCCGACCAGATCGGCGCCGACGTCGGCGCCCTTGGTGAAGATGCCGCCGCCGAGCCGGGCGAAGATCGAGATCAGCGAGGCGCCGAACGACAGGCCGACCAGCCCTTCCAGCACGGAGCGGGTCTCCAGGCCGAACAGGAGCAGGATGGCGTAGTAGATCGACACCCCGAGCAGGCCGAGGGCGACGACCAGCAGCCCGGTGATCGCGCCGGCGCGAAAGGCGACGTCGAGGGCGCGGTCGAGGCCGTGGCGGGCGGCCTCGGCGGTGCGCACGTTGGCCTGGACCGAGACGGTCATGCCGATGTAACCGGCGCCGCCTGACAGCACGGCGCCGAGCAGGAAGCCGAAGCCGACGTGGAAGCCCAGGAAGATCCAGAGCAGGATGAAGACCACCGCGCCGACCCCGGCGATGGTCAGGTATTGCCGGTTGAGGTACGCCATGGCGCCTTCCTGGACGGCGCCGGCGATCTCGCGCATGCGCGCCGAGCCCGCGGGCTCGGCGAGCACCAGGCTGCGCGTGTTGATCCCGTAGGCGAGGCCGACCCCGCCGCAGGCGACGATCAGAACGTAAAGGACCCACTCGACTCCGGACATTCCCCGCCCTTCCTCCCGGCACAACCGCAGCTTCCCGGCGCTCGGCGGCCGGGCGAGCCGCGCCGAACCTAGAAGAACCCCGCCAAGGTGACAAGCCGGCCCTTCGCGACCAAACGCCATGGGCGGCGGCCGGCCTTGCGCCTGGTCATGAACCGGGCCGCGATCACAGCCAGGGCGTCGTCCCGGGCCTGAGCAACCCCACAGGCGGACGGCGCTGGCGAGACCGAATGAGAAGGGTTCGATTCTGCTTCAGCCGTCGTCTGCCCCAGGAGGGCGCGCATGCGGGAGAGAGGCTCGGCGCCGGCGACCAGGTTTGCAAGGTGCCCGCGTGCAGGCGAGGCAGTGGCGATCATCAGGCCGTAAAGCCCGCCGCGTTCTCGGACGAGAAAGTCGGCCGCCAGAGCCGAACTCGCGACCTGCACCGCCAACCCGAGGTGAACGGTGCAGCGCCGAGAACGGCGGAGTTCCTGGGCTTCAGCGGGTGATCCACAGTCGGAGAGCGGGTTCGCTCAGGTCGTCTTGGCGGAGGGGAGTGGAACCCCCGTCAAACCCTCCCTAGTCGCTTTTTCAATGACTTACGCGCAGGCCCACTTTTCTGCCGCATTGACTAGAGAATTCACACATCCTCTGTGCTGATCACTGGCTGACGATGATTCGGGCCGACCGTGGCCTGTCACTTCGTAAGGTTCGGACATCGCCGCTATTCGTTGCGAGGGTGGCGATCCAGTCCGTGGTCGGATGGTCGGTCAGGCCACGCCCGACCAGTGGCTTCACTTGATCGGGCAGAAAATGGAACAGGCTAGCGCATTTTTCGATCGGCTCGCCCCAGCCCGCTCCCCCTCCCAACCACCCCAAGGGTACCATCGGTGGGTGGTTGGGAGG
>JBOHKK010000091.1:0-18248 GCA_050729115.1 Geminicoccaceae bacterium | reverse complement strand
GTCGTGACCCTGATCGAGCGCCGCCGCCAGCACGCCCGCAAACGCATCGCCCGCGCCGGTGGTGTCCACCGGCTCGATCGGCAAGGCGGCAAGCCGATGGCCGTCTTGTGGCCCGATCGCGAGCGCGCCGGCGGCGCCCAGAGTGATGACGCAGGTCAGGGCGTGGCGCCCCGCCAGGTCGCGGGCCAGCGCTGCCGGATCGCCATGGCCGGCGTCGCCGACCGCCATCTGCGCCTCGATCCGGTTGACCACCAGAACGTCGAGCGCGTCGAGCACCCGCGGTGGTACCTCGCCGGCAGGCGCAAGGTTCAGGATCGTGCGCGCGCCACGCGCCTTCGCCCGCTCGAGCAGCGCGAAGGTCGCCTCCGGCCGCACCTCGTTCTGGCACAGCAGGGTGACGCCGGGCGCCAGCTCGGGGTCGGCGATCTGCTCGGCGTGGGCGTCGAGATTGGCGCCGCTCGCCACCATGATCTGATTCTCGGCGGCCCGGTCGATCCCGATCACCGCGATGCCGGTCGCCTTATCCGAGGTGGCAACGCTTGCGCCGTCCACGCCCGCCGTCGCCATGGCTTGCCGCGCAAACCTCCCGAAGCTGTCGTCGCCGACGTGCCCGATCATGCGGACCGTGGCGCCGGCCCGCGCCGCGGCCGTGGCCTGATTGGCGCCTTTGCCCCCGGCCGCGAGCTCGTAGCTGGGGCACAACACGGTCTCGCCCGGGCGGGCCAGCGCCGCGACCTTGAACAGCAGATCCACGTTGATCGAGCCGAACACCAGGAGCACGGCCGAACCTCCGCTTCAGGGCCCTCGAGCGCAGGGCGCCCCTGCCCCAGACCATCGCCCCTCGCCGCCTTCTTGCCAACGGGCGCTTGCGTGTTGCGGCATCCGGCGGCTACTACAGGCGGCCAGAGCGGCGGATGGGCCCCCCCGAATGACCGACACCATCGAGATTTACTACGTCGACGGCGACAGCGCCGCCTGCGATGGCGGCGGCGGAGCGCTGGGTCATCCACGCGTCTATCTCGCGCTCGACGAGGCCGGCCGCGCGACCTGCCCCTATTGCGGGCGGGTGTTCGTGCGCGATCCAAAAAGGGCGGGCCAAAGCGAGACGATGTCGCAGGACGCGGCAGCCGGCCTGAGTGTGCCCCCGGTATCCACGCAATACTGAGCCGGTCGGAGGCGGCGGACCGCCCCAGGCCTCGGCGCGGCGCGGAACTCAGCGCTTGGAGAACTGGAAGCTGCGCCGGGCTTTCCGCAGGCCGTACTTCTTGCGCTCGACCCTGCGCGAGTCGCGGGTGAGAAAGCCGCCGGCCTTGAGCGGCGGCCGCAGCGTCGGATCGTACGCGACCAGCGCCCGGCTGATCCCGTGGCGGACCGCGCCCGCCTGCCCCGACAGCCCGCCGCCCGCCACGGTGCACGCGACGTCGAACTGCTGCGCCCGATGGGCGGCATCGAAGGGCTGCGTGATGATCATGCGCAGCACCGGTCGCGCGAAATAGATCTCCACGTCACGACCGTTGACCGTGATGCGCCCACTGCCCGGCCTGACCCAGACCCGGGCGACCGCTTCCTTGCGCCGTCCCGTGGCGTACGCCCGGCCGGTCGCGTCGATCCTCGGCGCCGGCGGCGCGATCTCGGGCTCGGGCGTGACCGTCTGCGCGAGGTCCTTGAGGTCCGCAAGCGTGCGGGTCGGGTTCTCAGCCATCGGCGGATTCTCTCACGCTGTTCTTGCGGTTGTTGGCCGCCAGGTCCAGGGTCGCCGGCGCCTGGCCCTGGTGCGGGTGCTCCTGTCCGCGATAGACATGCAACTTCCGGATCTGCTGCCGGCCGAGCGGGCCCTTGGGCAGCATTCGCTCGACCGCTTTTTCGATCACGCGCTCGGGATGCGCGCCCTCGAGAATCTGCTGCGCCGTGCGTTGCTTGATGCCGCCGGGGTAGCCGGTGTGCCGATAGTAGGTCTTCTGGCCACGCTTGGCGCCGGTCAATGCCACCTTCTCGGCATTGACCACCACCACGTGATCGCCGCAGTCCAGGTTCGGCGAGTACAGCGGCTTGTGCTTGCCGCGCAAGCACCCCGCGACCACGGCGGCCAAGCGGCCCAGCACCATGCCGTCGGCGTCGATCAGGTACCAGCCCCGCTCGATATCCTTGGGCGTGGCGGAGTAAGTCTTCATCGGATCGGCCTGTTGCTCGCGAACGTTGCCGGATCAGAGACCGGCGGCAGCATGTGATGGGCCCCGCATCCCGAGAACGCGTGCCGGGGCGTTACCTAGGTCCATCCGGGCGAACTGTCAACGGCCTCAGAGCGGCCGCCTGACCAGGCGCCATGGCGGCGGTGGCCACACGACGGCTGTCGCGGTCGGCAGAGGCGCCACCGTTCAGTCGGCGCCGGGGCTGCTCCCCACCGGTCGCTGGACCGCTCGGCCCTGAGTGAGCACGAGCAGGCCGCCGTAGCAGGACAGGGTCAAGACGATCATGGCAAGGCTCAGGTTTGGCCAGAGCGCGCCGCTCAAGCCGGGCACGATCACGATGCTCAGATAGATCACCAGGCAGATTGGCCAGGGCCACTGTCGGGCGAGGCGATGATGGAGGTGGTTCTTGTCGGCGCCGAGTGGCGACCGAGCCTGGAGCGCGCGCGTGGCCATCACCCGTAAGCAGTCGGCCACCGGCACGAGCAGCCACAGCACCACGGTGAGCATCGGCAGGGCGCCGTTGGCGCGCTCGTAGCTGTAGATCATCAGGATGCCGATGGTCCCGCCGATCGTATAGCTGCCAGCGTCGCCGAGAAACAGCGCGCCGGCCACGTTGTACAGCAGAAGGATCGTAAGGCCGAGCAGCATGAGGGTGAGATAGGGCCGCAGATCGTCCGGCGCGTAGATCAGCAGGCACGCGGTCCAGAACATCGACAGGCCGATCAACAAGCCGTTCATGCCGTCGACCATGTTGATCGCATTCTGCAGGCCGACCAGGCACAGGATGGTGAACGGGAACGCCAGGACCCACAGCGGAACCACGACCCCGAAGTCGAGAGCCGTGAGCGCGAGGTCGGGCTGCAATAGAATCACGGCGCCGAACACAGCCGTGGACACGAGCAGCCGAACTGCCGGTTGAATGTGATGTCGGTCGTCGTACCAGCCGAGCACCAGGAACCCGCCTCCAACCAGCAACAGCGAGTTGAAGATGTCGCCATCGCCGCGGTGCCCGATGCTCTCGACCAACGCCACGAGCAGGAGCGGCACCATCAGAGCGATGCCGCCGACCATGGGCGTGGGCCGCGCATGGCTCTTGCGCCCGCCGTCAGGATAGTCGATCACGCCGAGCAGCCGCCCGACCGGCCCGGCCAGGCTACAGAAGGCAACGACCGTTAGACCGAACCAGACAGCCGATAGCATCATGTCGTCCAGGACCCCCTCAGGACACGGCGTATCGGTCCTCGACCTCGGACACCCGCCGGCTGCTTCCTCCGCATGCACCGCCGTTCAAGGTGGCAACGACCCTCGCCGCAGGAGCAATATCTTAACGAATGCTTACCGAAATGCAAAGCGAGGCCGAGCAGTCAACCCGAGATCCCTCTCCCGTCAATAAAAACGTACCTGCGGACTATGCCTTTCGCAACTTCGGGTGTGATCGCACACCCGTCAGGGCGTACACGTAGTGGCTTTGCTCTCCGAATACTTACCTGTTTCCTGAGATTCATCGCCGGCGTTCCTCCTTGCGGCGCCTTCGCCCTCCACCTCTGATGCGCCCGTCCGCTCCCGGCCGCGGATCGCGTGTGGCGGAAGGGCCGCCGTAAGTTTTAACATTCAGCCGACGAGAATGTTCCCCTCGCCGCGCGATCAATCGCGCATCGATCAACGTCGCGGATCGACCACCACCCGACCGCGGATTCGGCCCCTCAGGATCTCATCCGCCAGGCGCGGCAGATCCTCGAGGCCCGCGTCCAGGATCATCGTCTCCAGCTTGGCCAGGTCGAGATCGCGCGCGAGACGTTGCCAGGCGGCGCGCCGCGGCGCCGCCGGCTGATAGACCGAATCGATACCCAGCAGATTGATCCCCCGCAGCAGGAACGGGATGACCGTGGTCCGCAGCTCGCTGCCCCCGGCGAGGCCGACCGCGGCGACCGAGCAGCGGTATTTCATCTGGCCGAGGACCCGGGCGAGGGTGGTGCCGCCGACGCTGTCGACGCAGCCGGCAAAGCGCTCGGACTCGAGCGGCCGCGAGCTCGGCGCCGCCAGCTCGGCCCGGCCGATCACTTTGCTGGCCCCGAGCGACCTCAGGTACTCATGGCTCTCCGGCCGTCCGGTCGAGGCCGTCACCTCGTGGCCGAGCCTGGCGAGCAGCGCGATCGCCACCGACCCCACCCCGCCGGCGCCGCCGGTCACCAGGACCTCGCCGGCGCCCGGCTGCAGCCCCTGGTTCTCCAGCGCCATCACCGCGAGCATGGCGGTGAAGCCCGCGGTGCCGACCGCCATCGTGTGTCGGGTCGTCCAGCCGTCCGGCACCGGCACCAGCCACTCGCCCTTGAGGCGGGCGCGCTCGGCATGGCCGCCCCAATGCCGCTCGCCGACCCCCCAGCCGGTCAGGACGACCGCATCGCCCGCGCGCCAGTCGGGATGGCTGCTCTCGATCACGCGCCCGGCAAGGTCGACCCCCGGCACGTGCGGATAGCTGCGTACCAGCGGCGCCTTGTTCTTGATGATCAGGCCATCCTTGTAGTTGAGCGTCGAGTACTCGACCGCGACCGTGACCTCGCCCGCAGGCAGGCGCGCCTCGTCCAGCACCTCGATCCCGGCGGTCACCTCGTCGTCCTGCTTGCTCAGCACCAGCGCCTTGAACATCATCCCTCCCGGCCCGCAGCGTCTGGACCTATCCCCTATTACCGGATCGGATGCCGGACGGCGAGCCGTCAGACATCGGGTCGTATGGCGGAGGCACCCGGGGATCTCCTCGGTCGCAGGCGCCGCGCGCCGGCCACAGGCGCCAACCAGCGCCGCCTGCGAACTGGTGATCGCGTCGTGCCAATGCCGCGATGCTGCCTCCTGTATCCCAAGAGCCTGACCCATTGATGAGCCGCCATTCCTTGGGTTCGTTCGGATTCGCGAACCGACCCGCACCGGCCGCCCGCGCCGCGTCCGATCACTCCGAGCGTACGGCTTCGCCCACGAGAACAGGCACCTCAAAAGTCCGACCCATTGATCAACCGCCATTCCTTGGGTTCGTTTGGTTCTACGGGACGGCAATTCGGTCGTGGTCCTGCCCGACACGGCGACGCAACCCCCCACACCGGGCGCGTGCAAACCTGCCACCCTGCCGCTGATCATCAACCGCTTTTCGGGGGAAGCTGGTGCTTGCCGACCGCAGGAATGTAGCACATCAGAGGAATTTTTTCCACCGCTTTGCCCGGGCCTACATCATTCCAAGGCCAATAGACGTCGCGCCGCAACCGCGACCCCCTCCACCGGGCCGCTCACGTCCAGGGGTGGCCAGGATATCGCCCCCCGGTCGAAGGCCAGTTGCCGCCGCACGACCTCGGGCGTGGCGTCGGAGGCGTCGCCCCGGCGCGCCGCCACGCGGCCCACCAGCACGTCCTCGGGCGCGCTCAGCCAAAGGCCGTCGAACGGCACGCCGGCCTTTGCCGCGACGGCTTCGATCTGCGCGCGCTCCTTCGGATCGAGGAACGCCGCGTCGACGATCGCCGCGTGGCCGGCGCCGACCAGAGCCGCGGCGCGTGTCGCCAGGGTATCGTACACCGCGCGCGAGGCCTCCTTGCGGTAGGCCTGCGGCGGCAGGCGGTCGCCGGACGCCACGCCATGCAGGCGTTTGCGCACGACGTCGCTGCGCAGGATTACCGCGCCGGGCGCCGGGCCGAGCGCCGGGGCAAGCCGCCTGGCAAGCGTCGACTTGCCGGTGCCGGAGGGCCCACCGATCGCCACCAGCCGGGCCGGCGGCGGGTCCAGGTAAACGAGCGCTCGCTCCAGGTACGCCCGGGCCTCGTCGACCGCCGGCGCCGCAGTGCCGTCCTTAGCCTGTGCGGCGCCGAGGCCGAGCACCTTCGCTCGAATCGCCGCGCGACACGCGAGAAACAGCGGCAGGAGAGCGACGCCCCCGTCATCCCGGGTCGCCTCCAGATAGCCGCTCAGCAGGCGCTGGGCGAGGGCCCGGAGATCCTGATGATCGAGGTCCATCAGCAGGAACGCGAGATCATAGAGGGTATCGATCGACGCCAGGGCTTCGTCGAACTCCAGACAGTCGAACAGCACCGGCCGGCCCTCGAGCAGGACGATGTTGCCGAGATGCAGATCGCCGTGGCAGTGGCGCACCCGACCCGAGCGCCGCCGCTCGTCGAGCAGGCGCCGCCGACGCGCGAGCTCGCCCTGGCAGCGGGCCGTGAGACGCTCGCACCGCCCGGCGGGCAACACCGTCTCCGGCAAGGTCGCAAGGTCCTCGGCGTTGCCCTCGATCACCGCCCGCATGCCGGCATGGCCGCCATACCTCGAACGTAGCGCCGCCTGGTCGTGAAAGTCGGCGATCTCCGCCGCCAGATCGTCGATGATCAAAGCGGTCAGCTGGCCGCGCTCGGCGAGGCGATCGAGCCGCGCTGCCTGATCGAACCGGGTCATCTCGAGCAGCCATTCCACCGGCTCGCCGGCGCCGGCCAGGATCAGTCGACCATCCGCCTCGCGGGTCACCGGCACGAGGCGGTGATAGAGCATCGGGGCGGTGCGCCGATTCAGCTCGAGCTCCGCCTCGAGCGCCCGGGTGCGGCGCGCGAGCGTCGTGAAGTCCAGGAAACTGTAGCGCACGGCGCGCTTCATCTTGTAGGCGCGCTCGCCGACCAGGAACACCAGGGCGGCGTGGGTGGTGATGCGCTCGACCTCGACGTCCGGCAGGCCGTAGCCTCGCCCTTCGCTGAGCAACGCGATCAGGTCGGCCTGCGCATCGGACGGCGCGTCATCCGGTCGGTCTGCCATGACGCAGCTTTGATCAATGGGCGATCAGGAGCGGGGCGGCCAATGATCGAGCACCTGCCCACCGCGGCCGGCGAAGGTCCGCTCCCGCATCGGACTGCGGCCGCAGCCGCCCATCGCCAGCAGCTCGGCGCGCCGCTGCCTGGTCCGGGCCGGCGCGGCCGGTGCCAGTGCCGCCTTCGGGTACCTCGGGCGCACCTCGCCGATCAGCCCATGCCAGCCGCCGCACCAGGATGATGCGCATCGGTTCCTCGCCTCTCTTTTGCGTGGCGCGTACCTCAACCTAGCGCACCACGCGGTCGAGGGCACTCGGCGGCCGGATTGCCGTGGCGCGGCGCACCGGCGATCGGCGGCTCGAGTCGAGGCGCAGGACTGGCGCGCCAAGCGTGGCGCGTGTACCGTAGCGCGGTTCCGGGCAGGCGAGGACGAGGCCTGCGGCCACCTCGCCCATCTCACGGCCACGAAGGGGCGTTCCGCTACGACGACCTGGGTGACGGGCAGGGCCGATTTTCCGGTTCGAAGCTCACAGCTGCGCCGTCGGCGAATCCGTTTCGATCACGAGCACGACGGCGTGCAGAACCTTGGGTCGTCGAGATCCTCAAAGGTCCTGTGATCGGGCGCTGTGACGTTCGGTCGCGCCAACTCGGGGAGAGCATCGGTCATGAGCATACGGACGATTCTGGTGCCTCTCTTCGGCGGTGAGATCGATGGCCGCGGCCTCGAGGCAGCACTCGGCGCGGCGCAGCGGTTTGGCGCCCACGTCAATGCCTTGTTCGTGCGGATCGACCCGCGCGATGCCATCCCGGTGATCGGCGAGGGCGTATCTCCGGCGGTGATCGACCAGCTGACCGCGGCGGCCGCGGCGGAGATGGACCGGCGCAGCCAGGCCGGACGGGCGGCATTCGAGGCCGTATGCGCCAGGTCCGGCATCGCGATCGGCGACGCGCCGCACGAGCGGGGGACCGCCTCGGCCGGCTGGATCGAAGTGACCGGGCGGCGCGATGTGATGCTTCCGAAGAAGGCGCGGGTCAGCGACCTCACCGTGCTGTGTCGCCCCGACGAGCACACGCCGCCCGAACTCGACGCCGACCTCGAGAGGGTCCTGTTCGGTGCCGGGCGCCCGCTCCTGATCGTCCCGCCGGGGGGAGCGCCGAACGCGAATCGGACGGTCGCGCTGGCGTGGAACGACAGCACCGAAGCGGCGCGTGCCCTTGCCGGGGCGCTGCCGTTTCTGGAGGCCGCCGATGCCGTCCACGTGCTGTGCGCCAAGACCTGGCGCACCGCAGCCGACGCCGACCTCGACCTGATCCGGTATCTCGAATGGCGGGGGATCGCCTGCACGCGGCACGCGGTGAGCCCCGAGGGCGAATCCGTCGGTGCGGCTCTGCTGGCAGCCGCGGCCGAGACCGGCGCGGACCTCCTGGTCATGGGCGGCTACGGCCGCACCCGCCTGAGCGAGCTGGTGCTCGGCGGCGTGACCCGCCACGTCCTGGCCCACAGCCCGTTACCGCTGCTGATGAGCCATTGACGGACGCATTGTCCGGGCGCGCGTCGGTAACGATATCTGAGCCAAATCGATGCGTCGGCCGCAGATGGGGCGAAGCTGCGGCCTCATGCGGCACCGACGGCATGGATGAGTTCGGCAAGCAAGCGGGAGGGGTTCCATGTCCTGGCCAACGATTCGTCCGTTTGGTCGCAAGTCCGACGTCGCGCTCAGCGACCACGATCCGTTCACGGGGTTTCGGCGCGAGATGGATCGGCTGTTCGAGAGCTTTGGGCGGGACCTCGGCTGGCCCGGCGGCGACGACCGCACCACGGCGACGGCGCCGTCGATCGACGTCAGCGAGACCGACAGCGAACTCAGGATCGAGGCCGACCTGCCCGGGGTCGAGGAGAAGGACGTCGATGTCGTGATCTCCGACAACGTCCTGACCATCAAGGGCGAGAAGAAGGCGGAGAAGGAGGAGAAGAAGAAGGACTTCCACTTGGTGGAGCGCTCCTACGGCGCGTTCTCGCGCTTGCTCACGCTGCCGTTCGCGGCCGACCCGAACCAGGCCAGGGCGACGTTCAAGAACGGCGTGCTGTCGATCAGCCTGCCCAAGCCGCCCGAGGTCAAGGCCAAGGCGAAGAAGATCGCCATCAGCTCCCGGTAGACGTTCCGGACCGTTGTCCGCTCACGACCCGCGATCAGGCGGCACCCTCAAGGGTGCCGCCTTCGCTTCCGCCTTGGAAACGAGCACGTCGCCCAGCCTCACGCACTTGACCGGTCGTGGTGCCTTCGGTGACTTCGACGTCCTCGAGCTCGTCGCGCTGGATCGGGATCGAAGGTACGGCCGTCAGGGCGCCGCCAGAACCGACCGCTTACGCCGCCAGATCGGGGACCCGGTCCGGTTGCGTTGGGGCGGGCGCCGCCGGCGCTCGGCGCGTCATCCGCGGATCGGCCAGGCGCCCGTCGACCGCGAGCTCGATCTCGCTGCGCCGCAGCCCGATGTCGGCGAGCAGCCGATCGTCCATGGCAGCGAGACCGGCGAGCGCGCGCTGGCGCTGCGACCGCCTGGCGATCGGCGCCAGCAGCAGCCGTCGCACCAGCCCGGCGAGGCCGGTCAGTCCACGACGCATGCCGCGCCAACCGGCGCCGAGCGCCTCGGCCGTGGCTCGGGCCTGGAGCCGACGCGCTGCCGTGATGTAAATGGTCGGGTCGATCCGCGCCCACTCGGCAGGGGCGGGGCGGCCGCGCGCCAGCTCGGATCGGTTGGGCATGCGCGCGTGCATGGTGGGTGTCTCCTTTTCCGTTCTTGTTGCATCGCACAAGTGCTAACTGGCATATATATAGGAGCTTCTTTCTTCCAATTTTGCATGGCAGTCATGCCTTGCGCATGCCGTCGCGCGCAATCGTCTCCTGAGGGTCGCCTGGCCGCCACGGCAGGCTCGCGTTCCAACAAGCGGCGCGGCGACCTGCCGGCGCAAGCCGGTCGGACCCGGCTCCGCTGATCAGGCCGAATTGTGGGGTGCGCCGCGGTAGCCGATGGCGACCAGGTAGATCTCCGAGGAGCCCCGGTGGGTGGCTTCGGGCCGGACCAGCTGGACCCGGTCGAAGGCGCGCCTGGCGTCGGCGGTCACGCCGCTCTCGGCGCCGCGCACCAGCTTGATCACCGCGCTGCCGCCCGGCGCCAGCAGGTCCGGCAGCAAGGCGAGGACCGCTTCGCCGAGCGCCTCCGCGCGCAGGCGGTCGACCGCGCGATGTCCGGTCGCATGTGCCGCCATGTCGCTGAGCACCACCGCCGCCGGGCCACCCGCGGCCGCCCGCAACCTGGTCGGCGTCGCCGGGTCGAAAGCATCGCCCCGGAGCATCTCGGCTCCCGCGACGGGCGTCACCTCCAGGAGATCCAGCCCGATCACGCGGCAGCCGCGGGCCGCGGCCACCTGCGCCCAACTGCCGGGTGCGCTGCCGAGATCCAGCACGGTGCGACCCGGCTCGAGCAGTCCGAAGCGGCGGTCGATCTCCAGCAGCTTGTAGGCCGAGCGCGCCCGATAACCTTCGTCGCGCGCGCCTCGCACGTAAGGATCATTGAGATGGCGGCTCAGCCACCTGGTCGATCCGGCACGGCGGCCCCTGCCGCGAACCCGGACCCGAGTGCCGCGAGGCGACGCCATGACTACGCCGGCGTGCCGCCGGCCGCCACTCGACGCGCTTGCCAGACGGCTGCGGGTGCCTCCAGGCGGTCGTCCAGCGCCGCCTCGAGGGTATGACCCATCAGGCCCTCGAGAATGCCCTCGCGCAGCCCGCGATCCGCGACCCGCAACACGGTCGCCGGCCAGGTGCGCAGGACCGATTCGAGGATGGCGCAGCCCGCCACCACCAGATCCGCCCGGCCCGGCCCGATGCAGGGATGCGCGGCCCGGGCGGCGTTGGTCATGCCTCTCAGGCGTTCCGACACGCTGGTGACCGCAGCGCGATCGAGCGCCAACCCGTCGATCTTGCGGCGATCGTAGCGCCGCAGGTTCAGGTTGACGGCCGCCAGCGTGGTGATCGTCCCGGAGGTGCCGATCAGCTGCGCCGGCGGCCGCTCGAGATCGGCCCGGATCTGCCGGGTGCTGTCGATCGCGGCCTGCACGTGCCGGACCATGGCCTCGAACATGGCGGGATCGGGCTCGGAGGTGAACGCTTCGGACAGCGCCACCACGCCGATCGGCAACGACACGCTGTGCGGACCGCCGCCGCCGTTCGCGCTGCGATCGAGCCACAGGATCTCGGTGCTGCCGCCGCCGATGTCGACCAGCAGGGCGGGCCCGGCGCTGCGCTCGATCAGCGGCAGACAGCCCAGCAAGGCGAGACGGGCCTCCTGCTCGTGCGCCAGCACCTCGAGGTGGATCCCGGTCGTGCGTTGCACCCGAACCAGGAATTCGGCGCCATTGGTTGCCCGGCGGCAGGCCTCGGTCGCGACGCAGCGGGCGGCCCGCACCCGGTGGCGCGCCATGATCCGGGCGCACACCCGCAGCGCCGCGAGGGTCCGCGCCATCGCCCGTTCCCGGAGCCAGCCGCTGGCCGCCAGGCCTTCGCCCAGGCGAACGATCCGCGAGAAGCTGTCGATGACCTCGAAACCGGCAGCCTGCGGCCGGGCAACCAGCAACCGACAGTTGTTGGTTCCCAGGTCGAGCGCGGCGATCGCCGGGGGTGCCGGGTCCGCTCCCTCTGTCCTGGATGATGATGTCGGTGCGGTCATGGGACGCCAGCTGCAACTTAGGAGCTTTGCGCGGGACTAGACAAGGCATTCCGCGCAGGCTTGCCGAGCCGCGAGGTCTCGGGTAGGTGTCGCCTCGGACGCCAGCAAGGACCAACCATGGCGGTGACGACGAGCCAGGCCATCGTGGCGCAAAAGGGCCCCTTTGCGGTCGAGCTGCAAGTCGGCCGGACTTACGCCTGGTGCGCATGCGGACGCAGCGGTAACCAGCCGTTCTGGGACGGCTCCCACAAGTCGACCAGTCTGACCCCGGTGGTCTTCAGGGCCGAGCGCGCTGGCACGGCCTACCTGTGCGGCGGCAAGACCAGCAAGGGGCGGCCGTACTGCGACGGCAGCCACGATCGACTGTGACCAGGTCCCGGTCTGGCGGGCGTCTGGCGGGCAGCGTGGCCGGCTGGCGGGAATATTGGCGCCCATTGGTCGGGCTCGCCATGCTCGCGCCCGCAGCCTGCGGCTCGACCGCGCCAGAGCAGCCTCCGCCGCTCTGCCCCACGACCTTGCTGCTCGAAGGCGCCGAACGCACCACGATCTACCGCGCCGGCGCCGAACCGCGGCCGAGCGAGCTACGCTATCTGGCCGTGCTGCGGGACCTCACCAGCGGCTGTCGCTACTACAGCGGCGAGGAGGGCGCGGGTGTGGACGTCGATCTCACCTTTATTCTGATCGCGGAGCGCGGCCCGGCGATGTCCGGCAGCGAAGAGCTGACCTATTTCGTTGCGACCATGGGACCGGACGGCCGCATCCTGGCCAAGGAGACGCTGCGCAGCGAGCTTGCCTTTGCGGACAACGAGGACCGGACCGGCTGGTCCGAGGATCTCACCCTGCGCCTGCCGTCCGTCACCCCGGATGAGGGCGGGGACTACACGTTGTACATCGGCTTTCAACTGAACGATGCCGAGCTGACGCGCCGGCGGCAGCCCGTGTTGCGCCAGACTCCTTGACCGGGCACGCCAACGCGGTAGTGTTGCCGGACATGGCCAGACGAACCCCGCGGGAGAGCTCGCGGCTCGCTCGTGCGGGCGCGACGCCGAAGGAGCAACCGCCCCGGAAACTCTCAGGCCCAAGGGACCGCGGGGGAATGGCACTCTGGAGAGCGAGGACCGCGTGCGGTCCTCCACCGAAGGGGTAGGGCGCGCGCCGCCACGCGTGCGTGCGCCTAATCTCTCAGGTTCGGGACAGAGGGGGCTTCCGACCGCGCGGCGAGTAGCCGCCGGCTTGCGGAGGCCGCGATCTTGAGCAACCCGACCGAGCCCGCCACCACCGTAGCTGCGCGCAAGACACCGCTCCACGATCTCCATGTGGAGCTCGGCGGCAAGCTGGTCGATTTCGCCGGCTGGTCGCTGCCCGTGCACTTCCCTGCCGGGATCATGGCCGAGCATCGGCACTGCCGGACCGCCGCGGCGCTGTTCGACGTCTCGCACATGGCGCAGGTGCTGGTCCATGGCGACGGTGCCGCTGCAGCGTTCGAGCGCCTGGTTCCGGGCGACGTCGCCCGCCTCGACGAGGGTCGCCTGCGCTACACCGTATTCACCAACGAACACGGCGGCGTGCTCGACGATCTGATCGCGGGCCGCGTGCCCGAGGGCCTGCTCGTGGTCGCCAATGCCGCCTGTCGCGAGGCCGACCTCGCGCACATGGCCGCGGCGCTCGAGCCCGGGCACCGGGTCGAGGAGCTGGTCGCGCGCGCCCTGGTCGCCGTCCAGGGCCCGGCCGCCGCGGCGGTGCTCGAGCGCCTGTGCCCCGCCGCGCGCGCGCTCGCCTTCATGCAGACCGCCGCGGCCACGATCGCCGGCGTGCCCTGCCGGATCGCCCGCTCCGGCTACACCGGCGAGGACGGCTTCGAGATCTCGGTTGCCGCCAGCGACGCCGAAGGCCTCGCCCGCCGGCTCCTGGCCGAGCCGGAGGTCGCCCCGGCAGGGCTCGGGGCCCGCGATTCGCTCCGGCTCGAGGCCGGGCTCTGCCTGTACGGCCACGAGCTGACGCCCGACACCACGCCGGTCGAGGCCGGGCTCGCCTGGACGATCGCCAAACGGCGCCGGCGCGAAGGCGGCTTCCCCGGCGCCGAGCTCATCCTTCGCCAACTCGAGGACGGCCCGCCCCGAAAGCTGGTCGGGATCCGTCCCGAGGGCCGGGCGCCGGCCCGCGAAGGCACCGAGATCCAGGACGGCAACGGCGCCCGCATCGGCGAGGTGACGAGCGGCGGCTTCGGACCGACGGTCGGTGGCCCGATCGCGCTCGGCTATGTCACGGCCGAGCACGCGGCGCCGGCGACCGCCGTTCAGCTGTCGATCCGCGCCAGGCCGCACCCGGCCAAGGTGGTCGACCTGCCCTTCGTTCCCCACCGCTATCAGCGTTGATGGAGTGCGCGCCATGAGCGACGTCCGCTACACCAAGGAGCACGAGTGGGTCCGCCTCGACGGCGACCTCGCGACGGTCGGGATCTCAGAGCATGCCCAGGAGCAGCTGGGCGACATCGTGTTCGTGGAGCTCCCGGAGATCGGCCGCCAGGTGAGCCAGGGCGGCAGCCTGGCGGTGGTCGAGAGCGTCAAGGCCGCAAGCGACGTCTATGCGCCGGTCGGCGGGGAGGTGGTGGAGACCAACAGCACGGTCGAGGACGATCCGGGCCTGGTCAACCGGAGCGCCGAGGACGAGGGCTGGTTCTGCAAGCTCCGGATCAGCGATGCGAGCCAGTTAACCAAGTTGATGGATGCCGCGGCCTACAAGGCGTACGTCGCCGATCTGAGCTGAGCGGAAGGCACGGCAACAGCGGGAGCCCATTGATGGCGGAGCGTCGCGTGTCACTTGGCGAGCTCGAAGGTGCCGACGACTTCGTGGGCCGGCACATCGGTCCGGATGACAGAGAGATCGAGGCGATGCTCGAGGTCGTCGGCGCGCGCTCGCTCGACGATCTGATCGACCAGGCGGCGCCGGCGACGATCCGGACCGGGCGGCCGCTCGAGCTGCCGCCGTCGCTCAGCGAAAGGACCGCGCTGGCGACCCTGCGGCGGATCGCCGAGCGCAACCGGATCCAGGTGTCGATGATCGGCATGGGCTACTACGACACGATCACGCCGGCGGTCATCCAACGCAACGTTCTGGAGAATCCCGGCTGGTACACCGCCTACACGCCGTATCAGGCGGAGATCAGCCAGGGCCGGCTCGAGGCGCTGCTCACCTTTCAGCAGATGGTCATCGATCTGACCGGCCTGGAGCTTGCGAACGCCTCGCTGCTCGATGAGGCCACCGCGGCCGCCGAGGCCATGACCATGGCCAAGCGGGTCGGCCGGAGCGCCGCGGCCGCTTTCTTCGTCGACGCCGACTGCCATCCTCAGACGCTGGCGGTCCTGCGAACGCGGGGCGGCGCGCTTGGCTTCGAGATCGTGGTCGGCGACCCCCTCACCGACCTGGAGCCCGCCCGGGTGTTCGGCGCCCTGCTCCAATATCCGGGCTCGAGCGGCGCGGTGCGCGACTTCCGGCCGGTGATCGAGCGGCTGCACGATGCCGGCGCGCTGGCGATCATGGCGACCGACCTCTTGAGCCTCGTGCTCCTCGCGCCGCCGGGTGAGCTCGGCGCCGACGTCGCCGTGGGCAGCTCGCAGCGCTTCGGCGTGCCGATGGGCTACGGCGGGCCCCATGCCGCCTTCTTCGCGACGCGCGAGGCTTACAAACGCGCCGTGCCGGGCCGGCTGATCGGCGTCTCCGTGGATGCCCAGGGCCGGCCGGCGCTGCGCATGGCGCTGCAGACGCGCGAGCAGCACATCCGCCGCGAGAAGGCGACCAGCAACATCTGCACGGCCCAGGTCCTGCTCGCCGTGGTCGCCGCGATGTACGCCGTCTACCACGGTCCCGAGGGCCTCACGCGGATCGCAAGCCGGGTGCACCGCATGGCCCGGATCCTGGCCGCGGGCCTGGCGCGCCTCGGGGTCGAGGTGACCAGCCAGACCTGCTTCGACACGATCACGCTTCGGGTGCCGGGCAAGGCCGGGCAGCTTGTCGCCCAGGCGGCCGCGCGGGGGATCGACCTGCGGCTGGTCGATGGCGATCACCTGGGCGTCGCGCTCGACGAGACCACCCGGCGCGAGCACCTCGAGACGCTGTGGCGGGTTCTCGGATCGGACCGCGCGATTCCCAACGTGGACGACCTCGACCGCGCGGCGACCTCGGGCATTCCCGAGGCACTGCGGCGCACGAGCAGCTTCCTCACGCATCCCGTCTTCACGCTCCATCACAGCGAGACCGAGATGCTGCGCTACCTGCGCCGCCTCCAGAACAAGGACGTGGCGCTCGATCGCAGCATGATCCCGCTCGGCTCGTGCACCATGAAGCTCAACGCCAGCACCGAGATGATGCCGATCACCTGGCCGCAGTTCGCGGCGATTCATCCGTTCGCGCCGCTCGATCAGGCCCTGGGCTATCGCCAGCTGCTGGGCGAGCTGTCGTCATGGCTCGCGGAGATCACCGGCTTCGAGGCGATCTCGTTGCAGCCGAACGCCGGCAGCCAGGGGGAATACGCCGGGCTCCTCTGCATTCGAAAATATCACGAGGCGCGCGGGCAGCGGCACCGCAAGGTCTGTCTGATCCCGGCTTCGGCGCACGGCACCAACCCCGCGAGCGCGCACCTGGCCGGGCTCGAGGTGGTGGTGGTCGGCTGCGACCCTGACGGCAACGTCGATCTCGCGGACCTGCGCGCCAAGGCCGCCGCGCACGGCGCGCACCTCGCCGCCCTGATGATCACCTACCCCTCCACCCACGGGGTGTTCGAGGAGGGCATCCGCGACATCTGCAAGGTCGTGCACGAGCACGGCGGGCAGGTCTACCTGGACGGCGCCAACCTCAACGCTCTGGTCGGGATCTGCCGGCCGGCGGAGATCGGCGCCGACGTCGCGCATCTGAATCTGCACAAGACCTTCTGCATCCCCCATGGCGGCGGCGGGCCGGGCATGGGTCCGATCGGGGTCAAGGCCCACCTGGCGCCGTACCTGCCGGACCACGTCGTGGTGCCGGGGGTCAATTCCCAGGCGGGCCCGGACGGCACGATCGGTCAGGTCTCCGCGGCGCCGTGGGGCTCAGCGTCGATCCTGCCGATCTCCTGGGCCTACATCGCGATGATGGGCGCTTCCGGACTGACGCGGGCGACCCAGGTCGCGATCCTGAACGCGAACTACGTCGCGCAGCGCCTGGCGCCGCACTACCCGATCGTCTACGCCGGCAAGCAGGGTCGGGTGGCGCATGAATGCATCGTCGACCTGCGACCGATCAAGCAGGCGTGCGGGGTGAGCGCCGAGGACGTCGCCAAGCGCCTGATCGACTACCGTATCCACGCGCCGACCATGTCCTGGCCGGTGCCCGAGACCATGATGATCGAGCCGACCGAGAGCGAGGCGACGGGCGAGCTGGACCGCTTCTGTGACGCCATGATTTCGATCCGCGAGGAGATCGCCGCGATCGAGCGCGGCGCGGCGGATCCGTCCGACAACCTCCTGAAGCGCGCCCCACACACAGCGGATCTGCTGATCGCGGAATGGACCAGGCCCTATCCGAAGGACACGGCCTTCTTCCCGATACCCGGTCTGCGCGAGGACAAATACTGGCCGCCGGTGGGCCGCATCGACAACGTTCACGGCGACCGCAACCTGATCTGCTCCTGCCCGCCCATGGCAGCTTACCAGGTGGCGGCCCAGGTGGCGGCGGCGTGACCCCGCCCGTGAGCCGATGCCGCCTGCCAGGTCGTGGCCGGGCTCGTATCCCTGCTTCGGACCGCGGCCGCGCGCGCGACGGCCGACCCGGCAAGCCCGGCTTCTCCGGTTGTAGGGCTGAGGCTAAAGACGAGACCGTCCGCAGCTAGTCCACCCAGGTCTCGAGGGCCGGGGCGGCGTCGGTGCCCGCACGGATGCTGTCTTCCGGAAGGTCGTCGCCGAACTGCGGCAAGGCGCAGGTCTGGGCGGTCACCTCGATGAAGCGTGGCTCCGCGCTGACCGCGCTGAACCGATACTCCTTGCCGTCGACCACCATCTGATGAGTGAACGGGACGATGCCCTCGATCGTCGTGGTGGCGCCGTCCATCGTCCGGAACTCGAGGCGGATCGGCTTGGCGGGGTCGAACCACGCCTCGGCCAGGCCCGCTGCGTTGTGCGCCGACTCGCCTTCGCCGGTGATCGTGACCCGGTCGCCGAAGCGGACGTAGCTGAGCGGCCCGGTGCTGATCGCGGTGCGCGGCATGAAGCGCTTGGTGACCGGCTCGTCCTCACACGCGTCGTCCAGCGCGGCCGCCTCGATCAGGAAGGCCAGTCGCTCCGGCTCGACGCCGGCACCGAGCTGCGCCCGGAGTTGGGCCAGCAAATCCGCCGCCGCGCCGCTCGGGACCTCGGCGGCGTAGCGCTCTCGCATGGTCGCCAGCGCCGCCTTGGCCTCGCTGGACTGCTGGCGGGCAAGCGCGATCTGGTCGCGAAGGTCGAGATTGGCTTGCTGAAAACCCGCCAGATCCGCCTCGAACTGGTCGGTGCGCGCCTGATCTGCCGACACCCCGACCTGATAGCCGTAG
>JBOHKK010000090.1:0-18277 GCA_050729115.1 Geminicoccaceae bacterium | reverse complement strand
CCGCGAGACCGTGCGCGGCCTCGCCGCCGCCCTGTTGGAGCCGCAGGCCGGCTTCCCGCAACCCGACCTCGCCCTCGAGGGCCAGGTCGAGGCCTGGCTCGGCCAGCTTTCGGCGCTGGACGTCGAGGAGCGCTTCGGCGCCGCCCTGGCCGGCTCGCGCCAGCAGGACGCCGAGACCGGGATGACCGCGATCGGACCGCACCGCAGCGATCTCGCGGTCCACGACCGCGCCTCGGGGCGCCCAGCCGCGGACTGCTCGACCGGCCAGCAGAAGGCGCTCCTGGTCAGCCTGGTCCTCGCGCAGGCGCGGCTGCGCGCAGCGGCGGGCGAGCGCCAGCCGATCCTCCTTCTCGACGAGGTGGCGGCCCATCTCGACGCCGCGCGCCGCGCCGCCTTGTTCGAGACGCTGTGCGCGCTCGGGGCCCACGCCTGGCTGACCGGGACGGATGCCGCAACCTTCGCGCCGCTCGGCGCGCGCGCCCAGTTCTTCACCGTGCAGGATGCGATCTTGGAGCGACATGACAGAGCCTAGCCCCGCCTTGCCCGAGCCCGTTCCGGTCGGGACCTACGATTCCACCTCGATCCAGGTGCTCGAGGGCCTGGAGCCGGTGCGCCGCCGGCCGGGCATGTTCATCGGCGACACCGACGACGGCTCCGGGTTGCACCACATGGTGTTCGAGGTCGTCGACAACGCGATCGACGAGGCGCTCGCCGGCTACTGCGACCGGGTCGAGGTGATCCTGAACGCCGACGGCTCGGTCACCGTGCGCGACAACGGCCGCGGCATCCCGACCGACATCCACGAAGGCGAAGGCGTGTCCGCCGCCGAAGTGATCATGACCAAGCTGCACGCCGGCGGCAAGTTCGGCCAGAGCGTGTACAAGGTGTCCGGCGGCCTGCACGGCGTCGGCGTGTCGGTGGTCAATGCGCTCTCGGAGTGGCTCGAGCTCCGGATCTGGCGCGACCAGCACGAGCACCTGATCCGCTTCAAGGACGGCGGCGAGCCCGAGGCGCCGCTCGCCGCGGTCGGCCGCGCCGAGGGCCGGCGCGGCACCGAGCTCACCTTCATGCCCTCGATCGAGGTCTTCTCGAAGACCGAGTTCAGCTATCAGACGCTCGAGCACCGGCTGCGCGAGCTGGCGTTCCTGAACGGCGGGCTGACCATCCTGCTGCGTGACGACCGCGCCACCGACCCGGTCGAGGACATTCTCCACTACGACGGCGGCCTCTTGGCGTTCGTCGGCTACCTCGATCGCGCCAAGACCGCGCTGCACGAGCCCCCGATCCTGATCGAGGGCGAGCGCGACGAGATCGTGATCCAGGCGGCGCTGCAGTGGAACGACGGCTACCACGAGACCACCTTGTGCTTCACCAACAACATCCCGCAGCGCGACGGCGGCACCCACCTCGCTGGCCTGCGCACCGCGCTGACGCGGAGCATCCAGGCCTACGCCCAGGAGAGCGGCATCGCCAAGCGCGAGAAGCTGACGCTCTCGGGCGAGGACGCGCGCGAGGGCCTGACCTGCGTGCTGTCGGTCAAGATGCCCGACCCCAAGTTCTCCTCGCAGACCAAGGACAAGCTGGTCAGCTCCGAGGTCCAGCAGGTGGTCCAGAGCGTGATCAGCGAGGGCCTGAACCGCTGGCTCGAGGAGAATCCGACCCCGGCCAAGGCGATCGTCGCCAAGGTGGTCGACGCCGCGGCCGCGCGCGAGGCCGCGCGCAAGGCGCGCGAGCTGACGAGGCGCAAGGGCGTGCTCGACGTCGCGAACCTGCCGGGCAAGCTCGCCGACTGTCAGGAGCGCGACCCGAGGAACGCCGAAGTGTTCCTGGTCGAGGGCGACTCCGCCGGCGGCTCGGCCAAGCAGGGCCGCAACCGGCAGTTCCAGGCGATCCTGCCGCTGCGCGGCAAGATCCTGAACGTCGAGCGGGCGCGGCTCGACAAGATCCTGGGCTCGGGTGAGATCGGCACCCTGATCACCGCGCTCGGCACCGGCATCCGCGACGACTTCGATCTCGCGAAGCTGCGCTACCACCGCATCATCATCATGACCGACGCCGACGTCGACGGCTCGCACATCCGCACGCTGCTGCTCACCTTCTTCTACCGCCAGATGCCCGACATCATCGAGGCCGGGCATCTGTACATCGCCCAGCCGCCGCTCTACCGGGTCAAGCGCGGCAACGCCGAGCGCTATCTCAAGAACGACGCCCAGCTCGAGGACTACCTGATCGCGAGCGGTCTCGAGGATGCCCGCCTGCTCGGCGCCGACGGCTCGGTGTTCGAAGGCGAGGCCCTGGCTGCACTGGTGAACAAGGCGCGCCAAGCCGCCGGCCTGATCCATGCCCTCGAGCGCCGGCTGCCGGCGGCTCTGGTCGAGGCCGCCGTGCTCGCCGGCGCGCTATCCGAGGCGGCGCTGGTGGAGCAGGCCGCCGGCCAGGGTTTTGCCCAGCGCATCGCCGATCGCCTGAGCCAGACCAGCAACGAGAGCTGGCGCGGCTCACGCGCCGAGGACGGTGCGCTGGTGTTCGTGCGCCGGTGGGGCGAGCGCCAGGAGCGGTTCCGCCTCGACCCGCAGATCGCGCGCAGCCCGGAGGCACGCCGGTTGGTCGCGGCGATGGCCGATCTGCGCCCGGTGTTCCAAGAACCCGCAACGCTCGAGCGCAAGGGCGCGGCGACGCGCCTGCCCGGGCCGCTCGCGCTGCTCGAGGCGCTGCTAGCCCACGGCCGCAAAGGCCTCTCGATCCAGCGCTACAAGGGGCTCGGCGAGATGAACCCCGGCCAGCTCTGGGAGACCACCCTCGATCCCGAGGTCCGCAGCCTCTATCAGGTCAAGGTCGAGCACGCCGACGAGGCCGGCAAGATCTTCGAGACCCTGATGGGCGACGTGGTCGAGCCCCGGCGCGAGTTCATCCAGAACAACGCCCTCAAGGTGGTCAACCTCGACGTGTAGGTCGGGTGGAGCGCCGCGCAACCCGACAAGGGACAGACGGCACGGTGAAAAGGACCATCGAGAAGCTTCTTGGCCTCTCGACCGCCCCTGACGATAGCGAGGCTTTTGAGAGGTGGCTTGAGCAAGGCGACGCGCTGTCGTTCTTGCGGGACAATGCGAGCGCGAGCGACGTGGTCGTGTACGCCGGGCTACCCCATACGTTCATCCACGCTGTACTCGTGCCGGAAGCTTCAGTCAGCCCGCCCGAAATCCGGGATCTCATGTCCTGGAGCTGCAACACATACTCCTCCTGGAGCGTGGTCTCCTCGGCTTCGCAGGTTTGCATTCAGTCGCCGCTCTCCCATTCGGGGAGCAAGACCCTTGCCTGTGGCGAGCAGCTCGTCTTCGGCCGCTCTTTCGAAGGCGTCCCGGAGCGGGAACGCTACATCGAGATTCTACAAAAGTTTGTCCATGTCTCTGGCATCCATCATATGCCCGAGCGTAGCGCATGGTGCCGCCTGGATCGCCGCGGCGACATTGAGGATGTAGTTCGTGTCCACAACGTCGAAGCCCGCGGCGACCACTATGGTAGTACAGTTGTCACTATTAACCATCGGCTTTTACATGAATATGCAGCTCTGACCCAGGCGACTCTGGTCTGGATGTTCGATTTCACCCGCTTCAGGCCCAGTCTGCTCGGGATGTGTGATTTTAGAGGCAAGCAGCAGTTCGAGGACGAGAGCGGCCTTTCTTACCGCTACGCGGTGCAGCCGGGCTGCGCGAGTTACCTGAGGGGAATTCAGATCGGCCACGCGCCGTTGTCGCGGGATGAAATCCTCCAGCACCTGTGGGGCGGCGATCGGGACGCCGCGAAGCAGTATGCCGCCTTGATTGTGTACGACTGGAAGCATCGCCGCGTGACCGAGATGTCGTGTGCCCCGTCGGCGCTAGCGAACTACTTCACCGAGTCGGACTTACCCTTCGAGGCCACGCCAGCCTTCTTCCATCCGAAGGTCCTGCTCAAATACAAGGCAGATCGCGAGAAGTACCAGCTTAAAACCAGATCCATCAGCTATCGCGGAGCATGGCATCTGGAAACCTACGATATCAATGACGCCGGCCAGATTCACACTTACCTGGTTTATCTTAGCCGCCTTCCCTACGAGGAGCAGCTGCATTGGAAGCAATATAACGAACCACCCAAGGCCCCGATCTCCGAACGAGCCTTCACCACCGATTTCAAGGGCAAGTGGGGTCTGGATACGATCCTTTGCCGAGCCTGAAGAGAAAGCTTCGAGAATTGACGGGGGCGTGCTGTACCCTGGTGGACGCTGCGTGCTGAGGATCTGATGGAACGGTCCCACTACCCGCTGACCGCCTCGACTGAGGAATGGAAGGAGGAGATTCTTGCCCTCGACCAGCTCCTCGCGGAAGGGTTTGAGCCGGGTTGGCTCCGAAAGAAGGCTAAGGCTCTCGGCCGAACGCCTGATTCGAGATTCGGTTCCCTGAAGCTGATTGAGGAGTGTCTGATCGGACTGGGATTCGAGGAGGTTCACGCCCGCTCAACTACGTCGCCGCTACACGAGGTCCACAATCTTCGCAGCAAGCTTAAAGGACACGCCTCCGGGGAGACGGCACGGTCGATCAAGTCGTCGGCCATTGCCGCCCATGGCAGCCTGCGCGAGCATTTCAAACACCTCTGCCAAGCGTGCGACGAAGCCATGGAGACAACCATCGAGGCGTTTCTGGACCCACGCATGTCCTAACCCGCTTAGACCCTCCATGTCGCGCTTGTTCCGAAAGAAGCGTGAGGTGACACGTCGGCGACGGCCCCTGCCGGGTCCACCTGATCGTCAGCGCCGCCATCGGGCGAATGCTGCGCTGACCTCGGGTTCGGAGGCGAATTCGCCGGCATCGGCCTGCCGCATGCCTTCCTCAAGGTGCTCGACTTGCCAGGCGTGCCGCTCGAGATAGGCGTTCAGTGCGTCGTCGATCACCAGGCTGAGGTCGCGATGCGTCCGCGCGGCGATGGCGTCGAGCGCCGCCTTCTTGTCGCTCCCGATGCGGACGCTGATCGTTTCTTCGGACATTCCCTTCCGGCCCTGCTGGCACCTCACGCAACGGAGTGTAGCATCAGGTCACCGAGCGCACCACTGGCCGGCCCAGGCTTGCTGGTCACCGTGGGGCACCCAGGGCTCCGCGAGATGAACCCCGAGCAGCTGGGAGACCACCCTCGATCCCGACGTGCACACCCTGATCAGGTCAAGATCGACCACGCCGACGAGGCCGGCAAGATCTTGGAGACGCTGATGGGTGAGCGACCGCAGACGCGACCGATCGACCCCGCTCATGCCCTGACGGCAATCGCCAGCGGACCGCCTTGCCGGTGGCGAGCCGGTACCGGATGCCTTGATCGCCGCGCCCGCGACCATCCCCAACCTCGCGGTCGCGAGCGGACCGGCGTGATCTCGAGCGGTCGGGCGTGCCGGTGCTCGATCCTTTCGAGCCGCAGACGGGGTAACCTCTGGAAGTTCCGGGCCGGCGCGGGCATAAAGGGCGCGAACCAGGACCGAGACGAAGCGAGGGGCGAGGGATGCAACCGTTCACCAAGCTCACCGGGGTCGCGGCGCCGCTGCCGATGGTCAACGTCGACACCGACAAGATCATCCCGGCCAAGTGGCTGAAGACCATCCAGCGCACCGGCCTCGGCGGGGCCCTGTTCGAGACGCTGCGCTACCATGACGACGGCCGCGAGCGCGCGGACTTCATCCTCAACCGCCACCCCCACCGCAACGCCCAGATCCTGATCGCCGGCGAGAACTTCGGCTGCGGCAGCTCCCGCGAGCACGCGCCGTGGGCGCTCCTGGACTTCGGCATCCGCTGCGTGATCGCGCCGTCGTTCGCCGACATCTTCTTCAACAACTCGGCGAAGAACGGCCAGCTGCTGATCACGCTGCCGCAGGAGCAGGTCGAGATGCTGATGCGCGAAGCGCGAGACGCCCTGGACCCGACCTTCACGATCGACCTGGAGCGCCAGGAGGTCCACCGCCCGCTCGGCAACGAGGTGCTGACCTTCGAGATCGAGCCGTTCCGCAAGCACTGCCTGCTGAACGGCCTCGACGACATCGGACTGACGCTGGCGAAGGGCCACCACATCGACCGCTTCGAGAGCGCGCACCGGCAGCGCCATCCCTGGCTCCATCACGAGGTCGCGTGATGGCGATGCTGCGCAACGACCCCGCCCCGCTCGGCAAGGTGCTGCTGCTGCCGGGCGATGGCATCGGCCCCGAGGTCATGGCCGAGGTGCGCCGGATCATGGACTGGTTCGCCAAGCGCCAGGGGATCACCTTCGAGACCGACGAGGCCCTGGTCGGCGGCGCGTCCTACGACCGCCACGGCACCCCGCTCACCGACACCGTCATGGCCCGGGCGCAGGCGGCGGATGCCGTGCTGTTCGGCGCGGTCGGCGGCCCGCGGTACGACGACCTGCCGTTCGAGAGCAAGCCCGAGCGCGGCCTGTTGCGCCTGCGCAAGGAGCTCGGCCTGTTCGCCAACCTGCGCCCGGCCAAGGTGTTCGACGCCCTGGTCGACAGCTCCTCGCTCAAGCCGGAGCTGGTGGGCGGCCTCGACATCATGATCCTGCGCGAGCTCACCGGCGGCATCTATTTCGGCGAGCCGCGCGGCATCGAGACGCTGGAGGACGGCCAGCGCCGCGGCGTCAACACCCAGGTCTACACCACGAACGAGATCGTGCGCATCGCCAAGGTCGGCTTCGAGCTGGCGCAAAAGCGCAAGCGCCGGGTGTGCTCGGTCGAGAAAGCGAACGTCATGGAATCCGGCGTGCTGTGGCGCGAGGAGGTGCAGAAGCTGCGGGATTCCGAATACCCCGACATCGAGCTCTCGCACATGTACGCCGACAACTGCGCCATGCAGCTGGTGCGCCAGCCCAAGCAGTTCGACGTCATCCTGAGCGACAATCTGTTCGGGGACCTGCTCTCCGACTGCGCGGCGATGCTCACCGGCTCGCTCGGCATGCTGCCGTCGGCCTCGCTCGGCGCCCCGGGGCCGGACGGCAAGCGCAAGGCGCTGTACGAGCCGGTGCACGGCAGCGCGCCGGACATCGCCGGCAAGGGTCAGGCGAACCCGATCGCCATGCTGCAGAGCTTCTCGATGATGCTCCGCCATTCGTTCGATCAGGCGGCGGCCGCGGACCTGCTGGACGAGGCGATCGGGAGCGTGCTCGCGACCGGCCTGCGCACCGCCGACATCATGCAGGACGGCATGGCCAGGGTGTCGACCTCCACCATGGGCGAATCCATCGTGCGCGAGCTCGACGAGGCAGCCGCATGAGCTTTCTCCCGTTCAAGCCTGCGCACACGGGCCTGGAAGGGTGGGCCCGCAGCGCGCGGGAATGCCCGGCGCCCGGTCGCCCGGGCGCAAGCTTCGAGGATGCGACCAGAAAAGCCCCGCTCACGCGTCGACATCGCTTGTGATTGGCGCCCGCCCGGCTTATGTATGCGACAAGCCAGTTTCTGACGTTTGCTGGTGGCAGTCGTTGCTTCGCTACCCTGCGTCGCCCGCCGCGCTCCCAAAATGACGTTGGACTGTCTCGCGCCTGGCATGTCGCCCGGCGTGCTCTTCGACATGAGGTCATCTCCTTGAATACCGGAACAGTGAAGTGGTTCAACGCCGCCAAAGGCTATGGGTTCATCGCGCCTGAGGGTGGTGGGGCCGACGCTTTCGTGCACATCTCGGCGGTCGAGCGTGCCGGCTACGACAGCCTGAGCGAAGGCCAGCGCGTGCAGTACGAGATCGTGCGCGGCACCAACGGCAAGAGCTCGGCGGAGAACCTGAAGATCGTCGGCTGAGCGGACGAGCGGGGCGCCTCCTCGGGCAACCGAGGGGGGCCTCTTCTGCCGGTCAGCCCATCGGGGCGGCGCGACCCGTCGCACCGCCCCGGCCCGGCAGGCTTCCTGCGGTCCGCCTGAACGTCGGGCGGCGGCGATGCCGCTTCACCCGTCGCTCTTCAGATAGCCGGCGGCGAAGCGCACCGCGGCCATGCCGATGAAGCGGCGGATGCGCTCGAGCTCGGCCTCGAGCAACCTGCGGCGGGTGCGCGTCAGGCGGCATCCGGGCTCCAGCCACAGCGCGCTCACCTCGAGCACGCCCGCCGCGCGATCGGCCTTCATGTCGAGCCGGCCGATCAGCCGGTCCCCTTCCAGCAAGGGAAACACGTAATAGCCGTACCTCCGGCGCCCGGCCGGAACGAACACCTCGATCCGGTAGTCGAAGTCGAACAGCCGGGCGAGGCGCGCGCGGTCGCGCAGGAGCGGATCGAACGGGTTGAGCGCGCGCAGCCGGCGGGGCGGCTCCGGCAGGGACCGCAGAACCTCCTCGATGTCGGGACGGGCGAGCATCCGGCGTGGCGCCGCGCCATTCGCCGAGCCCACCAGCGCCGGCGCCGCCGATCCGCCGAGGTGGCGCGCGCACCAGTGCTTCGCCTCGTCGATCGAGACCAGGCCGAAGAAGCGCGCGATCTCGCCGGGCGTCGCGACCCCGAGGCGCTCGAGCGCGCTCCGACACGCCCAGTCGATCAGCGCCTCGTGGTCCGGCTCCTGCCGCCGCGCCGGCTCGGGAATCACTCGCTCCGCCAGATCGTAGACTTTCTGGAAGCCCTGGCGCCTGGCGATCGCGAGGCGCCCGGTGCGCCACAGGAACTCGAGCGCGACCTTGCCCAGGTGCCAGTCCCACCAGCCGCCGCCCGGCCGCGCCCGGTCTGCCGCGAGATCGCGCGCCATGATCGGGCCGTCGCGGCGCACGAGGTCGATGATCCGCTCGAGCTCGTCCTGGTGCGCGGCGCCGTGCCAGTGGCGGAACCGGCGCTCGACGGCGTCGCGCTCGCGCGCGAAGCGCAGCTGCCAGTACGGGTAGAAGCGCATCGGCAGGATCGCCGCGACGTCGTAGGTCCAGTGCTCGAACAGGCCAGCGTCTCGCTCCAGGGCGCGGCGCAGCAGCTCGGGCCGGTAGGTCTGGTTGCGCGCGAACAGGATCATGTGATGGGCGCGCGCGACCGTGCTGATGCTGTCGACCTGCACAAAACCGAGCCGCTCGACCAGCGCGACCACGCCGTCGGTCGAGAGGCGCCGGCGCGGCGGATCGCCGAGCCCCTGGAGATCGAGAACCAGGCGGCGGGCTTGGTCGGCGGCGATGGTCACGGTCATGCATTGACCATAGCGCCGCTCGCGGCAAGATCGCCATGCCGGCCAGGCGAGCGCAGCGAGGCAGGAGCCTCGCGGCGCGCGCCGATGGCCGCGCGCCGGCGCCGCGCCGCCGGAACAACCCGCGCCGGCGCGTGTTGAACTCTCGTGCCCGAGCCTATCCGGAGGATGCCAGATGATCCGCGCGAGAACCACCGTCCTGCCCCTGGCCGCTGCGCTGACGCTTCTGTCCGGCGCGGCGCTCGCCCAGGATGATGGGGCTGCCAGGGAGGCGCAGCTCGCGTTCAACAATCACTGCCGAACCTGCCACGTGACCAACGAAGGCGATCACCGGCTCGGGCCGAGTCTCTACGACATCATCGGGCGCGAGGCCGGCTCGGCGCCCGGCTTCCCTTACTCCTCGGCGATGGCCAATGCCGACATCGTCTGGGACGAGGCGACCCTCGACCGCTACATCGAGAATCCGGATGCCGTCGTTCCCGGCAACAACATGAAGCCTTACACCGGCATCACCGCGGCCGAGGAGCGCGCCAAGATCATCGCCCATCTCAAGGCCGAGAGCGAGGGCGGGTAGCTGGTGCACCTACGCCAACGGAAGATTTCCCTCTTTGTCATGCCCGGACTTCGATCCGGGCATCCCTGGACCAAGCCACGCGTGGGCTCCAGGATGGATTGCCGGGTCGGGCCCATGGCTGTCCGGTTTAGCGGATTCGGTTGATGAACATGTGATCGGTCGACACTTCCAGTTGTCATGCCCGGGCTTGACCCGGGCATCCACAGCTCGATCGAGCGACGTCCTCGCCCGCTCGGCTTGGGGCCGTGGATTGCCGGGTCAAGCTCGGCAATGACAACTTTGGGTTGCTGTCATGCTCGACATGCACATCCAGCGATGGGCTGCGCTCGGCAACCGGAGAGCCGTGGGTCAGGCCCGGCAATGACAAGAAAACAAGCGAATGCGTCTCTGCACGAGCGCCGATTGCCGATGCTAGACGAGGGCCGGCACCGGGCCGAGGCCGCATCCGCTTTCGCCCTTCGCCCTTGACGGCGGCCTGGTGATCGCCAACGTTCCACGAACACCCTCAGGCGGGACCTCGGGACATGGGCTATCGAGTGGCGGTGGTCGGCGCGACCGGCGCGGTCGGCGGCGAAATGCTGAACATCCTGGCCGAGCGCAAATTTCCGGTGGACCAGGTGGTGGCGCTCGCGTCGCGGGCCTCGGCCGGCAAGGAGGTGAGCTTCGGCGAGGACGAGATCCTCAAGGTGCGCCCGCTCGAGGACTTCGAGTTCGAGGGCTTCGATCTCGGCCTGTTCTCGCCCGGCGCCGCGGTCTCCAAGATCCACGCGCCGCGCGCCGCGGAGGCCGGCTGCGTGGTGATCGACAACAGCTCGCAGTTCCGCATGGACGAGGGCGTGCCGCTGATCGTGCCCGAGGTCAACCGCGAGGCGCTCGCCGGCTTTCGCGAGCGCAACATCATCGCCAACCCCAACTGCTCGACCATCCAGATGGTGATGGCGCTGAAGCCGCTGCACGACCTGGCACTCGTGCGGCGCGTGGTGGTCGCGACCTACCAGTCGGTCTCGGGCGCCGGGCGCGAGGCGATGGACGAGCTGTTCGAGCAGACCAAGGGCATCTACGAGACGCGCGCGCCCGCGCCCGCGCACTTCCCCAAGCAGATCGCCTTCAACGTCATCCCGCAGGTCGACGTGTTCCAGGACGACGGCGCGACCAAGGAAGAGTGGAAGATGGCGGTCGAGACCAAGAAGATCCTCGATCCCGCGATCGAGGTGGCGGCGACCTGCGTGCGGGTTCCGGTGTTCGTCGGCCACGCGCTCGCCGCCAACGTCGAGTTCGAGCACGCGATCTCGGTCGAGGCGGCGCGCGAGGCGCTGTACGAGTTCGAGGGCGTGCTGCTGCTCGACGACCCGGCGGACGGCGCCTACGTGACCCCGGCCGAGTGCGTGGGCGAGTACGCCGTGTTCGTCTCGCGCCTGCGCCAGGACCCCACCGTGCCGCACGGCCTCCAGCTGTGGATCGTCGCCGACAACCTGCGCAAGGGCGCCGCCCTCAACGCGGTTCAGATCGCCGAGGCCCTGGTCGCGGAGGGGTATCTGTAAGGGGCGGGGCTTTCCTACCGATACGTGTCCTCTCGGCGCAGTCCGCAGTAGCGGAGCGTGACCCCGGCATCTGAGACGTCGTAGCGAAACCGCCACCTGCCAAGGCGGAGCCGGTATTGTCCGGCGCCGGTCTTGACGTTGGCGAGCTTCCCGACCTGGTGGGTCCGCGTGCGATTGAGCGGATCTACCTCGAGGATGGCCAGCGCGTCCGCGAAGATCTGGATGAATTCCTTGTGCCGCTTTCGATGGGTCTTGACCAAGCGATCGAACCGTGCGGTCGACCGAATCCGGAATGCCTCGGACATCGGCTAGACAAGCCGATTGCCCTCGACCGTCTTTTCCTCTTCCTCCTCGGCGTAAAGCTCCGCCAAAAGCTCCCGTGCCGGACGAACCCGTCCCGCCAGCTCGTCCTCGCGGCTTTCCTCAATGATCCGCTGAACCTCGGGGTCGCGAAGCTCCAGCAGATCCTCGAACTCCTCGATGTCCATCAGCGCGGCCACCGGCTTTCCGGCCTTCTCGAGGACGACATACTCCTTGCCGGCACGAACGCGCTCGATCACCGCGCCGAGCCGCGTGCGCGCCTCGCTCAAGCCCACATGCGTAATCACCGCGTCGCGACGTTCAGACCTCGTAGTGGCCATACTGTGTCCTCCTGGGACCCAATTCGCTAGGGGCGGTGCCTTGGATGGTACTCTGAGGCGGGGTGAGCCGAAAGCGAAACTCAACACGACGCGCATCGGCTGCCGCCCTCGCGTATAGGTCGCCTCGATCAGGCGCTCCAACACATCCAGCGCGGTCGACTGGATGCGGTCGCCGAGCAGGAACTTCTGACTCCGGGGGAATTTCTCGACCGTTGGGACGAGCCAGAGCATGAAGCGATACGTCGCTTCCAGCGCTGGCCCTGTGCGTCGCGCGTTCGTGGTCGTTTGACTCAAATTCCTAGGTTCCCCCGAAAAAATCGACGGGGGCTTCGCCCCAGACCCCAAGGGGTAAAGCAGCAAAGGCTCAAGGGGTAACGCTCTCGCTGCGCGAGAGCGTCCTAGTGACCCGGAAGCCGAAAGAGTTGACCCGGCGGTCCGCGACCTCCCTGTGGCGGACAGCGGAGCGCAGAAACCATGGTGGGATGAACCAGGAGCCCCCGCGCAGCACCCGCCGGTTACAATCGCCGGTTGTCCAGGCGCTGCCGTCGTCCGGGTGCCCAGGAGCTTCGTAGCTCTCGCTCCAGCAGTCCTGGACCCACTCCCAGACATTCCCAGCCGTATCGTGCAGACCGAACTTGTTGTCCGCGAAGCTACCAACTGGAGCAGTCTGCCCGTCCCATTCGCTGCGGCAGCCGGCACAATTGGCGAGGCCTTTGCCCGCGATGTCGTCGCTGCCACACCCGGCGCCGGCAGGGAAAACGCGGTCGTGGTCCCCGCCCGTGCGGCATACTCCCACTCCGCTTCAGATGGCAGACGGTAGGGGGCACCCGTCACCTTGCTCAGCCATTCGACATACGCCTTGCCGTCCCACCAAGACACGTTGATCACCGGCCGGCGGCCCCGGCCCCAGCCTTCGTCTCCCTGCTTGTAGCCATTGCAGCCGCCGGCGGCCACGCAGACATCCCAGTCGTCGAACGTCACCTCGTATTTGCTGATGGCGAAGGGCTGCTTGATCTCGACATCATGCTGCGGCGCCTCGGTGCTTACCAACTCTGGCTGCATGCCTCGATCGATCGCCCATTGTCGCTCGGGCTCGGTCGAGCCCATCGTGAACGTGCCGGCCGGCAGCTCGATCATCTTCGGTACGATTCTGTTGGCCAACCCAACCTTCACGGCCATCAAGGAAAAGACGACCCGAGGACCTCGATCGGCGATCCACCACGATCCATAGGCCACAGGCGCCGCCAACGCGGGGAGCACGCCGAGCGCCGCGAAACGCAGCAACCGCAAACGCCGGCTGGCATGGAGGTAGTCGCCGGCGCCATCGCTGATCGCGGCGCCGGCGTGGCGGAAGTCCCGAAGCTGGCGGCCGCGCCAGGACATCACTCCACCTGGAGGCCCCGCCAGCCTGCCACTTCTCCGCCAGGATCTCGAGGAGGCGGCGGTCCTCGAGCTGCTTGCGGTATTGATCGACCCAATCGCGGAGCGTCTTCCAGTGCGGCTTGCCGCGGCGGTCGTCGCGCAGCAGCGCCTCGTGGGCGAGGTCGACCAGGGCGGGATTGCCGTTCTCTGCCTTGTCCTCGGCGCCCGAGACCGTCACGAGGCGCGGCATGGACCTGGCGCCGCGCGGGGTCGCCGGGCCGCGCAGGCCGGACAGTCGATCGAGCACGATCTCGGCCTCGCGCCCGCCGCCCGCGGCGCCGAGCGCCATCTCGCGGGTGATGGTGCGGCGCGAGTCCTGGCTGCCATGGCCGGGCTCCACCAGCTCGAGGAGGAGCCTCCTCGCCCGGTCCCTGCCGTTCCTGACGTCCGAGTCCAGGCTTGCAAGGAGCAGGTCGGCGCGCCTGGCGAGCGCACCGCCGGGGCCGCCGAGTTCGCGGTAGACCCTGGCGCTCAACATGTGGCCGTCGCGCTCGTCCCAGAGCAGGCGCAGCAGGTTGCCGACCAACGGCAGGGCACCCGGCTCGGCAACCGCCTCGGATACGATGTAGTCGGGCAGAGAGTCCTCGCTCCAGCGCAGGCCGGCAAGGCGCGCGGGCGTCCGCACCACGTCCTTCAGGCCGGCCTCGCTGATCGGCGGCAGCAGGTAGCGTCCGGCGGCGTTGTTGAGCAGGCCTTGCAGCTCCGGCAGCTCGGCGAAGCGCACCAGGAAGTCGCTGCGCACCGTGGTGACCAGATGCAGCGGCCCGTCGAGGTCGCGAAGCGCCTCGGCGAGCATCGCATCGAACCGCGTGCGGTCTTCGGTCTTGGCCGTGAGGGTGAACAGCTCCTCGAGCTGGTCGACCACCAGCACCAGGCCCTCACCGTCGGCGACGTGCTGGCGCAGCAGGAGGCGCAGCGCCCGGTCGGTCGCCCGCGCGCAGCGCCCGGTCAAGGTCGGCAAGCGCGAGGCGGCCTTGCCCGGGTGCGAGACCCCAGCTCAGGCTGTCCGCCAAGTTCTCGATCGGGTCGGCGCCGGGGCGCAGCGGTGGCGCCACGCGCCACCGGCGAAGACCATCCCCCTCCTCGATCCATCCGCGCTTGATCGCCGGGACCAGCCCTGCCCTCACCAAGGATGACTTGCCGACGCCGCTCGGGCCCTCGATCTGCAGCCAGCGGCGGTAGATGCCGTCGTGACCGGGCCCGAGGCGCCGGAGCGCATCCAGCGTCTCGCTCTGGCGGCCGAAGAAGAACCGGGCCTCGTCCTCGCGGAACGCCTCGAGACCCGGGAAAGGACAGACGCCATCGTCGACTGCCGGTCGCGCATCGTTCGCGGCATCGGGGGCCGCCTTCAGGCGGTCCGCGAGCTCGGCGAAATCGAATCCCGCCAGATCCTCGGGCAGACGCTCTGCCTGGAAGATGCTGAGGAACGGCGGCAGGCTGTCCGGCGGCACGCCGTGGAGCAGAATCGGGAATACCGGCAGGTCATTCTCGAAATGCCGGCGGGTGGCGATGTGTAGCTCAGCCTTGACCCAGCGCCGTACGCCGCTGGAGCCGACCAAGATCACATAGGCGGAGCACCCGGTAATGGTTCTTTGAAGCGTCTCGATCCAATTGTCGCCCCAGCCGATGCCGTCCTGATCCCACCACACGTTGGCGCCGGCGGCGCGAATGCCCTGGACGATGCGCGCGGCCACAGCTCGATCGGCGCCGGCGTAACTGAGAAACACCCCAGGCGTCGAAGCGTGAGAATCGATCCTGCTTGGTTCCTCGGTCGTTGGCAATTCGACATGCATTTTCGCAAGTTGCTCCACTTATGCTGCTAGAAATCGAGCTCACTCATCCGACGCATTCCTGGGGAATGCATAGCGGCGAAATCTACCTCAGCGCAAGTGAGAGAGTGCCGCCGAGCGCTTGGCGTTGAGCGCCTGACAAGGCTGTGGGTGCGCTGGCAGGCGTGGCGGGCGATGACTATGCTCCACGCGGGATGTCCGGACATCGGGAAAACCCAGCATGGGAGGGCGCGTCATGGCGGAGCGCAGGGTCGACGTCGCGATCATCGGGGCCGGGACCGCGGGGCTCGCCGCCTATCGCAAGGTCCGTGACCATACCGAGAGCGTGGTCCTGATCGAGGGCGGGCCGCACGGCACCACCTGCGCCCGGGTCGGCTGCATGCCGAGCAAGCTGCTGATCGCCGCGGCCGAGGCGGCGCACGCCGTCCGCGAGGCGCCGGTGTTCGGCATCGACGCCGGCCCGCCCCGGATCGACGGCAAGGCGGTGATGGCGCGCGTGCGCGCCGAGCGCGACCGCTTCGTCGGCTTCGTCCTCGAGTCGGTCATGTCGTTTCCCGAAGAGCACCGCCTGAAGGGTCACGCGCGCTTCACCGGCGACCACCGACTGCAGATCGGCGACGAGGTGGTCGAGGCGGGGCGGATCGTGATCGCCACCGGCTCGCGCCCCACCTGCCCGTCGTCCCTCGACGTCGGCGATCTCCTGGTGACCAGCGACGACGTGTTCGACTGGCAGGACCTGCCCGGGTCCGCGGTGGTGTTCGGGGGCGGCATCGTCGGTCTGGAGCTCGGCCAAGCCCTGCATCGGCTCGGCGTGCGCCTGCGCCTGTTCGGCAAGGGCGGCGCGGTCGGGCCGCTCGGCGATCCCAAGGTCAGGGACTACGCGGCCAGCACCTTCGCGGCGGAGTTTGCGTTCGATCCCGATGCCAAGGTCGACGCCGTCGAAGAGCGCGACGGCCAGGTGGCGGTGACCTTCGCCGATGCCGACGGCAGCGAGCGTACCGAGACGTTCGATGTCCTGCTCGCGGCCACCGGGCGGCGCCCGAACGTCGAACGGCTCGGCCTCGAGAGCACCAGTCTCGAGCTCGACGACAGGGGCGTGCCGGTGTTCGACCGCTTCACCGGGCGGTGCGGTGACAGCCATGTCTTCATCGCCGGCGATGCCGACGACGCGGTGCCGCTGCTGCACGAGGCCGCGGACGAGGGCAAGATCGCCGGCGACAATGCCGGCCGCTACCCGGACGTCCGGGCGCAGCGCCGGCGCGCGGCGCTCGGCATCGTGTTCTCTGATCCGCAGATCGCGACCGTCGGCAAATCCTGGCGGGAGCTGCAGGCAGGCGGCGTCGACCACGCGATCGGCGAGGTGTCGTTCGAGGATCAGGGCCGCAGCCGGGTGATCAACAAGAATCGGGGCCTGCTGCGGCTGTACGGCGCCCATGGCACCGGGCTGTTCCTGGGCGCCGAGATGATCGGCCCGCGCGCCGAGCACATCGGCCATCTCCTCGCCTGGGCGGCGCAGCAGGCGCTCAGCGTCGACGAGATGCTCGCCATGCCGTTCTATCACCCGGTGATCGAGGAGGGTCTGCGCACCGGCCTGCGCGATCTCAACCGCCAGCTGCGCATGGGGCCCGAGGTCGTGCCGCGCTGCCTCGACTGCGGCCCCGGCGGCTGATTTTTTCCATGTCTCTCGGTGCCTGCGGTCCGGCGGCTGAAACTCGCCCATATCTCTCAGGGCCTCCGCCCCGGCGGCTGAAACTCGCGTGCAACAGGCCGCTGCGCCGATCGCCGGCCCGTCACCGGCAACGGCAGGCGTTGCTGGGCCGGCGTAGCTGCCGCGCCCGCCGAGGGCGTCCTCTCGACAGCGCCGGCGGGGCGGTTGTACAGGTGCGCCCGGGCAGAAGGTCGCGCCTCGCCCGGCGCGACGCGCTACCAGGAAACGCCGCTGACCATCGTCCTCGACGTCATCCTGCCGATCTTCGGCCTGCTCGCGTTCGGCTATGCCGCCACCTTCACGCGGGTGTTCGGCGCGGGGGCGGCGACGGCGCTCGCCAGCTTCGTGTTCTACTTCGCGATCCCGGTACTGCTGTTCCGCAACATGGCGACCACCGCGCTGCCCGACGCGATCGCGTGGGGCTATCTCGGCTCGTTCTACGGGGGCACCGCGGTCGCGTTCGGCCTCGGCATGGCGATCACGCGCATCCTGTTCAAAGGACCGTTCGAGCGGCAGGCGATCATCGGCTTCGGCTGCGCCTTCGGCAATTCGGTCCTGCTCGGCATCCCGGTGGTGCTGACCGGGCTCGGCGAGGCGGCGGGCCTGCCGCTGTTTCTCCTGCTGGCGTTCCACGGCACGATCCTGTTCACCACGATCACGGTCGTGCTCGAGGTCGGCGGCGCCCGGCGCGAGGAGCTGCGCGCGGTGCCGGGCAAGGCGCTCGGCGGCCTCGCCAGGAACCCGATCCTGTGGGGCCTTCTGGGCGGCCTCGGCTGCAACCTCCTCGGCCTGAGGTTGCCGGCGGCGCTCGAGCGCTGGACCCGCGCTGGTGGCGGGCGCCGCGGTGCCGTGCGCCCTGTTCTCGATGGGCGCCAGCCTGCGCGCGTACCGGATCGCGGGCGCGCTCCAGGTCGCGTTGGTCATGGTCGCCATCAAGCTCGTGGTCTGCCCGCTCGCCGTGTGGGCGCTCGCGACCCTGGTGTTCGACGTGCCGCCGCTCTGGGCCAAGGTGGCGATCCTGCTCGCCGCGATGCCGGTGGGCGTCAACGTCTACCTGTTCGGGGTGCGCTACGATGCCGGTCAGGCCGAGAGCGCGACCGCGATCCTGTTGTCCAGCATCCTCTCGGTCGCGACGCTGTCCGCGGCCCTGGTGTGGCTCGATGCCGCCGACGGCTGAGCGGCGCCGGCCGCGACATGGCGCGCGCGCGACCTATCTCCATGGCGGTCGTTTCGCGGAAGAGTTCGGACCATGGTGCCATGACGTCGATGCCGAGCGGTAGCAGCCTCCCCGGCCGGCTCGCCCGCTACGCCAGGATCTCGACCGTGCTGGGCCGCTTCATGGCGCGGCTTGCGAGCGAGCGCTATCTGGGGGCCGGCGAGGACGGCGCCGCGCTGGCGCGCGAGCTCACCGACGCGCTCGGCCGTCTGCGCGGGCCGCTGGTCAAGGTCGCGC